>NZ_BAAJCL010000003.1:0-1361 GCF_057535655.1 Anaerostipes stercorihominis | reverse complement strand
ATTTCTTACATGTTTTGCTTTTTCACTACATTCTACTACATGGGATGCCCCCAGTGTTTCACTCAATACCCAGGAAATGATTTTTCTAGAATACAGATCCATGATACTGGTAAGATATACAAATCCTTCAAACGTCCAAATATAAGTAATATCCGAGCACCAAACAGCATCTGGCTGATCAGGATTAAATTCCTCGTTGAGAATGTTCTTTAGTTGCTGACTAAAATCAGAATCTATCGTTGTTTGGATATATGGTTTTATCCATTGTGCTTTAATTCCCATTTGACGCATATAATTTCCAACTGTTTTTTCGGAAATACATTCTCCGGATTTCCGTAATTCTGCAGTAATTTTAGGAGCGCCATAGTTTTGATGAGAATCTTCGTAAATATTTTGGATTTTTTCTTTTAAAACTGTACGGTGAACAGATGTGTCCGAAGGAACCCGTTTCTTCCATGCATGATAACCCGAACGTGAAACGCCTAATTTTTTCAGTATTCCGCTGACAGAAACTTGACGTTTCACAGGCAGGGATTTGATTTCTTCCCCGTACTCAGAAGTAGCCGTGTAAAGAGCTTTTGTCAGTTTCTCAGAATACCGATTGCTTTTTTTAACACTTCAAGAGCATCCTTCGTATCTCGTAATTCACGCTGCAATCTGGCAATTTCTTTCGCTTCCTCACTTGCATAATTTTCAGAACCACGGGTAGGAACCTCTCCTTTATGTTCCTTTGCTGCTTTCATCCAGTTTTTCAGTGCAGATTCGCTGACTCCAAGATTCTCAGAAGCCTTGCGAAGTGGCAGCTCCGGATGATCCAGACGATACTGCACTGCATCCTCTTTAAACTGTTGGGAATATTTTGTACCTTTTGCCATAACCATTCTCCCCCTTGATCTATGACTATCATATACGATTTATTGAAAATGGTCATGTTTATTTTGTGCTATTTATATTCTAACACCATTCTTTGAATAACTGTGAATCATACCTTTGGTTGCTTTTTGAAATGCTTCCGATACGTACTGGCATCCTCTGTCGCAGTGGAAGATCAACGGTTTTTCAATATTTCTGACACGTTTTGCTTTTTCAACACATTCCACTACATGGGATGCCTCCAGCGTCTTACTCAACACCCAGGAAATGATTTTTCTTGAATACAGATCCATCACACTGGTAAGATACACAAATCCTTCAAATGTTCAAATATACGTGATATCCGAGCACCAGACAGCATCTGGCTGAGCAGGATGGAATTCCTCGTTGAGGATATTTTTGAGTTTCTGGCTGAAATCAGAGTCTATGGTTGTCTGGATATATGGTTTCATCCAATGGGTTTTGATTCCCATTTGACGCATGTAATT
>NZ_BAAJCL010000002.1:53944-360480 GCF_057535655.1 Anaerostipes stercorihominis | reverse complement strand
TCAGATTTTGCCTCACGACAAACACCCTTGCTGTTCAGCTATACACTTCCCACTATCTGGGCATGTTCGGGACTTACACCCGTTAGAGTTTGCCCATGCTGGGCAAACAAAAATCTGACCTACTTTTATGCCGCAGGTCAGGGAAATCGCGATGGCAGCGGAGCAGACCATTTTGCTCATGAGGGTATGACTTCCACAGTCATTGCCGGACACTACAATATGGCTCCAAAGCTTGGCGAGCTGATTATGCAAAACAAAATCAAAGCTTACAACCTTCCGCAGGGCACATTATCTCAGATGTATCGTGACATCGCCGGAAAAAAACTGGGAACTTTAACTCACGTTGGTCTCTATACATTTGCAGATCCGCGTGTCGAAGGAGGAAAACTAAATTCTGTTACAACCGAAGACATTGTGGAAGTAGTAAATTTATGCGGTGAAGAACGTCTCCTCTATAAATCCATCCCTGTAGATATCGCTTTTATCCGCGCTACCTATGCAGATGAACAGGGCAATATTTCCATGGAACACGAATGCTGCACTGCTGAAGCAACCGCCATAGCGCAGGCTGCAAAAAATTCCGGCGGAAAAGTTATCGTTCAGGTTGAAAAAGTTGTTCAGGATGTGGATCCAAAACTTGTAAAGGTTCCGGGGATCTATGTGGATGCCGTTGTTGTTACGCAAAATAAAGAACATCATACCCAGTGTGTGGGTTGTGATTACGACGGCTCGATGACAGGAGAGTTTCGAGCCCCTCTGGGAAGCCTCGACTATCCGCCTCTTTCCCCAAAGAAAATTATTGGACGCCGGGCTGCCATGGAATTAAGCAAGGATACTGTTGTAAACTTAGGAATCGGAATTCCTGAATACATTTCTATGGTTGCCAGCGAAGAAGGAATTAACGATCACTTTACTTTAACCGTAGAGGCCGGTCCGGTCGGCGGTGTTCCTCAGGGTGGTCCCCAATTTGGAGGTTCTGTGAATGCACAGGCAATCCTTGACCAGCCTGCTCAATTTGATTTCTATGACGGCGGCGGAATTGATGATGCGTTTTTAGGTCTTGCCCAGGCCGATAAAGACGGAAATATCAATGTTAGTAAATTCGGCCCGCGTATTGCCGGATGCGGAGGTTTCGTAAACATCACCCAAAACGCAAAACGTGTATATTACTGTGGTACCTTCACCGCCGGCGGATTAAAATGTTCCACAAAAGACGGAAAATTAATCATTGACCAGGAAGGAAAAGCTGATAAATTTATTGATACGGTGGAACAAATCACTTTTAGCGGAAAATACGCAAATAAAGTCGGACAGCCGGTTATGTATATTACAGAACGTGCCGTTTTTGAACTCCGTGAGGATGGCGTCTATCTCACCGAAGTCGCTCCAGGAATTGACATCCAGACACAGATTCTCGACCATATGGGATTTACTCCGAAAATGGACGGAAAACCAAAACAAATGGATGAAAGAATTTTTAGAGACGAACGGATGGGACTTGAATAGAAAATTCTCAAAGAGGAGGAAATTTCAATGAATCTACATATTTTAGTACTGATCGTTGCTATCGTATTATTCGGAGTGCTGGCTTTTAAACAAATGAGTGCTTTAATTTTAGCACCCCTTGTAACATCTTTTGTTATTATCTGTTCTGGAATGCCCATCCTTGACAGTTTGAAAAATCTTTTTATGCCGGCAGCATCGGAATATGTTACCAGTTATTTTCTGGTCTTTTTCGTCGGCGCCCTCTTCGGCGCAGTATATCAATATACCGGAGCCGCAGAATCCATTGCTCGCGCTATTGCGAGCCTTTGCCACGGAAAATTTGTAGCACCGATTATCATGATTATTACCGGTTTATTAACCTTCGGCGGAGTGAGCGGTTTCGTAGTATTTTTTGTAATCTATCCAATCGCCTTAAACTTGTTTAAAGAAGCCAATTTAACCAGACGATTGATCCCGGCTGCAATTTCTGCCGGATGCTGGACCTGGTCTATGAGTGGTCCCGGTTCCCCTTCTGTACAGAATGTCATTGCTATGGACAGCCTCGGAACCCCTTCCACTGCCGCTTTTGTTCCATCGCTTTTGTCAGCGATCGGTATGTTTTTGATGATTTTTTTCTGGCTGGAATGGCGTGCACGTTCCTTTACCAAAAAAGGGATTGGCTTCTTTGATAAAACACTGAAATATCAATTATCAGAAGATGAACTTCCTTCGGATGAAGAACATCCGGATCTGCCAAATGTAATCGTTGCGATTCTTCCGATTATTGTAATTTTAGTATTGTTTAACAATCCATGGCATCCGTTCCCAGTGGAGACTTCTGTATTTGCAGGAGTTGCGCTGGCTACCATTCTCATGTTCCGCCGAATTCACGGAATCAATGAGTGGATCAACGTATTTAACAAAGGGGCTGCCGATTCCGGAGTTTCTATCTTAAATACCGCGATTGTTGTAGGATTTGGCGGCGTTGTCTCTGAAACCCAGGGATTTACCGATCTTGTTGCAGGATTAAAACATCTTTCCATGCCGCCGCTTTTATTTGTTATGGTTACCGTTGCAGTTTGTGCCGGCGCCTGCGGTTCTGCTTCCGGAGGTATGGGGGTTGCTTTCAAAGCTTTAAAAGATACTTATATTTCATTGGGTGCTTCTCTGCCGGGCATTCACAGAATTTCTACGATTGCCGCCGGCACTCTGGATACCCTCCCTCATCAGGGAGCGCAGATTACACTGCTTGGCATTTGTAAAACCACACATAAAGAGGCTTACTGGGATATTGCAGTAACGCAGATCATTATACCGTTTATCGACTGCGGACTGTTTATTATCTTAACCAGTTTCCTATAAATTCAAGGAGTCCTCTGTACTGCCTATCATAAAAGTGATATACACTTTGACACATAATGAAATCACCGGAAGTGCCAAAAAGCACATTCCGGGATTGTAAGCGGTCGCCAAGACCTCGGGCAAGCCCGGACTTTGGCTTATCGCTATCACAAACAAGAAAAAGGCAGCCTGCGCTGTCTTTTTCTTCACCTTGGATTCACATCACATCATTTTTTTGTACCGAATCCAGAAAGGAATTTTTATGAAATATTTGTCTTCCATTAAGTTCATTTTAGGAATTTCTTCCACCTGTGCCGCACTGATTTTTGCTTTTTATCAGTTTTTTCTCGGCAATGTACTTTTTGATTTTACAAAACATTCTCAGGGATCCACTGCATTCCTTATTGCCGGATGCTTCTTCCTTGCAGGAATTATCAGCATTCTCACAAGAAAAGAAGACCGTCTGGAATCTTCAAACCTTCTGTATGCCGGTTCTTTTACCTGCGCCATGTTTTACTTTACGGCTGCCATTTTAGGATACCGGTACGCCGGCAGCTATCATGGGTATAACCTTTGGACGATCTTGTCTCTCCTTCTTGGCATGGTTCATATTTATATTATGAAATATCAGCGCAGCACTGCGCGGTAAACTGCTTTCCCATTGTCCAGCACCCGCTCAATTTTCCCCCGGTTTTCCAGATAGTCAAGATGTGACAAAGTTTCTCCCACAGCAAACCATTTCTGATTGTCTGGAAAGTCTTTCCAAAGAGTTTGGCGCATATTCCATTTCAAATCGCTGGCAACCTCATAAGCACTGGCTTCTCCTCTTCTTTCTATAGAATCATAAATACTTTGAAGCCGCTTCTTATGGTGCTGCTTGAGCTCATCCACTCTTTCATAAAGTGTCTTGAATTCTCCTCTGTGTCCCGGAAATGTCTTTGCCACATCATACGTTATAATTTTATCCAGACTTTTTAAATAATCTGCCAGCGAATCACGGACTCCGTTCCAAGAAGTAATATTTGGTGTAATATCGAACAAAACATGATCTCCGGAAAATAAAATCTTCTTTTCTTTCAAATACAAACACATATGCCCCGGTGTATGTCCCGGTGTCTGAATACACTGAAAATGATACGCACCCATTTCTAACATCTGTCCGTCTTCCAATAACTCCGCCTTAAATTTTTCCGGCGGGGCAAAGGTGCGTGCCTGATTGGTATCGCGAAGTCTCAGCATAACATCCTCCGGAAAGCCCTCCTCTAAAAACCGCTGTTCTAAAACGTTCCAATGTTCATTGTCAAAATCCTTGCTTAAATAATGAAAATCATCCTTTCCCATATAGACTTTCATTGGCGCTGTTTTTAACAGCCAGGGTACCAAACCGGAATGATCCGAGTGCAGATGTGTAAGAAATAATGAAGTATCTTCCAGAGAAAGTTCTATCTCTTCCATCCCCTGTCTTAACCCATCCATACACTCCTGTCGACAAAACCCCGTATCAATCAGAAGATTGCCTGCTTTTGTTTTTACAACATATGAATTTAAGGTCTTCAGCGGATTTTCAGGCAACGGCACATAAATTCTCCAGATTTCCAGGAAATCGTCTGCCTTGCCGGGCGAAACTTGTTCAGCCCGAAGGTTCGCGCATTCACGCGTATCTTGTGGATATAATTTTTCGATCATTTTATTTTCCTCCTACCATACATTCTAAAATTTTCTCTGCATCTCCTACAATTCCATAATCGCAATATTGAAAAATTGCAGCTCTCGGATTCTGATTCACTGCAAGAATGCACTCTGCCTCAATTCCCGTCATATGCTGAATTGCACCGGAAATACCAAATGCCAGATACAATTTCGGTTTTACAAAAACTCCGGACTGACCGATCTGCTGCTGCGCAACCGTCCACCCTGCATCTACGCAGGGTCTGGATGAACCTACCTCGCCTCCAATCTTTTCTGCCAATTTTTCCAGAAGAACAAATCCTTGTTCTCCTTTCATTCCGCGTCCTCCTGCCACAATAATTTTTGCCTGATCCAGACAAATCTCTCTTCCCTGTTTGGGAAGTGTTTCTTTATAGACCAAGTCCTGTGAATCTTCCTTCAGCCAGTCAGGATCTATGAAAATTAAATCGCCGCTCTCCTTCTCCTCATACCCGGCTTTTCCCATAACGCCGCTGCGAATTGTAATGATCGGAAAACAACTTTTATCCACCGCAAAATCCGCCATATGTTTCCCGTCAGATGCAGGTCTTGAAATCACAATACTCTCAAACTGGGAATCATAAAAAATTTTTGCAGCATCGACGAGAACTTCCGTATCCAGTTCAAACGCAAGACTCCCCGCAAGCACTCTTCCAAAGGCTGTCCCTCCGATCAATACTGCCTTCGGCTGTTTTTCTCTCAAACAGCGTGCAACAGCCTTCTGATACATCGAAGAATGGCGTTCTTTTAATCGCTGATCTGCTACACATAAAATCTCATCCAGATGATAATGTTTCAAACGCTCTGCTTCCTTTTTAACATCCTCTCCGGCAAGAATCACAGAAACCGACGTATGACACTGCTGTGCCAATTTTTTTCCAGCTCCAATCAATTCCAAAGTCAGCGGCAGTAATTCCTGTTTCTTTTGTTCTGCTACAATCACAATTCCGCCGGTTCTTCCAAATCTCATCTAGTTCGCCCCCTTCCTTCTACAGCACATGCTGATCTCTTAAAAACTGCTCAAGATTTTCGGCGCTTTCTGCATCATCTTTTCCTGTCAGCATCAAAAGTTTTTGTTTTTTTGCCGTTTTTTCCTCATATCGCCGTAGTCTTCGGATCTTTTTCTTCTCCAAAACTGCATGCAGTCTGGAATTATCAAAAATTTCTGTCTGATAGGTACCATTATATGTTTTCATAATATCCGGAACTGCAGGAAATCTGTTTTGATTTTTTTCACGAATAGACAGAACCATCGCGGGTATCTTCGCCTCTACACGATGATCCTCCTGATCACTTTCACAAATCGCCTGGATTTTTTCACCTTCCAAAACAATTTCCTTGGAATATGGAACCAGAGGTACATGGAGAGCTCCTGCCGTCATAGCCGCCATATGAGCAGAATCTCCGTCAATCGCCTGCCTTCCGCACAGTACGATATCAAATGTCCCCAAGCTGTTCACTGCCTGCGCCATAATTTTACTGATTCCTGCCACATCCAGATCTTCATATTGGAGATCTGATACCAGAACTGCCCGTTCAATTCCATAAGTCAGCGTCTCTTTTAGAATCTTTTCTGCGGACCTTGGTCCGATTCCAATGACGGTGACAGAACCGCCGTACAAATCCCGCAAATCCAATGCTTCCTTTAAGACATTTTTATCACTGTCATTGAAAACATCCACATCCTGATATTCCTGCTGTACCTTTTCATCGGGAACTTGTTTTAACAAAACAACAATATTCATTCTTACGTGTCACCTCCTTTTTAACTTGCCTTTTAAATATTTCGTATGCTAATTACATAATATCATCTGTGTAATTTTTCGTCAAGAATCTCTTGACTTTTGAATTTCATGATGTTATATTATATTTAATATTTAGCATGCTAATTATTAAAAACACAAACTATAAAAGGAGAGTACTACAATGCCATTGATTCAAATTGATTTACAAAAACAAAATAACAAAGAATATTTACAGAAAATTTTAGATGTCATTCACCAATGTGCGGTAGAAGCATTTGAAATTCCTCCAAGAGACCGCTATCAAATTGTTCATCAGCATGAACCAGATGAAATGATTCTGCTTGATACCGGACTTGGATTTGAACGTACTTCCCGCCAAATTGTGATCCGTGTCACAAGTAAAAAAAGAACTCCGGATAAAAAGCAAAAATTATATACTCTGTTAAGCAGCCGGCTGGAATCCGAATGCCAAATCCCACCCAAAGACTTACTGGTATCCATTGTGGAAAACGGAGATGCAGACTGGAGCTTCGGTTTTGGTAAAGCACAGTTTTTAACCGGTGAATTATAAAGAACAAAAAAATCAGGAACTGCATGTTAACTGCAATTCCTGATTTTTTCTTAGGAGTTTCTTTCTATTTTTTAGGAGTTTTCAATGAATTTGAGATTCCTGACGAATCTCTGGCTTTTATTATTCTTTTACTGCTTTGATTGCTTCATTTAATTTCGGAAGAATTTTCTTGATATCCCCCACAATTCCAAGATCCGCAATATCAAAGATCGCTGCGTCTTCATCACGGTTAATTGCCACAATAAAATCAGAATTTTCCATGCCCGCCGCATGCTGAATTGCACCAGAAATACCACATGCCAAATATAATTCCGGGCGCACTGTCTTTCCTGTCTGTCCGACTTGACGGTCACTGCTGATCCATCCTGAATCCACAGCTGCTCTGGATGCTGCAACTTCTCCGTCTAAGGTCTCTGCTAATGCTTCCAGATCTTTGAATCCTTCTGCATTTCCAACGCCGCGGCCGCCGGAAATCAGAATTTTAGCTTCTGTGATATCAACAGATTTATGTGTTGTTTTTACGACCTCACGAATTTTTACATTCATATCTGCATCCGTAAATTCAACGTTCATCTCTTCAATTTCGCCATCTCTGCTTTCCTCTGCTTCCAGAGCTTTCATTACCCCCGGTCTTACCGTTGCCATCTGCGGTCTGAAATCTTCACAGACAATCGTCGCCATAATATTTCCGCCAAATGCCGGACGGGTCATCAGCAGCAGTCTGCTTTCCTCATCAATCTCCAGCTTTGTACAATCCGCTGTTAATCCGGTATGTATTCTTGCAGATACTCTCGGTGCAAGATCACGTCCGATGGAAGTTGCCCCGTAAAGTACAATCTCAGGACTATTTGTCTGAATCACTTCCATCATTGCTTTTGTATATGGCTCTGTTACATATTCTTCCAGCATTGGATCATCAACTACGATCACCTTATCTGCTCCATGAGCAATTAATTCTTTTGCCTTCTCTTTGATCTTGTTTCCCAACAGAACCGCTACGACATTCTGTCCTAAATCATCTGCCAATTTTCTTGCTTCCCCAACCAGTTCAATTCCAACTTTCTGAAGATCTCCATCTCTCTGCTCGGCAAATACATAAACATCTTTACACATTTTGATTGTCCTCCTTACCTTAAATGATGTGTTTTTCCTGTAATTTCTCTACGATTGCAGCAACAGCTTCATCATCTGACAGATCATTTAGAACAGTTCCTGCACCTTTTGCCTGTTTTGTAAAGGATTTTTTCACTCTGGTAGGAGAGCCCTTTAGCCCAATATTCCCTTCGTTCACTGTATCTTTTATATCCTCTAAGCCCCAAACCTTTACTTCCTTTTCACGGTATGCATCCATCACTCCGTGTACTGACATATATCTTGGTTCTGCCAGCTCTGCCAGAGCTGTGAGCAGGCAAGGAGTTTTAATCTCAATGATCTGATGACGGTCCTCAAACTGCCTCTGAACAACCAAAGTATCTTCTGCCTCCACCTCAATGTTCTCTACATAGCTTACCTGCGCAATTCCCAGATGTTCTGCAATCTGAGGTCCAACCTGCGCGGTATCTCCATCAATGGCCTGACGTCCGGTAAAAATCACATCATAATCTAACTTCATCAGTGCCGCTGCAATGGTGGAAGAAGTTGCCCATGTATCGGCTCCTCCGAACGCCCGGTCTGAAATTAAAATGGCATCGTCACATCCCATCGCTAACGCTTCTCTCAACGCAACATCTGCCTGAGGCGGTCCCATGGAAACGACAGTTACTGTACTGCCCGGGCATTTTTCTTTTAATTGAAGAGCCGCCTCAATTCCAGCTTTGTCATCCGGATTAATAATACTCGGAACGCCGTCTCGAATCAAAGTATTGGTTTTTGGATCTAATTTTACTTCCGTTGTATCTGGTACTTGTTTTGCACAAACAACAATCTTCATTCTCTTGTTCTCCTTCTCTCTTACTCTTATCTTAATAATCCGCCGCCGACAATCATTTTCATAGCCTCTGATGTACCTTCATAAATTTCTGTAATCTTGGCATCACGGTACATCCTCTCTACCGGATACTCTCTGGAATATCCGTAACCGCCAAGCATCTGAACTGCTGCTCTTGTAACTTCCACTGCCACATCTGATGCAAACAGCTTACACATTGCAGCCAGAGGCGCAAAGTTTTCATGATCGTCCTTTGCTTTTGCAGCTCTCCACACCATTAAGCGGGCAGCATCAATTTTTGTCTGAAGTGACGCAATTAAAAACTGAGTGTTCTGGAATTTTGCAATCGGTTTTCCAAACTGTTTTCTTTCCTTTATATATTTTATGGCTTCATTTAACGCACCCTGAGCAATTCCGACAGACTGAGCTCCAATACCGATACGTCCTCCTGCCAAAGCTCCCATTGCAATTTTATATCCCATTCCTTCTTTTCCTATTAGATTTTCTTTTGGAACTTTTACATCAACCAACGCAACCTCCGCGTTGGATGCCGCACGGATTCCCATACGCGGAATATCTTTGCTGACCGTTAGCCCTTCTGTGTTCCGGTCTACAATAAACGCAGACATTCCTCTTGTTCCGGCGCTTTTATCCGTATAAGCAAAAATAACAAAGGTATCAGCAAATCCAGAATTGGTAGTGAATACTTTCTGCCCATTTAATACATAAAAATCTCCGTCTAATTTCGCAGTGGTTTTCACACCGCTGGCATCTGTACCCGCTCCCGGCTCTGTCAATCCAAAACATCCGATACTGCTTCCATTAACCAACGGGCGTAAATATTTTTGTTTTTGTTCTTCTGAAGCATAATCATGAATGCAGGAACAACACAAAGAGGTATGTACAGAAATTGTAATTCCCGCACTGGCATCGACTTTTGAGACTTCTTCCATTGCCAGCGTATACGTTAATACATCCGCTCCTTCACCGCCGTATTCCTTAGAATACGGAATTCCCATCAAACCATATTGTTTCATTTTTGCCAGCAGATCCATATCAAACTTCTCTGCTTCGTCCATATCTCTGGAAATTGGTTTAATTTCATTTTCAGCGAAACTTTTGAACAATTCTTTTGCAAGCAGCTGCTCCTTCGTCAATTTAAATTCCACCATTTTTGTCACCCTCCTGTTGGTAAAATATTTTTCTCATAAAATTTTTGTGTACATAATTTTAGCGTACTAATATTTAGTACGCTAAGTATATATCAATCTTTATTTTATGTCAAGGATTTAACAAGTGTTTTTTTCATGTATACAATATTTTTTTGCGTGCCCTGCGTGTTTTGCAATGCAAAAAATTCACACACAGAATTATGGACGCTCTACAATCAAGGTCGTGCCCATTCCGCCGCCAATGCAAAGAGTAGCCAAGCCAATTTTCTTGCTGCGTTTTTGCATTTCATACAATAATGTGATAAGAATTCTGGCTCCTGAGCACCCAATCGGGTGCCCCAATGCTATGGCTCCGCCATTGACATTCACAATATCCTGCGAAAACTCCAGCTCTCTGCATACTGCCGTTGCCTGTGCGGCAAATGCCTCATTGGCTTCCACCAGTTCAATATCCTTTGAAGTCAGTCCTGCTTTTTTCATCGCTTTTTTGCACGCAGAAATCGGTCCCACTCCCATGATGGAAGGATCTACTCCGGCAGAGCCATAAGAACGAATCACTGCCATTGGCTGAATTCCCAATTCATCTGCTTTTTCTTTGGACATCACAATTAGCATTGCCGCTCCGTCATTGATTCCGGAAGCATTTCCCGCCGTGACCGTTCCCCCTTCCTTTTTAAATGCCGGACGAAGTTTGGCAAGCTTTTCTTTGGTTGTTCCGAATTTCGGATGTTCATCGGTGTCGAAGATCACAGGTTCTCCTTTTCTCTGCGGAACTTCCACCGGCACAATCTCATCTTTAAATCTCCCGGATTCTATGGCTGCCTGTGCACGTTTCTGACTGCGCTCTGCCATCTCATCCTGCATCTCTCTTGTAATTTTGTACTGCTCGGCAACATTCTCTGCCGTAATTCCCATATGATAGTCATAAAATGCATCCCATAATCCATCTTTTACCATGGTATCCACTGTTACCGTGTCATTCATCCGCATACCGAATCTGGCATTGGTCAGGGCGTACGGCGCATTGCTCATACTCTCTGTTCCCCCGCATAAAACAATTTCTGCATCTCCTGCTTTGATCGTCTGTGCTGCAAGACTTACAGACCGAAGACCGGAACCGCAGACTTTGTTGATTGCAAACGCCGGTACTTCTTTTGGTACGCCTGCATGAATGGCAACCTGTCTTGCTACATTCTGTCCAAGACTTCCCGATAAAACGTTTCCGATCATGACCTCATCAATCGTTGACGGATCGATTCCTGCCCGTGCAATGGCTTCCTTGGCTGCTACAGCACCCAAGGTTACTGCACTGACATTTTTCAATCCTCCGCCGAGGGAACCGATTGCTGTTCTGACTGCAGATGCAATCACTACTTCTCTCATGAATTGTCCTCCTTTTTCCTTTAAGTATTTAGTGTGCTAACTATTTGTATGCTATATTGTATCATTGAAAGAACAATTCGTCAATCAAATTTTAAAAAGCACCCGTCAAATCTTTGACAACTTCCCCGGCGACAATGAGTCCTGCCACAGAAGGAACAAAGGATATACTTCCCGGCACCTGGCGCTTCCCGCCTTCCTCTGAAATTTTTACTCTTGGTTCCATTGCTTTTTCTTTGGAAAATACAACCTTCAGTCCTGAAATTCCCCGTTTTTTTAACTCCTTTCGCATAACTCTTGCCAATGGACATACCGATGTTTTATAAATATCCGTGACTTCAAATTTTGTGGGATCTAATTTGTTTCCCGCACCCATACTGCTGATGATCGGCACCCCTGCCTTGTCTGCCTGTACCACCAGCTCGATTTTTCCTGTTACGGTGTCAATGGCATCTACAATATAATCATAAGAGGAAAAATCAAATTGTTCCGCACTCTCCGGCAGAAAAAAGCTTTGATGCAGTGTTACTTCCGCACTTGGATTAATATCTAAAATTCGTTCTTTCATCACTTCTGTTTTTGCCCGTCCGACACTCTGATAAGTTGCAATAATCTGGCGGTTGATATTCGATTCAGAAACCACATCATTATCAATCAGTTCAAAATGTCCAACTCCGCTCCTTGCCAGCGCCTCAGTTGTAAAACCTCCGACTCCCCCAATTCCGAAAATTGCCACTTTGGCATAATTTAATTTTTCAATGGCCTCTTCTCCAAGAAGAAGGCTGGTTCTAAGAAATTGTTCTTTCATTTTATGCTCCTTTCTTTTCTCTGTGCACAAAAGCAGAGGGTGTATAAACACACTCTCTGCTTTCTGCCGCATTCAGTTTCATTGGCCATATTGGGAATATCTTATTTTTTGAATTGCTCGATCCATTCCCTGATCTCAGCATTATCCGCCATTGCTGCCAACGCCCCTTCTTTTGTTGTCGTGTTTGCCGCATAAGCATTTGCAAAGTCAAGATATTCCTGCAATTTTTCTTTCTTTACAGCATTTAGATCCTGAACTTCGTCATTTAATATGCAGTAAATGAACGCACCGATAAAAGAATCTCCGGCTCCTGTAGTATCCCGTACTTCTACACTGTACCCGGAAGCTTTTATGACACCATCTTTGGTATGAATCTCAGCTCCGTCCTTTCCTTTTGTGTAAATTACGTATTTAGCCCGCCCGTTCAATAACTGTGCCGCTGCCTCCTCTATCTTCGTATACCCTGTAATAAATTCCAGCTCTTCATCGGAAATTTTAAGAATATCCGCATAAGGCAGGAACTCCCTCACCGTCTTTTTTAACTGACCCAAATCATTCCATAATGAAAAACGGAGATTCGGATCAAAAGATACCATGACATTTTGTTCCATTGCCATTTCAATCAGTTTCTGATGCGCTGCCTTCATAGGAGATTCTACCAAATCAACACTGCAAAAATGAATCATACCGCAGTCGTTTAAAACATCCTTTGGAATATCTTCCACGCTGTAACAAAGATCCGCGCTGTTTTTCCGATAAAATTTAAAATCCCGATTGCCATCTGCCGCAAGAGATACAAACGCCAGAGCAGTCTCGCCCTCCTGATCTCTCGCAATATTGGACGTGTCAATTCCGGCATCATCCAAAACTTCTATAATATAATCTCCAAAGGGATCGTCACCAAGCTTGGTGAGAAATTTGGATGGAATTCCAAGCTTTGTCACCGCACCGACCACATTGGCAGGAGCGCCCCCCGCAACTCTTGTAAAGGATGGTACATCCTTTAATCTCTGTCCTTTCACCTCCGGGATAAAATCAATCAGCGCCTCTCCGATTCCACATAATTTATTTTTCATCTTTCCCTCCTTCCACTGAAAAAGACTTCAGCCCAAGCTGTAAATTGATCTTTATATAAAAACGTAATCTCTTGCCGCAGCCCCATTGTCATACTGTCTCGCATTTATTATACTCGACAATGACCGCACATACAACTCTTCCTCTTGCAAACCGATTTTTAAAACTGCCCGCCTGTGGATTTCATTTTATCATGGCTGCCCCTATAGTGTCACCAAGTGATACGGAATTTGATTTCTTTCCAGCAAGGACAAGACCTCCTTCCGTCCGGTAAATAAAAAAATCTGACGATCGCTTTCCCTAGCAAGATAAGAAAATGTTCTTTCCAGTCGTTCATCATCATAATTTCCGAACACGTCATCCAAAAACAACGGAAAATGATCTTCTTTATAAAGCAGCTCCGCCGCAGCTAACCGCAATGCAAAGAACAGCTGTTCTGCTGTACCGTTACTCAAATACAGCATATCAATGTATTCGGAATTCTTTTTTACCATAAGTTCCATCGCATCATTCATCACAGCCTGTTCATAAACACCTCCTGTCATGCGGCAGAAAATTTCCGAAAGTTTTTCATTCAGCTCTTCCCCAAACGTTTTTTGTACCATAACGGCAGCCTGGGAAATTCCCCGAATCGCAAGCTCTATATCATGGAGATCTTTTTCAATTTTCCTTTTTTCTTCCATCGCTTTTTGGTATTGTATCTCAAGCTCTTCTGCAAGTTCTTTTTCTTTTAAAAACTGCTGTTCCTCCATTTTGAGAATTTCCAGGCGGTGACGCAGCTCCAGCTGCTCCATGTCGTTTTGGGAAATTCCAAACAACTTTTTGATCCATCTAAGAAATCTTTCTAAAAAAGAGCGTTTCTTCGGAATTGATAATTGAGCCAGAATCTGATCCTGCCGCCTTCTGCATTGTTCCAGACCTTCCGGATGAAAAGGTTTTTTTTGAAGTTCCTCTCTTAATCTGTCGCAGCTGGAAAAAACCGGATGTTTTCTTTTTTTTCTGCGTTTTGCCTTTAAATAATCCAGAGCCTTTCCAATGTCGATCTCGGTGTTGCTGCTTCTTCTTAAATTTGCCATAGAATTCTGCAAAATCTCCTGCATCTGCCTGCCTGTGCGAATATCCGTCTGTGTCATAGAAACAGTCGCGTCAAAAGCATTTTTATGCTCTTCATATATTATATGAGCCAGACTCTGATCCGCAAGAGGAATCTCCTCCATGGTATCTTCCAAAAACAGCCGCACCTTACTCTCCCCTGCATGAAAGTTGCGCCAGACGCGATACCGGTTCCCGCCTTTTTCAAAAATCATAAAGCCGCCATATCTTCCTCCGTGCATCGGAAAATATTTTGTATAATGATCCCTCTTTGCCGCCATCCCCCGGCCTTTTTCCAGTCCGAAAAACATCGCTTCTATAAATCTCCGAATCGTTGTCTTTCCTGCTTCATTTTTCCCGTAGATCACCTGAATTCCATCCGAAAATCCGTAATTTCGATTCTGAAACTTTCCGAATCCGTCAATTGATATTTCTCTGATTCTCATTGTGTCACTCCTTAGAAGCCAAAAGGGCTTCCATCGCATAAGCAAGCGCCTTTGGCTCGTCCTTTAATAGTTCCGCAATTTTTTGAAGCAAAAGATCATCTTCCTTCGATACCCGATCATAATCCCATATACTTTTTGCCCTGAAATGAATTTCCAGAATCTTATACGTTTCCAGCAGCCTTTCCGTATCCAGTGAAATCTCAGGATCGATCTGACCATTGAGCCAAATATCATAAATATGTTCTTCTCCCCGATAAGAAATTTCTGTCTCTATGCGATCCGCAATTTCCTCTCGGCTCATATCCTCCGAAACTGTGATTTCCATTTCGACGTAGTTTCGTTTGGCAAATGGTACAAATTCCACGATTTTTTTTTCCTCTGTAATCTCTCCTTTCATAAACCCATGGCTGCCCGTCTCCGTACGATCCAGAGGCTCCAACGACCCTGCATATGCCATCAAATCTTCAAAAATCACTTCCGGTTTATGAATATGCCCCAGAGCGATATAATCAAATTCCGACCATTTTAGAGCTTCCCGATTTATAGGAATATGTTTTTTGTCTCCCCCATGAGCAAGCAAAATATGAATTCCCTCTGTTCCTGCCGGCTTCATCTGATCATACAAAGCCTCCTCAATCTGCTCTTTCCAGTAACTAAACCCATAAATGGCAGTATCCAATTCCGGAAAGGAAACCTTTTCGACTGATCGGTCCTTTAAAAATGTCACATTTTTTGAAAAAGAATACTGAGAAAGCGGATCATGTTCCTTCAAACAATCATGATTTCCCGCAATCCAGACGACCTTTGTTTTTCGGAGCTTTCCAAGGAGATAATCCACCTCTCGAATTTCCTGACAGGACGGCGGTTCGTGAAAAAAATCACCGGAAATAAGCAGCAGATCAATCTGCTGCTTATCCGCATAAGAAAGCACGTTTTTAAAGGTTTCTTTTATTTCTCTTTCTCTGACTTTTCCCCATGATTTCGTTCGATCTGGTCTCATCCCCCAGTGCACATCCGCAATATGAATAAATTTCATTGACTTCACCTCATCAGAAAGTATACCTTATCGGACAAAGTCCGTCCAGTGCGAAGCACCATGAATTTACAGTTCTCTTTTTTCATAAATTCTATAGGAAATTTCACAGGATGCTCCCCATAAAATCAGCATCACCACAATTCCTGTCTCTGCAGCCCACGGAATATCAATTTTTACTTTCATCGTCTCCTGCAAAAACGCATTACAAAAGGCAAACACGGCAATGGCAATGATCATTGTCATCCTGCCTTTTTCCACTCCCATTTTAAAATTCAGAGGAGTAGTAAGCGCCATCGGAAGCAAACCGGTTACCATAATTTCCAACAAAAATATTTTCAATTGTTCCCACAAAACTACGTTTCCCATTACAAAAATGTTGATTGCTGTTCCAGCCAAATACAGCAATACTCCGGCAAGCAGAAATAAAATTCCCATCAGATATTTACTAAATACCAGCTGCCTTTTTGTCATCGGGAGCGTCTGACTATAAAAATCCCATCCATTTCTCTCATCGTAGGCTAAGGAATTCATTGGTACCATTGACGCGATAAATCCGATATAAAGTCCCCAGAAAATCTGTGAATTCCTCTCCATCAGCGGCGCTGCCACTGCCAGAAGCACAAATAGTATCATGAACATCCGAAAACGGTATATGACCCCATACCATTCTTTGATCATCAAACCTTTCATACCGTCACTTCCTCTCTTTTTTTGCCCAAAATATAATCAACTGCTCCAAAGTCGCCTGTTCCGTTTCATAATCCACAGGAATTTTCTCTCGATTTACAAGAGCCTCCACTCCGTATTCGTTCTCCCGAATCCCAATAACGGCTTCCGGCACAAGCGCTTCCAATTCTTCTTTTGAGGCTTTCAGAATCCCATATTGTTCTATTAACTGATCTTTCTCCTCAAAAATTTCCAGTTTGCCTTCTTTCAAGTACGCAACATAATCACAAAGCTTTTCCAAATCCCCAACAATATGTGAAGAGATTAAAATTGAATGATCTTCCTGTCTTGTAAAATCGTAGAAAATATCTAAAATCTCATCTCGTACCACCGGATCAAGCCCACTGGTGGGTTCATCCATAATCAAAAGCTTTGCCTGGTGAGACAGTGCAACCGCAATTGCCAGCTTCATCTTCATCCCTCTGGAATAATCCTGAAATTTTTTCTTTCCTCTCGGAATAGAAAATTTTTCTACAAGACAATAGAATGTCTTTTCTTCCCAGTTTTTATAAATATTTTTCATAATTTTGTTGATTCGGTCCACGGTGACATACTCGGGAAATCCTGCCTCATCCAACACAACGCCGATCCTCTCTCTGATCGCTGCAAATCCATGGGCATTATTTTTTCCGAGAACCTTGATTTCTCCGCCATCTTTGTGAACTGTGTTTAAAATCATTTTAATCGTTGTACTTTTTCCTGCTCCATTTTTTCCGATCAATCCAAGAATACACCCTGTAGGCAGTGAAAAAGTCATGTCTTTTATCTGAAAATCTTCATATATTTTTGATACATTTTTTAATTCCAACGCATTTTTCATAGTTCATCCTTTCCCACAATTGAAATCATATTTTTCAAATCTTCCAACGTTAATCCACATCCCTTTGATAACTCAATGATCTTTTCCATATAAGCTTCTATCTTCTTTAAGTTCTCTTCCTGAATCAACTCCATGTTCCGTTCTGCCACAAAGCTTCCTTTTCCTGCCACAGAATAAGTAAAACCATCTTTTTCAAGTTCGTCATAAGCCCTTTTGGTTGTAATGACACTGATCCTCAAATCCTTAGCCAAGCCGCGAATACTGGGAAGCATCTGTCCTTCCTTAAGTTCTCCGGAAACAATCATATTCTTCATCTGCTGATAAATCTGCTCATAGATTGGCTGCCCCTTCGTATTACTAATAATAATCTTCAGAAACTCATCTCCTCTCTCATGTCACTTTCTATATACCGTATATGTACAGTATATACAGTAATCACAATTTTGTCAACTATTTCTTACAAAACGGACAAACCGGCTTTCACTCCCAGATCCCTCCATCTTTCTTATCACTGTCACAAAAAAAATCGAAGGAACACCTTCGATTTTTTTGATTCTATTCCATTTTAAACCAGATATCGAAATGCAGAAATCACCCACGATAAAAGATCGATTTTCCACTTTTTCCCGGAATCCATCGCACGCGCTTTTACCTTGGAATTCCTCTGATAGGTTCCTTTCCGGTCTACCTTTAAAGAACCTTCTTTGAGATCCGTAAATTTTTCTTCTAATTGTGCGGTAATTTCTTTTCCCTGTACAACCAACATCGTCTCTGTATCTACATAAGTACTGCGGCAGTCAAAATTATAGGACCCCACAATTGCAATATCATCATCAATGACAAGAGATTTTCCATGAGTGGAATATTTTCCCATATACTCAAATACAGAAACACCGGTATCCAGAATCTCGTCTCTTTTGTTTTTATAATCTGCAGAAGCACAAATATTGTCACCGGAGGCAATGGAATTTAAAATGAGCTGCGTATCCGATATCTTTTTTTTGATCTCTCGCATTCCATCGTACATATCCTCCGAAAAGACAGCATAAGGCGTGTGAATCATAATTCTTTGATCGGCATCCAACATAAGCTCTTTCAAAGTTTCCCATACCACTGGTTCTTTTCCGTAAATATGTGTCGGATTGGTAACAAGTGTCGTTTTCATCGTCGGCACTGTGATCTTTTTGTAGTCAAAGGAAGGACTTTGAAGACTTCTTTCATGCGCCAGCAGTTTTTCAATCTTTTTGGACCGCCGTTCTTTGGACCACCCGTCAAATTTTACTTTGCATACGTCCAAATTCCAAACTTGATGAAAATATGATTTCACCTGCTCCACTGCACTGCCTTTTCCGGTTCCGGCACGGACAATCAAAATTTCCCGATCCAAACCAACACTTTTTCCAGGATATTTCCCCAGAAAATAATCAAAGGTATTGCGACCTCCCATCAGGAGATACTGATCATCCACGATCAAATATTTGTCATGGAGACATCCGTTCACCGTCCACGGTTTTAAAAGATTCGGAGTATTATAAAAACGAATCTCCACATTCGGCTCGCTGCCCACCGCATGAAACATATCTTTTCCACTCATATGGAGCGTTCCGTAAAGACCGTCCACCAAAATTTTTACTTTCACTCCTCTTCTGGCAGCCTGAGTAATCACGGAAAAAATATCATCGGTACTGTTTCCTTCCCGAATATCAAACGTCGAGAGAATGATCTCTTTTTTGGCTTTTCGCATCATGTCCAAGCGTAAGTCCAGTGCCTCCTTGTTATCTTCCACAATCTTTGCGCGATCCGGTCCCTTTTTTCCTGAAGTATTATAAAAATCTTCCACTCGAATCTTTTCTTTGTTTTCGGGACTAACTGATTTCATATGGACAAATGGTGCCAGCATTCCGATCACTACATACAATAAGAAAACCAAAAGAACGACCGCCGTTCTTTTTATAACTTTTTTCATAAGCATTTCCCCCTGTAGGAAAACATTATATCCCAAGGAATCCGGTCCGTCCAGTCTCTGTTGGCTATTTTAATTTCTTTAAAATAGTTTCTGCCGCCGCACAAGCAGGACAATCACAATATCTTGCTCCCTGTGCTTTGATTTTTCTTCCATGTTCTGCCACCTGAGGAGCTTTTTCCTCTCCAAACACTTTGCTTCCATCCTCTGATTCCGCAAATGCAATTAATCCGTCAATAGGAATGAGATCTTCTTCAAGTTCTGCAATATATCGTTTGGTTTCCTCTTCCTCCCTTCCTTCTTTTACCGCTTTAAGCCATCTCTGTGCCGCCTCTTTTGCTTCCGGACTGCATGTTGGCGCTTTGATTAATTCGTTGGTCTTTGCAATAACCTCTTTTAGCAGCTTTTCTTCCATAAGAAACCTCCTTTTTTGATGATTCTCCTATTCAGAATCATTTCTATAATCAACTTACCTGTTCTTTTATTATTTACAATGACACCGAAAATGTCAAGGCAAGTCTCCCTTCCTTATTTATCACGGTTTCCAGCTGCTATGATATGGATATACGAAGCTCGATAGCATGGACCAAGCGGACAAGCCCGGACTTCAGCTCTTCGCTATCACAAATAAGCGTATCATCATTTTCTGATGATACGCTTATTGTCGTTCAATTCTTATTAAGAAAAGAGAACTCTGCCTACTTTTGCAGAACCGCCTGTGCAGCCGCTAATCTTGCAATCGGCACACGGAACGGAGAGCAGGATACGTAGTCTAATCCAGCTCTGTAACAGAACTCTACCGTAGATGGATCTCCACCATGCTCTCCGCAGATTCCAAGGTGAATATCCGGGCGAGTTGCCTTTCCTTTCTTCGCTGCCATCTCAACCAACTGACCGACACCGCTCTGGTCCAATCTTGCAAATGGGTCAGATTCATAAATCTTATTCTCATAGTAAGACTCTAAGAATTTACCGGCATCGTCACGAGAGAATCCAAATGTCATCTGTGTCAGGTCATTGGTTCCGAAGGAGAAGAATTCAGCTTCCTCCGCAATTTCATCTGCAAGCAAAGCTGCTCTAGGAATCTCAATCATTGTACCTACTTTGTACTGAATGTCGGATTCATAGTAAGCTTTTACTTTCTCTGCAGTCTCCACTACCACTTTCTTTACAAACGCAAGTTCTTTCTTTTCTCCCACCAACGGAATCATAATTTCAGGAACGATATCATATCCTTTTTCCTGTTTTACTTCGATTGCAGCTTCCATAACAGCTCTTGTCTGCATTTTGGCAATCTCCGGATACGTCACTGCAAGACGACATCCGCGATGTCCCATCATCGGATTAAACTCGTGCAATGCTGCACGTCTCATATTGATCTCTTCTACTGTTACTCCCATATCCTTTGCCAGAGCTGTAATCTCTTCCATTGTGTTTGGAAGGAACTCATGAAGAGGCGGATCTAAGAAGCGGATTGTAACCGGTCTTCCTTCCATTACCTCATACAAATCTTTGAAGTCTTTCTTCTGATATGGAATCAGCTGATTCAATGCAACTTCTCTTGCCTCTTTGGTCGTAGAAAGAATCATACGGCGAATTTTCGGAATTCTTTCTGCGTCAAAGAACATATGCTCTGTACGGCAAAGTCCAATACCCTCTGCTCCGAATTTTACTGCATTCAATGCATCTGCCGGAGTATCGGCATTTGTTCTTACCTTTAATGTACGAATCTCATCAGCCCATGTCATAATACGATCAAAATTACCGCTGATGCTTGCAGGCACTGTGCGGATTTCTCCCAGATAAATCTTTCCGGTAGAACCATCCAGAGAAATGTAATCTCCTTCTTTGACTGTTTTTCCACCTAAATTAAAAGATTTGCCGTCTTCTGCAAATTTAATATCTCCGCATCCTGCAACACAGGCAGTTCCCATACCGCGGGCAACTACCGCTGCGTGAGATGTCATACCGCCGCGGGCTGTCAAAATACCTTCTGCTGCATGCATTCCCTCAATATCTTCCGGAGATGTCTCCAGACGCACAAGAATGACTTTCAATCCGGCTTCATGATGAATCTTCGCGGTTTCAGCATCAAAATATACTTTACCTGCTGCTGCTCCCGGAGATGCCGGAAGTGCTTCTCCAATCGGCAATGCTGCTTTCAGCGCTTCTGCATCAAAGTTCGGATGCAGCAGCTGATCCAAAGCTTTGGCATCAATTCTTGAGACAGCCTCTTCCTTGGTAATCATTCCCTCATCCACTAATTCACATGCAATACGCAAAGCCGCAGTAGCAGTTCTCTTGCCATTTCTTGTCTGAAGGAAATAAAGCTTCCCTTCCTGAATGGTAAATTCCATGTCCTGCATATCGCGATAGTGATCTTCCAGCGTATGTGCAATCTCCATAAACTGCTCGTAGCAATCCGGAAGATCCTCAGCCAGTTTTGTAATCGGCTGCGGAGTACGCACACCTGCTACTACGTCCTCACCCTGTGCATTAATCAGATATTCTCCGTAGATCTGTTTTTCACCTGTGGACGGATTTCTTGTAAACGCAACACCGGTTCCTGATGTATCTCCCATATTACCGAATACCATGGTCTGAACGTTCACCGCTGTTCCCCAATCCCCAGGAATATCGTTCATTCTGCGGTAATAGATCGCACGAGGGTTGTCCCAGGACCGAAATACCGCCTTAATTGCTTCAAACAGCTGATCTTTTGGATCCTGAGGGAAATCTTCTCCTAAAGCTTTGCGATAGATCCCCTTATATCTCTTGATCACTTCTTTCAGATCATCTGCATCTAAATCTGTATCGAACTGAACGCCTTTTTCTGCCTTGATGTCATCTAAAACATCCTCAAATTTTGCTTTGTCAACTTCTTTTACAACATCTGAGAACATCTGAATAAAACGACGATAAGAATCATAAGCAAATCGAGGATTTCCTGTCTTCTTAGCAAAACCTTCGACTGCTGCATCATTCAATCCCAGATTCAAAATAGTATCCATCATACCAGGCATGGATACTCTGGCTCCGGAACGAACAGAAACTAAAAGCGGGTCTTCAAGGTCTCCGAACTTCTTACCCTGAATCTCTTCCAATGCTGCCATAGCTTCGTAAACCTGCTGTGCTACTTCATCACTGATCTTTCCACCGCACTCATAATAATTGGTACATGCTTCTGTGGTTACTGTGAATCCCTGAGGAATCGGCAGATTTAAGCCTGTCATCTCTGCCAAATTGGCACCTTTTCCTCCAAGAAGGTTGCGCATATCCGCATTTCCTTCACTAAACTTATAGACCCATTTTGTTGACATGTTAATACCTCCTAAATTTAAGTTCTGTCACATCATATGTCATTGGATTTATTGTACCACACTTTTTATGTTTTGGGAAATATTTTTATATGTTTTTCACAATTTTTTTTATTATTTTGCATATTTCTTATGAATTCTGTATACTTCGATACAAAAACCAAAATTTCTCCCCAGACAAAGGATTTTCTTTCAACAGAATCCACAAAATCTAATGACTTTCCCTTCTTTTTTTGATAGAATAATACCATTCGTCCAAAGACCGGACGTCAGTGACAGAGGCTGTAAATATTTTAAAATTTAGAAGGAGTGATTTTTTTGGATATTATCATTATTATGTGCATCGGAATTTTGGCAGGACATTTTATTGTGCCAAAAAAATTGAAACACTGGAATCAACGAATTTCTTTTTTTTGTACACTGCTCTTAATTTTTTCTATGGGAGTTATGCTTGGACAGCGGGAAAACTTTCTAAAGGATCTGATCTCTTTGGGAATGGTCAGCTTTCTCTTTTTCTTAATTCCTGTTTCCCTGTCCATTCTATCCGTTTATATTCTCACCAAACGATTTATGGAAAAGAAAGAGGTTTCGGAGCAATGATGGTTATACTCACAATTCTTGCTTTATTTGCAGGTCTTTTATACGGAATTTTTGAAATTAATTTCCCTGTGATTTCTATCCTCAGTGAACATTCCGATTTTATTTTATATCTTCTGATGTTCTCTGTGGGCATCAGCGTCGGGATGTATCAGGGAATTGTCCGAAAAATCAAAGCTTATCATCTTCGGATTTTTATCATCCCTCTGGGAACCATTTTAGGCTCTGTCACCGGAGGACTCCTGTGCTCCGTGTTTCTTCACATGCCCTTAGAGCAGGGAACTGCTGTCGCCAGCGGAATGGGATGGTACAGTCTCGCCGGAGTAACGATCGGAAACTTAGGCGGTGCCGAACTTGGAAGTATTGCTTTTTTAAGTAATCTTATGAGAGAAATTTTTTCGTTCCTCCTGATTCCTCTTTTAGCTGTAAAACTAAATTTTTACACATGCATCGCTCCTGCAGGCGCAACAAGTGAAGATACTACGCTGCCTGTGATTCTTAAATACACCAACGAAGAAACTGTTGTTTTGTCTGTTCTAAACGGAATGATCTGCTCTTTTTTCGTTCCCCTTTTAATTTCATTCTGCTTCTATATTTTTTAAGCCTACGCTAGCGCACAGGCTCTCTTGCATCCAGATTATGAAGATACTTTTTCGTATCTTTTCTCATAAGATCCGACAAAGCGATCACTGCAATTAAATTAGGAATTGCCATCAAAGCATTTAACGTATCCGCAGCCGTCCACACCATATCCAATGCCGCCACCGGGGCAAGGAAAGAGACTGCTACATAAAGAATTCGATATAAAACCAGCACCTTTTCTCCCGCCAGATACTCTATGCAGCGTTCTCCGTAGTAAGCCCATCCGAGCACTGTTGAATATGCAAAGCACAACATGCCAAGAGTCAAAATCACAGGTCCCAGAATCGGAATCTGAGAAAACGCAAGAGATGTCAGCTCTCCTCCGTTGGTCACAGATTCCATATGAATCGCGGGATTCTTCATGATTGTCGTCACCAGAACAAGACCTGTCATAAGACATACCACAACCGTATCCCAGAAGGTTCCGGTTGATGAAACCAGCGCTTGGCGTACAGGATTTCTCGTCTGAGCAGCAGCCGCAGCAATTGGAGCAGACCCCAAACCAGATTCATTGGAAAAAAGTCCCCTTGCAACCCCATATCGCATAGCTGCTCGAATTCCGCTTCCCGCCAATCCTCCGGCAGCTGCTCCCGGAACCCATGCCAGACGGCAAATAGTCTGGATTGCCGGTATAATAAAATCGCAGTTCATAAATAAAATCACCGCACATCCTGCTATGTAAAATGCCGCCATCATCGGAACCAGTTTTTCACAGACCTTTGAAATTGACTGTATCCCGCCAAAAATTACAATAGCGGTCAGCCCTGCAACGACTACGCCAACAACCGAAGACGGAATGCCAAAATTTATTTTGCATACTTCTGCAATAGAATTCACCTGCGCTGCACATCCAATTCCAAAAGAAGCAAATCCTGCGAAAATCGCAAATAAAACTCCCAGCCACTTCATATGCAGCCCGCGTTCCAAGGCATACATTGCACCTCCCAACATTCTCCCATCTCTTGTTTTTACTCGAAACTTCACGGCAATATAGGCTTCTGCATATTTCGTCGCCATGCCAAGCACTCCGGTCAGCCAACACCACAATACTGCCCCTGGTCCTCCAAGTACAATGGCTGTTCCAACGCCAATAATATTTCCTGTTCCGATGGTTGCTGCCAGCGCAGTCGTCAGCGCTCCAAATTGTGAAACTTCGCCTTCTGCATCCGGCTCTCTGGACACCGACAATAAAATTCCCTTTGTAATGGAATACCGCTGGATAAATCCTGTACGGATTGTTAGAAAAACATGAGTTCCCAAAAGCAACAGAAGCATCGGCCATCCCCACACCATTTCGTTAAAGCTCTTTATTCCATCCCCAATCATATCAAGCATCTTTTTCCCCTCTCTTTCTTACCACGGCAAAAATTTTTTCAGAACACAGCAGATAATTCCTCTTCCTCCGCACATCGTGTGCATCCCGCGGAGCGTTTTGATCCAGGAAAGTGAAAACGTTCCTAATATCAAAAAAAGATTCCGAGGACTTCTGTGAATCTTCGGAATCTTTTGTATCATTTATCATAACTGTGTCAAATTTCTCTTATTTTACCATAGATAACAACTTCATGCAAGCGATGAATTTTCTGTTATTTCACAAGTTTTCCAATGGCAGCTGGAACTGCATCAATGCGGTCATGACTTTTTAAAACTTCTTCTCTATAATCCTTTTTGGGAACCTTTTTTTCTTTCTTGCTGATTTCCCAGAAAGGTCCTCCGGCATTGGCTCCTTGTTTTCCCTGCTGTACTACATCTTTTAGAGACCACGTTTTATAAGTATTTGCTCTGCTTCCCACGTCTACAATTTTCACCTGATCTTTTCCAACCATTCTTGTAAGAACTACAAAGTGTCCGCTGTCTGTAAAATCTCCCGGTCCCATCAGTGCAACGACCGGATGCCCGGCTCTCAAGGCTTTTTCCACGGCATCTTTACTGTATCCGAGACCTTTACAATTCAACCCATACAGCTTTGATAATCCCGGAACCACACTGTGCGAACATCCCTGTCCGGTGTAATACCAGCCATGTTTGTATGCCTGATCGCACATTTTCGGCACATCCGCCTTCTTTCCGGTCAGAGAACTGTAACACACCGCAACTGCAGTCGGTCCGCATCCTGCCGCCTGTATAGTACTTCCTCCAATTTTCTCACCCGGATAATCCGCCTGATTATAATATACCACCTTTAACTGCTGATTCTGCTCATCCGCCAATATCCCTACTGGCTGCGCCGCCAGCATCACTGTTATCGCCGCTGCCGCCATCCATTTGCTTGTCTGTTTTAAGATCTTCATAACAACCTCCGGCTTCGCCTTCTTTCGACAAATTTTATTTCCTATGCGATTATACCAAGGTTCATTATGTTAATCAAGTATTTCAAATGTTAATTTTTTATTAAATCTTTCCTTTCATAAGCCCCCGGGATTCCCATCTGTATCCGATATTTTGCCACCGTTCTTCTGGAAATTTTAACACCCTTTTTCTCAAGCTTTGCAGCAATTTTCTGATCACTCACAGGTTTTTGACCGTCTTCTTCTCCTATAATTCTGCGAATCATATCCTTCATATCCTCCGAGGTACATTCCTGACTTCCGAAGGTATAAGAAACTCCGAAAATTTCCCGAAGACTGACCGTTCCATATGGATATTGTATATATTTTCCTTTGACCGCACGACTGACCGTTGAAACATGCATTTTAATATCATCTGCAATATTTTGCATGGTCATCGGTTTCAGTTTCCCGCCCTTTTTAAAATAATCCTGCTGACGCTCTAACATTGCCCCGGAAATTTTCAGAAGAGTCTCTCTCCTTTGCTCAATACTCTCAATAATCCAACGGCATCGCTCATATTTTTTTTGAAAATATTCTTTCAGCTGGGAATCTTGTGCCTGCTCCATCATTTTTACATAATAATCATTGATAGAATAATCTCCGATCCAGCTGTCATTTAAATAAATCCTTCCCTCTCCATTCTCCCATTCTATTATGATATCCGGCACAATATACTCGGAAGCTTCCCAGGAAGCGCCAAAAAAAGGTCTTGGATTCAACTGTTGAATCTTAAATATATATTTTCTTACCTGCGCCGTGGAAATCCTGAGCTTTCTTGAAATCACAGATAATTTCCCCAGCGCAATATCCTCCAAATGTTCTTCAATGATGCATTGAAGATCTTCATTGAGTTCCTCTTCCCGTTCCAACTGAAGCTTCAGACACTCTGCTAAATGAACTGCAAACACTCCCGGCGGCTCTAACTGTGTCAGAATTCTTCTTAAATTGTCCACTTCCTCCACAGATACACCGAATTTTTTCCCGATACTTTCCAATGGAATTCTTAAGAGTCCGGAATCTTCCAGACACTCTGCCATATATCCCATGATCTCCCACTGTACTTTGGTATAATGTTTCGGATTCAGCTGTTCCATGAAAAAGCTTTTCGGATCTTTTGGAGCTTGATCCGCAATTTCCGGATACTGCATTTGAGATTCGACCGCCCTTGCCCCTTTTCTCACAAAAAATTCTTTGTCCGAGGGCTGATACTCCAACATAGGATTTTCTGCGAATTCATTTTGCAGAAACTGCTCCATCTCATAATTGTCAAATGAAAGAATTTTCAATGACTGTATCTGAAACTGACTCAGCTGCTGCGAAAGTTCTTGTTCCATCTCTAATTCAAACGACATCTCATCTCCTCCAGTTTTACTATTGTATTTCCCAGATAATATCATTTACCGTTACACTTTTTTTCCAAAAAACTGGCACGTAAAATTGCATTCTCACCGTATTTTTCTCTGATTCGATCAATGGAAGCATCGAGCTTCTCCAGTTTCTCCCGCCTTTTCTGGTCAAACAATCCCATCTGTGCAAATTCATTCCCGCTCAAATCGGTAGCGCGAATTCCCAACAGCCTTACAGACATTCCCTGATAATTTTCCCGGTAAAGCTCTCTCGCAGCCGCAGAAATTTCCTCGGTAATGTCCGTGGGAACCAAAAGCTTCCTCTGGTGAGTCCTGCGTCGAAACATGGTATCCTTGACTTCCACACAAATACAGGAAGTTTTCATGTTATCTTTGCGCAGTCTCAGGGCGACCGTTTCCGCAAGAGAAATCAGCACGTGATCAATTTCTTTTAAATCTGAAAGATCTCTCGGCAATGTGGTACTGTTTCCGTACCCTTTGTTCAAGCTTTCCTCTGCTTCCACCGGAGAATAATCAATCCCTCTTGCATAATTATATAAAGTCTGTCCGTGTTTATTCCCCACATGAGCTTTCAGCATCGCGAGATCTAATTTTTCAAGCTCTCCGATTGTACGGATACCCAAAAGCTCCAGCTTTTTCTGTGTTGCTCTGCCCACAAGAAACAAGTTCCGAACAGGAAGAGGCCACATTTTCTCCGGAATTTCCTCCGGAAATAACGTGTGTGCTTTATCCGGTTTTTCAAAATCCGATGCCATTTTTGCCAACAGCTTATTGGGCGCAACTCCGATATTTACGGTAAATCCAAGTCGGTCACGAATCTGATTCTTTAAAAGATTGGCTGCCGCCACCGGACTTTCATAAGCCCCTATGGTCTCGGTCATATCTAAAAAGGCTTCGTCTACACTATATTGTTCCAAAGTCGGTGAAAATTTCAATGCTTCCTCAATAAACGCTCTGGAATACCGCCGATACATGTCATGATCCGGACGGCAGATTTTCACCTCTGGACACTTTGTCACAGCCTCTCTGACCGTTTCTGCCGTTTGAATGCCAAATTGTTTTGCCGGTATGGATGCTGCCAGAACAATTCCGCGGCGGCGGCTTTCATCTCCGCCGATAATTGCCGGAATTTCCCGAAGATCTATTTCCTCTCCAAGATCTTTCAGTCGGTGAACCGCCTCCCAGCTTAAGTAAGCAGAATTGACATCCACATGAAAAATAATTCTTTGCTTCATCCATCTTCTCCTAGATCGCTTTTCCCAACGGTTCTCCCTGAAGAATTTTTGTTTCGCATTGCAGCCGCGTCCGCTCCAAAAGTTCTTTCTGAATCTCGACTTTTCCCTTTTCAAAAAAGAGAAGAATCGTAGAACCTCCAAATTCAAAATATCCCTTTTCCTGACCTCGTCTCATCCTTCCCGCGCCGTGATGATTTACAATTTTTCCAACCATCAGAGCGCCCACTTCCACTTGTACCACATTCCCAAAATGCTCGGTTTTCATCATTGTAAATTCCCTTGCATTTTCTTTATAAATTTTCACAAAATCATTTGCCTTTGGATTCACCGTATGATAAATTCCGGGAATAAACCGATTTTTACTTTTGATTCCATCATCAAAGTAGCAATAACGGTGATAATCGTCCACCGTCAATCGAAGAATCACCGCATACCCTCCCTGAAAACGTCTGGCAATCTTTCGATCTCTCAGCAGTGTTTCCACTGTATATCTGGTATCCTTTACAACAAAAGAGGTATCCTCCCGAATCGGATAGACACTGACTTTTCCATCACAGGGGCTTGGTAAGTAGGATTTGTCCTCCGGCATAGGGCGCATTCCCTTTTTTATTTTTCTCGTAAAAAAATCATTATAGGAACCATAGGTTTTCTCCTCATACTGGCTCATGGCAATATGGTTTCGCCTGATAAAGCCTTGGATCAGACATTTTGAAAAAGGAGAACTTAAAAAAGCTCCCCCCAACTTTGACACCCAGGGTCTGGTTAAAACCTTCAGACCAATCTGTCCTCCCACCGTCTCATAAAGAAATCTGATCAAACGATCTTGTCCGTTTTCTTCCTCATAAACATTTCCGTCTCTATCTGCATATTTCATCCAATCTCTCCTTTTCCCATTGGTTCCCCAAACCGAACTCTTTCCCTGCACATGAAATTTTGCATTTTATAAGCAGCAAAACATCTTAAACGCTACCACCGCTCCAATTACAACAAACGCAAGCATACATTTCTTTCCCGGCTTAAACACCTTAAAATCAATGACAAACAAAAGGGCAATCACCAAAATCATCCCAATGTATATGTACGGAAATTCCTGATAAAAAAATCGTCGAAGCTGGTAAACAATCGGTATAATCAATGCGACAGAAGTCACCGGAAGTCCCTGATAATGTTTTCTTCTGGAACTGCTGTGCGCCTGGCGCTGCTCTTCGGTTACATTAAAATAGGCAAGACGAATAACCGCCCCCAAAATATACATCATATAAATGATCTTTGCATACCACGTGTCCATGCCAAGACAATACCCAATGACAACCGGGTATGCTCCAAAACAGACAAGGTCGCAGAGTGAATCAATTTCGATTCCAAATTTCTTCGCATCCTCACTTCGCTTTATCTTTTTGGCAATGGTTCCGTCGTACATATCGGTAAGCCCCGAAAGCATCAAACATAAAATTGCAATCTTAAAATTCCCATGAAATGCCTGAGACATTCCGAATACAGCACTGACAACACCTAAATACGTTAAAATCACTGATACATTATAAAATCCTATCATACTTTTTCCCTCTATTCCTTCCTTTTTATGGTAACATGCGCCACGCCTGTCATCACAGCGCTGATCAATACCAATGCGTAGTAACTGATTCCCCGGCTCAAAAGCATCGCCGGATACAAAAGCCCCCCTGTAAAAATCTTTTTGAAAATACTCAAAAACAATCCTTCGCTGATTCCCATTCCTCCTGGAAGCGGCAGCATATCCACAGAAATTGAAATCACACATTGAAGCGCAACCACATCCATAAAGCCCAGTGCCGAAAGCCCCATTGCCCGATACACAAGATAGGTAATGGAAAAATGAAAAATTCTCTGAAGCAGTGTCACCACAAACATCCGAAATATAAAGACCGGATGCTCCTTTATGACCAAAGCCGCCTTATGATACTTTACCATAGATCTCTGAAATTTTTCCAGACGCTCCTCTTTCTTCTTTAGAATGTGAATTCTCTCCAGGAAGCGAACCAGCCATAGAACAATTCTTGAGGCAAGCGTCGGCTCAAATACAAGAATCAACATAAAGGTCACACACGCCACATTCAGAAAAATTCCCAGATAAAAGAAAAATGCAGCGCCCCCGATATATTTTGTAATGAGAGGATACCGAAATAAGAAAATTAGCGCTCCCAAAAATACCAAAACAAATTTATATAAAATGGTTACGATCATTAAGATCACTGTTCCCACCGATACATCCACTCTGTCACGATTCATATAATAAAGCTGCATCGGCTGTCCGCCGCTGGCAGAAGGCGTAATACAGCTGAAGAAAAATCCGACAAAGGAATATTTTATACAGTTGCGCTTGGGAACATTATCATATCGAAGCAGTCGAAGCATCCGATAGATGATATAGGACTCACTGCACACAAAGATCAAAATCAATCCCAATCCGGCAATATAATATATGGGCCGCACCGATTTTAAAACTTCCGATAACTCCGATAGTTCCTTTCCTTTCAAGACTGCATAGGCGGTCAGACCAAATAGCACAAAAAAGAACAATGTATTGCCGATGATCGTTTTCTTATTTTTCATACAATCTACCCCTTGATCTCAGATAATCTCCCTGGATGTTCCTCCTCGTTTTGCTTTTCAAATCCCAAAATTTCATTGACCTTCTGAAATACCTTCCACAGGTTCTGATACCACTGCGTCTTCTGACCAATCCAATAGCAGACCTCTCCTAAAAGAAGTCCTCCGGCTACATCAATGATGTAATGTTGTTTGGTCACCTGCGTTGAAACGCACACAAGCAACGCAAATATCATCGAAAATCTTCGATACCATTGAGGAATCTCCCTCTTTCCCCGAATGCCGATATAGCAAAACCAACTGACCAGACAGTGAATAGACGGAAATAAATTTGCCGACTGATCAATGGAATACACCATGCGAAGCGCCTGATCCCAAAAGCCCGTTCCTGTAATCTCCGGCCGCACCAGCGTGGTGGGAAGCAGTACAAAAATCACACCGCAAATCACTCTTGACAAAAAATCCCCCACAAGGAAACGATACATATGCTCTTTTCCGATTCTGCAGATCAGAATATAATTCAATGCCCAAAAAATATAGCAAATGAGATAAATACTGGTAAATTCCGGTATCACAGGAACCATTCGATCAAAAGACGTTGTAAAATCATAATGGTGGAAATCCTTGCACAAAACCATAGTTCCAGTATAAATCAAAGTATTAAAAACAAAGGCAGAAATTAGCGGAATCACCGCATATCTTGGTATGAACCCTAAAATATTATCTTTTCGATTCATCGTCTGCTCCTTTCGACAGACAATTTTCATCCTAATGAAAACCGCCGTATGTTATAAGAATCATGTCAAATTTTTGACATGATTCCTATTTATTATATCTTCCCTTCCTGCAAAAGTAAAGAAAACACCCTACTTTTAATATTTTTGTAAGAATTTCAATACGCCTTTCTTTTTTTCTCCTTTGCCTTTTCTATGAAACAGCCCGTAAATGCAAGGAACAACCAAAAGTGTCAAAAGGGTTCCATAAATCAATCCTCCGATTGTTACAATTGCCATCGGCTGCATCATCTCGGCGCCCTGACCAAATCCCATTGCCATGGTTGAAAGTCCGAGAATGGTTGTGAGCGCCGTCATAAGAATCGGACGAATTCGCATCGTTCCCGCCGTTAAAATAGCGTCTTCAAAGGCATATCCCTGTTCTCTTAACTGATTGATCGTATCCACCAATACAATTCCGTTATTTACTATAATACCCGACAGCATAACGAATCCAATCATGGCGATAGCACTCAAATCTTTTCCTGCAAGCAAGAGTCCCAAAAATCCTCCGGTAAAAGCCATCGGAATGGTAAATAAAATAATAAACGGAGATTTCAGAGACTGGAACTGGGCAACCATAATCAAATACATAAATGCAACCGCCAGCAGCAGCATTAACCCAATCTGCTGTGTCGTGTCCTGAATGGATTCGATCTCACCGCCCATGGAATAAGAATATCCCTTCGGCATTTTATATTTCGTTAAATTTTTCTGTACCGCCTGACTGACTTTTCCAATATTGTAATCATCCTTTAATTCCGCAGTTACGGTTAACATCCGCTCCTGCTGGTTTCGGCTGATGGATGAGAGACTGTCGCTGGTCCTCAGACTGGCAACATCATCTAATCTCACCTCTTTGCTCTGTCCGCCGACAGTTCCGGTAAGTTTAAACTTTTTCAGTCCATCGCGAGTCATTGTATTCTTTGCGCGATTTCCCACATTCACACTAAATTCTTTTTCATCCAAAGAAATCGTTGTCGCCTGAGAAGCATCTTTTAACTGAGCATTTAACTGCTGATACACACTTGCAACAGTCAGCCCATATTTTGAAGCCTTTTTCTTATTCACTGTAACATGAATATCCAGCGTTGTTTCCTCACTGCCATCGGTCACATTCTTCGTTCCTTTTGTCTTTTCCACAATCTGTGCAAAATCCTGACCAATTTCCCGCAGCTTTTCAAGATCATTGCCCTTCACCTCAATGGAAATTCCGCTTCCTCCCAGAGCACTCATATCCATACTGGATTCTTGTACCTGAATCTCACAGTCAAATTTCTTTGTTTTCCTTAAAATTTCGTTTTTAATTTCTCTGTTGGTTTTCTTCTTATTTTCCTTTAACAGTATGTACATACTGGACTGATCTTTCGTACTGCCTGTGGATGTGGATGCCATTCCGGAGGAACTATCCGATGAAATCATCGCCGCAACGCTCTTTACATCCTTAATTTCCTTTACCTTGTGAAGTACTGTATCTGTCATAGACGCAGTTTCTTCCATGGAAGAGCCTGTTGGCATTTTCAGAGATAACGTCATCTGCGTACTGTCCATACTTGGAATCAAAGAGGTTCCGAGATTGGCAGCTCCGGCGATACTGACCACGAACAAAGCCATCGTTAGAAACACCGTCAGAACCTTATGACCAAAGATCGGTCCCATTACTCTCTGGTATAGATTCTGAACTTTATGAATCAGATGATTGTCTTTTTCCGTCACCTTATGAAGAACTCCTGCCGACATCATCGGCACAAAGGTCACTGCCACAATCAGACTGGCAAGAAGAGAGTAACCGATGGTCAATCCCATATCCACAAACAGCTGTCTCGTAATCCCGGTGGTAAAGACAATGGGCAAAAATACAGAAACCGTTGTCAAAGTGGAAGAAGTAATCGCTCCTGCCACTCCTTTTGCCCCGACAATTGCCGCCTCCTTTACCGGAACCCCTTCCTTGCGAAGCCGGTAAATATTCTCAATGACTACAATGGAGTTATCCACCAGCATTCCGACACCCAGCGCCAGCCCCGAAAGAGAAATTACATTCAGGGTGATTCCACTAAAATACATTAGCACCACTGCAAAAACGACACTTAACGGAATCGAGCATGCAATAACAAAGGTTGGCTTGATATCTTTTAAAAACAGCAGAAGAATCATAATTGCCAGTCCGGCACCCATCAAAAGATTATCAATGACAGATCCGGTTACCATATCAATATAAACTCCCTGATCCATAATATTCACATAATGGAATCCTTTATTTTCCTTTGTGAGCTCTGCCATTCTATCTTCAATCCGATGTGCCACATCTGCTGTAGAATAATTATTCTGCTTCTGAACAGACAAAATGACCCCATTATTACCATTGACACGACAGTAAATGTCATTGGCATTGTCAATGATCGCTACATCTGCCACATCACTGAGTCTGACCGGAGGAATTCCGTCAATGCCCAGATCCATCAGCTCCATATCCTGAAGCTCTTTCAAATTCTCTGCTTTATCTCCTACTCGAACCAGATATTGTACATTATTTTCTGTAATATATCCCGCCGGCATCTCAAAATTCTGTGCCGTCAAAAGCGCCTTAACATTTTCCACCGTCAACTTATCTTTGATATTCGCTGCAGCCTCTGCCTGTTTTTTACTTTCATCAAGCTTTTGCTGACTACTCTGAAGTTGTGATTCTCCCTGTGCCAGCTGAATCTCTCCCATAGTCATTTTCTGATTGGCAGCGGCAGATTGTACTGAAAATTCTGTTAAATTTGTGCGGATCTCTTTCTTTCCCTGCTGAATCTGTTTTAAAGCCTTTTGCAGCGATTTTAAATTTTGATCCATGGTTTTCAGCGATTGTTTTGCTGTCTTCTGCTGCTTCTTCAACTCATTTACCTGAGCAGCCATCTGAAGTTTCTCTGCCCCGTCTAAGACCTTCATTTGCTCTTCCATCTTCTGAATCTGCTGATTTAAGGCTTTCAGTGTTACATTCAATGCCGTCCTCTGTGTTTTTAAGCTGGTAATCGCACTGGTGACTTCCACTTCCTTTTGAGCCAGACTCATCTGTCCGTCTGACAAAGCCGTCTGAGCTTTTGCCAGCTGCGTATTCGCCTTAGTGCGCTGGACATCCAATGTATTTTTTCCGGATTCCATCTGGGCTTTTGCCTGATCAATCTTATTTTGTGCTTCCTCAAACTGACCGTTTAATGCTTTTTGGATTTTGTTGTTTAGTTTTTCTATTTTTTTCTCATTAATGATCGCATTGATCTGTTCCTTGACCAGGCCGGTGCTGCTCACAGAAGCCACTCCGTCGACCGCCTCAATGGACGGTGTAATTTTATCATTTATCAAATCAGACAGCTCTGCGGTACTTAATTCATCTGAGTCCATAGCCGTTACCATAACAGGCATCATATCCGGATTCAATTTCATAATCGTTGGATTTCCAACCTCATCCGGCCAATACCCCTTTATCATATCAAGCTTTTCCCGCATATCCAAAGATACCGCATTCATATCCGTATCTCCCTCAAATTCCATCACGACCATCGACATATTTTCACTGGAGATAGAATTTACTTCTTTAATATTAGAAATTGTCGCCATGGATTGCTCGACTGGTTTTGTTACCGTCGTCTCTACAGTCTCCGGAGATGCCCCCTGATATGTCGTCATGACAATTGCATAGGGAAGTTCCATGCTCGGCAGTAAATCCGTAGTCATTTTTGTAAAAGAGACAATCCCCAGAATAATCACCAGGACAACACCCACAATTACCGTATATGGTTTTTTTACACTAAATTTTGAAATCATTTTTTCACCTTTTCCGTCTAAATTTTGTTATCCAATCACCGGAAGTGTCAAAAGACACATTCCGGGATTGCAAGCGGTCGCCAAAGTAATTTAATGATATTCCACTAAAAAAAAGAAGTCAACCTTTTTTGAATATTCTGCTCTGTATTCACGTACAATAAAAAGAAAACAAAGGAGATTAATAAAATGAATGAAACTTATCCTTTTTCATTGGAACCATTACCCTATGACTACGATGCTTTAGAACCTGTTATCAGTGCTGAAACCCTGCAATTTCACCATGATAAGCATCTTGCAACTTATGTGGAGAAATTAAATAAAGCTCTGGAACCCTATAAAGAACTTCAATCCATGACTCTGGAACAGTTATTAACTGAGCCGCTGACAGTACCTGACAGCGTCAAAACAGAAATCAAAAATAACGGAGGCGGGGTCTATAATCATCAGCTCTATTTTCGGTGCATGAAGCCGGCTGAAGATTCTGTTCCTCCTGCCGGAACTTTAAAAACAATGATTGACAGCGCCTTCGGTTCCTTTGACACCTTTGTCAGAGACTTAACCAATGCTGCCTTAACACAATTTGGCTCCGGCTATGGCTGGCTGGTTCTGCATGATGGAATGTTAGAAATCAAACAAATGGCAAATCAGGACGTTCCTTTGGGAAAAAATACGACGCCTCTGCTTCCGGTGGATGTATGGGAACATGCATATTATCTTCAGTATCAAAACCGAAGAGTCGACTATGTGAATAATTGGTTCTGCCTGATCAACTGGAATTATGTAGAAGAGCTTCTTTCCTGTGCAATGAACTCATAATCAAAATTTTGTGCAAATCACATTTCCTATAAAAAAATCGGCTTCCTAAGAAACCGATTTTTTTATCATTTTATTTCATTTATTCTACGCTATAGTTTGGAGCTTCCTTTGTAATGTGGATATCATGAGGATGACTCTCTTTTAAAGAAGCCGCGGAAATTTTTACAAATTCCCCGGTTTCCTGCAATGTCTTAATGTCTTTTGCACCGCAGTATCCCATACCGGAGCGAAGTCCTCCCAGCATCTGGAAAATTGTATCCTCGACAGTTCCTTTATAGGCAACCCGACCTTCAACACCTTCCGGAACTAATTTTTTCGCATTGGTCTGGAAGTAACGATCTTTGCTTCCATTTTCCATAGCTGCCAGAGATCCCATTCCACGATAAACCTTATATTTTCTTCCCTGATATAATTCAAAATCTCCAGGACTCTCATCACATCCTGCCAGCATACTTCCCAACATACATACATCTGCTCCGGCAGCAATTGCTTTCGTAATTTCTCCGGAATATTTAATACCGCCGTCTGCAATAATCGGGATTCCGGCTTTTTTTGCTTCTTCGTATGCGTTCATGATGGCTGTAATTTGAGGAACTCCAATTCCGGCAACTACGCGGGTTGTACATATAGATCCCGGTCCGATTCCAATCTTGACACAATCTGCTCCGGCTTCAATCAATGCCTTTGCTCCTGCTCCTGTTGCCACATTTCCTGCAATTACCTGAAGATCCGGGAATTTTTCTTTTACCATCTTTACGACATTCAATACATTTGCAGAATGTCCATGAGCAGAATCTACAACAATGACATCCACATGGACATTAACCAGCGCCTGTACCCGGTCCAGAACGTCTGCGGTAATTCCGACACCGGCTCCGCAGAGCAGTCTTCCCTGATCATCTTTTGCCGCATTCGGATACTTAATCTGCTTTTCAATATCTTTGATTGTAATTAAGCCTTTTAAATTAAAATCATCGTCCACGATCGGAAGTTTTTCTTTTCTCGCTCGTCCGAGAATCTGCTTCGCCTCTTCTAAGGTAATTCCCTCTTTCGCTGTGACCAATCCCTCTGAAGTCATAGATTCTTTAATTTTCTTTGAAAAATCTGTCTCGAACTTCAAATCACGGTTGGTGATGATTCCCACCAATTTGGTTCCCTCTGTAATCGGCACACCGGAAATCCGGAATTTGGACATTAAATCATCTGCATCCTGAATGGTATGTTCTGGTGATAATGAAAATGGATCTGTTATAACTCCGTTTTCTGAACGCTTTACCTTATCAACTTCTTCCGCCTGTGCCTCGATTGACATATTTTTATGTATAATTCCGATCCCACCTTGTCTTGCCATGGCAATTGCCATACGGTGCTCTGTTACCGTATCCATGCTGGCGCTCATCAGCGGAATATTCAACTGAATTTTATTTGTCAAACGTGTGCGTGTATCCACATCATTTGCGATTACTTCTGAAAATGCCGGTACCAATAACACATCATCAAATGTAATTCCTTCACCAATTAACTTACCCATTGTTTTCCTCACTTTCTTGTATATTGTCATATTTTTAGATATGTTAACAAATCCAATCTGTCCTGTCAATAATAATTCTCTGATTTTATTAATGAAAAAGGAATTATTGCTGCTGCAATAACTCCTCTTATGATAATGATACCAAGGACTTCGATATCTCTTCTAAACATTTCCTAATCTTCTACAATGGAAATCTTACTTCCCACGCAAAGCTTTGGCATCGGTTTGGCTTCCACACAAATACTTCCCGGAAGCCCTGCTTCTTTTGCACCGCTAAATACAACGGTTAAATGTCCCAGTGTTTCCAAATTAGACTGGGCAATATCTCCCACCGCGGTAATCAGATACTCCTTCTGATCAACGATCAGTCTGTCTCCCTTTTTGATTGTTCCATCTACTTGCTTCTGGTCAATAAAATGACAAAAGTCTTTCAATGTCTCCGGCACATTTTCTCCAAACAGAACAAACATGCCTTCCTCAAAAAAAGCATCTACCTGTTCCCCCAATTTGATAATGTCGGTCTGAAATATTGCTTTCCCCATTTGGAATCCTCCTTTTACTTTCCTTGTAATTTCTGATCAATTGCTGCTGCCGCTTTCTTTCCGGCTCCCATTGCAAGGATGACAGTTGCCGCGCCGGTTACGGTATCTCCTCCGGCATAAACTCCGTCTTTGCTTGTTTTCATCGTCTCTTCATCTACAATGATTCCGCCCCACTTTTGTGTATCCAGACCAGGAGTGGTCTGACGGATCAGTGGATTCGGACTCTGACCAATGGCAATAATTACGGTATCCACATCCAGATCATAGTTTGATCCTTCCACTGGCTGCGGAGAGCGTCTTCCAGACGCATCCGGTTCTCCCAATTCCTGTTTTATGATCTCCATTTTATTGACCCAACCGTTTTCATCCGCTTTAATTGCAGCCGGATTATTTAAGAATTTAAAAATAATTCCTTCTTCTTTTGCATGGTGAAGTTCTTCCAAACGAGCCGGAGCTTCCTCTTCACTTCGCCGATAAACGATATAGACATCTTCTGCGCCCAGACGCTTTGCAGTTCTTGCGGCGTCCATTGCGACATTTCCCGCACCCACAACTGCCACTTTCTTTCCAATCTTAACCGGTGTTGGACATTCCGGGAATTTATAGCCTTTCATAAGATTGACGCGAGTTAAAAATTCATTGGCAGAATAAACGCCAAGATGATTTTCTCCCGGAATATTTAAAAATCTAGGCAATCCTGCGCCGCTTCCTACAAACACCGCTTCATATCCGTCTTCCATCAATTCATCAATGGTAACAGAACGACCGACAATCACGTTTGTTTCAATATCTACACCCAACGCCTGTACACTTTCAATTTCTTTTGCTACCAAATCTTTTGGCAAACGGAATTCCGGAATTCCATAGCTTAACACTCCGCCCGGTTTGTGAAGAGCTTCAAAAACTGTGACATCATAGCCTTTCTTAATTAATTCTCCCGCACAGGTAATTCCTGCCGGTCCGCATCCCACAACTGCCACTTTCTTTCCGTTTTTCTCAATCTCAACCTTTGCCGGTTTGGCATGTGCCATATGCCAGTCTGCGACAAAACGCTCCATACGTCCAATCCCAACTGGCTCTCCCTTAATTCCGCGCACACACTTTCCTTCACACTGATTTTCCTGCGGACATACCCGACCACAGATTGCAGGAAGTGCATTTTCTCTTGTAATGACTTCATAGGCGGCTTCAAAATCACCTTCTGCCACCTTTTCAATAAATTCCGGAATCGGAACATTGACCGGACATCCGTTGACGCACGGTTTGTTTTTACAATTCAAACAGCGGGTTGCTTCTTCCATCGCCATCTCTTTTGTATATCCAAGGGCAACTTCCTCAAAATTCTTGTTGCGGACATTTGGGTCCTGCTCCGGCATTGCCACTTTTTTCAGACTCATATTTGCCACGGTTACATCCCCCTTCCAATCTTACATTGATGCTCTTCTTCTTTAAACATCCCCTGACGCTGCATACACTGGTCAAAGTCTACCTTAAATCCGTCAAAGTCCGGTCCGTCAACGCAGGCAAATTTTGTCTCTCCACCGACAGTTACACGGCATCCTCCGCACATTCCGGTTCCGTCAATCATAATCGGATTTAAAGATACCATTGTCGGAATATCATATTCCTTTGTAATCTTTACAACATTCTTCATCATAATCAATGGTCCGATGGCAATGACTTCATCATATTTCACACCGGCTTTGATCTGATCTTCCAGTACATTGGTTACAAATCCCTTCGTTCCGAGACTTCCATCGTCTGTTGCAATATAAACATTCTCGCAGAATTCTTCAAACAGTTCTTTTAAAATTACAAACTCCGCACTTTTTCCTCCAATGATTACATCCACCGGAACTCCCATCCGTGCCAGCTTGCGAAGCTGCGGATATAACGGCGCTGCGCCGACACCGCCTGCAACTCCAATCACTCGCTCACATTTATGCAATGGAGAAGGCTGTCCAAGAGGACCCACAAAATCCTGTACGAAATCTCCTTCTTCCTTCTTGCTTAACAGTTCTGTTGTATAACCAACAACCTGATAAATAATCGTAACCGTTTCCTTCTCACGATCATAATCAGCAATGGTAAGGGGGACTCTTTCTCCCTCTTCATCCACACGTATAATAATGAACTGTCCCGGTTCACATTTTCTTGCCACATACGGAGCCTGAATCTCCATTAACTCAACTAAATTATTGAGCTTTTGCTTTTTGACAATTTTATACACCACTTCCACCTCTTTCTTAGATATCTTCTTTCTATTATACCTTGTAATCGTATAATAAGAAAGTACTTTTTATTTTTTGTCTGCATATGTTACAATTTACCACGAAAAGTATTTCTGAAATTGCGGCAGTCTTATTATACAAAATTTAATTTCTTTTGTCTACTTTTAAAGAAATTAAATTTCGCATTTTAAAACAAAGTGAATCCAATTTCAGTTTATGGTCGCAAAAGAGACAAAGAATGGAACTCTTCTTTGTCTCTTTTACGATCAACCACCATAAAAATTCTTACTCGCCAAAAGATTTCCTCAGACATTCAGCAAATATTGGGCCACCTCGGTATCTGTAATCAGTACATTGACAATCCCGGTATGCAGCGCGCCAAGAATTGCGTCTTTCTTTTCCTTTCCATAGGCGACTCCTACACGAACCGGTATCTTTTTCAATTCCTCAAAAGAAAGGCTCACCAAACGATCATAAAATTCATCTTCAATCAATGCCCCGTCTTTGTCAAATCCATAACATAGGATTTCGCCGACACCGCCTTTTTTTCTTATCCTGGCGTATTCTTCCTTAGGTATCTCATCGGTATTGAGAATCGTAGTATTCTGGTCATCCATAGTTCCAATCCCGAAAATAACCACATCTGCATTTTTTGCCATCGTCATAACGCTACTCACAGATGACTCTTCCATAATCTTCTGTTTTGTAAACTGATCTGATACAGTCAAGGGAGCCATGATCTGATACGCACTGACTTTTAAAATTCTTGCCGTCTCGTCAATCAAATAATTGGAATATGCCATCCGATACGCCTCATCTGCATCCTCAGGAGGATTGTTCGCTCCTGCCGTGGGAACAATCTTTACATCTTTGTATCTTTTCATCCGAAGACGCACATCATTCTTTAAATAAGAAATTGCTTTCTGCAGCGTAATTCCTTTGGTTAACGCTAAAGTCATATGATTTTTCAAAACTCGGATTATATAATCCGCAGTTAAAAATCCGATCTCTTCAATCACCTCTCCATCTCTCGGATAAGCAATCAGTGCTTCCTGCAGATGAAACTTTCTCTCCAAAACCTCTTCTTCGTCCACCATGCTGTTTTGAGGAAAATGAATCTGAATCTGAACATACCCTTCCCTGCGTGCCCGTTCCAATGTTCTTGCGATGGTCATTCTGGAAACATTTAAGTGCTTCCCAATGTCTACTTGAGACATCCCACTTTTATAATACATTTTTACAACCTTCATCATAAATCTTTCATCTCTCAATTTCCATATCTCCCATCTGCTTTACTTCTGGCTCCCCAGTCTTTCCTTTCAGTATATAAAACAATCAGAACCTTCGTCAACCAGATCCGAAATTTTTATTCATCCAGTAATACGCTCACGCGATACATTCCCGGCTGGCTTGCCGCCTCGAAGGCTTTCTGAATCTGACTCAAGGAATATTTCTTTTCTTCAATTAACCGGGAAACATCTACTACACCGGCACTGAGCGCTTTTGCTGCCATTTGAAAATCAACATGATCTGCACCGAATGTTCCGATCAGCTCCATTTTCCGGTAATGCATCGTATTGGAATCGATTTTTAATTCCGGCGCCGGATAACCCGCGGCAAATAGCAACATCCTGCCATCATTTTGCTTCAGCATTTCTATTCCCTGTGTGTTCGCAGAAGTCACTCCAACAGCTACAATCACTGCATCGGCTCCTTCCCCATTGGTCAGCTCATGCACCGCTTTTACCGGGTCCTCTTTGCTGCAGTCAACGACCTCAAATCCCATCTCTCTCGCTGTCTTTATTTTTTTATCAATCATCTCGGAAACAATCACTCTGCATCCATATGCCTTCGCTACCTGTGCATTTAATAATCCCATGGTTCCCCCGCCAATCACAACAATCGTTTCAAAAGAACGCAGGCGCAATTTTTCTGCTCCGTGAATGACCGTTGCCAGAGGCTCCAAAAATGCAGCGGCAGAAGGATCCGTTTCCTTTGCAATTTTATAAAGACCGCCGGTTCCCTTTACACAATAATTTGAAAATCCAAAGAAGCTCCACCGGTATCCGTCCGGTGATGTTTTTCTCATTTCTACACATTGATCCACATGCCCCTCACGGCATGGTGAACAATGTCCGCACACATCGTACCCTGTTGCTACCAAATCCCCCACCTGAAATTCTGTTACTTTCGCACCGATTTTTTCTACAATTCCTGCTGCCTCATGTCCACCTGCCATCGGATATCCCTGATGCTCCCGTTTCCCCATCCACTGCTGATAATCTGTTGTACAGATATTGCATGCTTTCATATTCAGCAGGACCTCATAATCACCGATCTCCGGCAGCTTTCGCTCTCTGACTTCTGCTACGCCTTTTTCAACCAAACATCCGAATTTCATTGTTTCACTCTTCATCATCATGTTCTCCTTTTTTCATAAATCTTATGCTCTGTTTTTCCCATCAAATAAGCAAATATAATGTTTTAGAAGCTCTTTATATCCCTTTCTCATTGCATTGGATAAATCAAACATATTTGCTGAAGGGTTTCCAAACTCCCCGAGCTTTCCGTCTTTTTTGATCTGATCATAATCTATACTTAAATAGGATTTTAAAGCTTCCAAACCTGCATTGCTGAGATCCGTACATAAATTCACTTTCTGTATTCCCGTCTTCACAGCTTTCTGAAGATTCTCATCTCCGGTTCCCGAACCTCCGTGCAATACCAAAGGAACTTCTAACATTTGATGAAGCTCTGCCAGCAATTCAAATTCTAATTTAGGAGTCCCTTTGTAGGTACCATGAGATGTTCCCACCGAAACCGCCAGACAATCTACCCCGGTCTGTTCTACAAATGCCTTGGCCTCCTCTTTGCGCGTCAGTCCTGCATCTCTTGTCGTCTCATATTCAAATCCCTGTCCGACATGTCCAAGCTCCGCCTCTACAGAAACGCCTACCGCATGAGCAATTTTTACAATCTCTGCTACTTCTCTTACATTTTCTTCAAAGGATAAGGTTGAGCGATCCACCATAACAGATGTAAAACCATATCGAATCGCAGCTATGATCTCTTGAAAATCTCCGCCATGATCCAAGTTCAAGGCAGACGGAACTTCCGGAAATTTTTTTGCATAAAATTTTACCGCATCTGAAATTTCCTCAATTTGATGAATTCCCGCGCCGTCTATAATGATCGGAGCACGTAATTCTTTTGCTGCTTCAAAAACACTTTTCACCGTATTTAAGCTCCACACATTGGGCGCTGCAACTCCATATCCCTCTCTTTTTGCTTTTCTTAAAATGCTTCCCATGTCTGTCAACATATGATTCCCTCCCATATCAGTGCATATGTATTATTATTTGTGAATATGTAACTTATGTATGAATTGTAATACAATCCCACTGCTTTGTCAAGCATATTCACAATTATTTGTGAATATGCATTATTACAAAAAGCAACGACAACGGATCGGTGCATAAAATTTGCCTGTTATTTAATAGTGGATTATGAAGTGCGTCTTTTTTTACATAGAACAGTGATAATTTTGCAGGAAATAAGAATATGAAAGAAAAGAAGTGCTAGAACCGGTATTCACCGAAACTAGCACTTCTTTTTTTACTTGCTTTTGATTTATAGATCCTCTTTCCAAGCTTTATTTTAATCAATGCCCTTTTTGTCATTTTGCCTTTTACTATCTTCGTTGTTTCATATACAGAATTCACTGTCAATTTCTTCTTTGGGGCTGCATGCACCGGAACCAAAGAACTAAAAAAATTGATATCATTCCCATTAGCAAAAAAGGAACTGTTAAAAAAACTCCCCTAACTCAAAAATCGCCCAGACCATAAGGTCCGAGCGATTTTTTGGTAGAATGAATCTTGGACTTACACTAGTTTCCTGTGATTTCAGGCTTTTTCCTGGATTTGCCAAGACTCAAATTTATAAAACTGGAGTGCCTACATCATGCCCATGCCAGGTGCTCCTGCCCCTGCTGGCATTGCCGGCTCTGCTTCTTTGATATTTGCCACTACAGATTCTGTTGTTAACAGAGTAGAAGCTACAGATGTTGCGTTCTGTAATGCACTTCTTGTTACTTTTGCCGGATCAATAATTCCTTTTTCAATCATGTTTCCGTATTCTTCATTCAGCGCATCAAATCCGATTCCGACTTCCTGTTCTTTTACTTTATTAACAATCACTGCACCTTCTAATCCACCGTTTACTGCAATCTGGAATAATGGCGCTTCCAATGCTTTTAAGATAATATTTGCACCAGTCTTTTCGTCTCCTTCCAGATCTGCTGCCATTTCTGCAACCTTCTTTGATGCATGGATATAAGCAGATCCTCCACCGAAGATAATTCCCTCTTCCACTGCCGCTTTTGTAGCTGCCAGCGCATCTTCCATGCGCAGCTTGCTCTCTTTCATCTCTGTCTCTGTTGCCGCTCCGACACGGATTACAGCAACTCCGCCAGATAATTTTGCAAGTCTTTCCTGTAATTTTTCTTTATCAAATTCAGAAGTTGTCTCTTCAATCTGTCCTTTGATCTGACCGATCCGAGCCTGAATTGCATCTTTATCGCCTTCTCCGTCAACAATCACTGTATTTTCTTTTTCAACTTTGACAGATTTGGCACGACCTAACTGATCGATGGTTGCATCTTTTAATTCTAAGCCTACTTCTTCTGAGATTACAGTTCCGCCAGTTAAAATTGCGATATCTTCCAGCATTGCTTTTCTTCTGTCACCATATCCTGGGGCTTTGACTGCACATACAGAGAAGGTTCCGCGAAGTTTATTCACAATTAATGTTGTTAAAGCTTCACCTTCAATATCCTCCGCAATGATTAACAATTTCTTTCCGCTTTGTACAATCTGCTCTAACATTGGAAGAATATCCTGAATATTAGAAATTTTCTTATCTGTAATTAAAATATATGGATCTTCTAATTCTGCAACCATTTTTTCCATATCTGTGGAGAAATATGCAGATAAATATCCACGGTCAAACTGCATACCTTCTACCAAATCCAATTCTGTTTTCATTGTTTTGGATTCTTCAATTGTAATAACTCCGTCGTTAGATACTTTTTCCATAGCGTCTGCCACTAATTCTCCGACTTCGTCATCTGCAGCTGAGATTGCAGCTACCTTTGCAATCTGATCTCTTCCTGTTACCTTGCTGCTCATTTCTGCAATTGCCTCTACCGCTGCCTCTGTTGCCTTTTTCATTCCTTTCCGAAGAATAATCGGGTTGGCTCCTGCTGCCAGGTTCTTCATTCCTTCGTTAATCATTGCCTGCGCCAAAACCGTTGCGGTTGTTGTACCATCTCCGGCAACATCATTTGTTTTTGTGGCAACCTCTTTTACCACCTGTGCTCCCATGTTTTCAAATGGATCTTCCAGCTCAATCTCTTTTGCGATTGTAACACCGTCGTTTGTGATCAACGGTGTTCCGAAAGATTTATCTAACACGACGTTACGTCCCTTTGGTCCAATGGTAACTCTGACAGTATCTGCCAGCTGATTTACCCCTGATTCCAAAGCTTTTCTTGCATCAATTCCGTATTTAATTTCCTTTGCCATAATTTCTGTCCTCCGATTATACTTCTCTTACTCTACGACTGCTAAAATGTCATTCTGTTTTACAATAATATATTCTTCCTCTTCTAATTTCACCTCGGTTCCGGCATATTTGGAATAAATGACTTTCTGTCCAACAGAAACTTCCATCTTCACATCTTCGGTTCCCGGTCCTACTGCGACAACTTCTGCTTCCTGTGGTTTTTCCTGAGTTGCGGTTGTAAGTACAATTCCTGATTTTGTTGTTGTCTCTGCTTCCAACTGTTTTAATACAACTCTGTCTCCCAATGGTGTTAACTTCATACTCATATTACCTCCTAAATAATTTAGAAATTTGTCTTATTTTATCTTATATTGTTAGCACTCACCTTGATTGAGTGCTAACCCTTATGTTGTTAGTATAACACCGACAAAAAAAAATGCAACCCCTTTTTTATAAAAATTCAAAAAGGGACTGCAATTTTAACAGACAGTTTAGTTTTCCCGGGAAATATATTTTTGTGCATCTTCTCCGGTCTGTGTCGGAACTGTTTGGAAATAAACATGGACATTCTGGCGGATCATTTTATGGATGGATTCCATCTCTGCAGCATCACACGCCACACGTCTGGCTACCTTCTTTCGCTCTCCTCGTATTCCCATTCCTCCAATATTCAGCTGCGGAATTTGGATACCTCTTTTGATCAGCTCCTCAAATACAATCGGCGACTCCGCAAGAACAATTACATTTTCTCCCGGAAAAGAAGGCTGTTCTTTTAACTTTTCCACTGCGCGCTCCATTCCATAAACATGAATCACCATTCCTTTTGGAGCCATATCTTTGATGACCCGACTGCGGAATTTATCATTGGCAACCGTATCATCCACAATCAAAATGCGATTTGCATTGACTGCCGGCACCCATAATGTCAAAATTTCTGTGTGAATTAATCGGTCGTCGACTCTTGCTAATACAATGTTCTTCATTCTTCTTCCTCCTGAAATAACTTCCTCACATCACGAAACGTTTCCGGAGCCTGCGCAAGGGCGCTTTCACAAATTTCCCCGGCCGTTTTCCCTCCGTAACGCCCCATAATCACTTCCATCATCAAAGGAAGATTGATGCCGGTGAGATGGTACAAATCATATTTTTGCATCAGAGAGATCACCGCATTAAACGGACTCCCGTAAAACAGGTCGGAAACCATTAAAATCTCCTGTCCATGCTCTGTTGCCTGAATCTCTTCCTCGATACGCTCCCGAAATGTATCGACAGATTCCTCCTCTGCCAGCCCCAGCGCTGCCAAATTTTCCTGCTCACCCGCAATCATCTGTACTGTGTCAACCAGAGCCTGCGCATAAGGTCCGTGGGAAACAGCTATCACCTTCATACAATCTCCTCCCTTTTCCTCACATGTTAGTTTGGTTTATAAGAACTCTTCAAACTTACAATACGATTAAACACCATATGATCTTTGGTGGAATCCTTGGTATCCAAACAGAAATAACCGGTTCTCATAAACTGAAAGCTATCTCCCGCCTCAAATTTTTCCAGTTCCGGTTCCACATAGGCATTCGTAATGACCGTCAGAGAATTTGGATTGATATTGATCGTTCCATCTTCATTATATACACCTTTTTCCTCGTCTACAATATTTTCATAGAGACGAACCTCTGCTTTTTTGGCAGTCGGAACATAGACCCAATGAATGGTTCCGCGGACCTTTCTTCCGTCCGGGCTGTTGCCTCCTCTGGATTCCGGATCATAGGTTGCATAGACTGTCGTTACATTTCCATCCTCATCTGTATCATACCCTGTGCAGGTTACAAAATATGCATTCATCAGGCGAACTTCATTTCCCACATAGAGACGGCGGTATTTTTTCGGCTTCTCAATTTTAAAATCTTCCCGCTCAATGTATAACTCTCTGCCAAATGGTACCTGCCTTGTTCCCATCTCTTCATTTTCCTGATTGTTCGGCACGTCCACATACTCTGTTTCCCCTTCCTTGTAATTGGTAATTACAAGCTTGATCGGGTCAAGGATCGCCGCCATTCGAGGCCGCTTCAATTTCAAATCATCACGGATGCAATATTCCAGCATTGCATAATCTACAGAGCTGTGACTTTTGGACACTCCCACCAGCTCCATAAATTTTTGAATGGATTCTTTCGTATATCCCCGTCTTCTCAAAGCAGACAGGGATACCAGGCGCGGATCATCCCATCCGTCTACAATACCGTCCTCCACCAGCTTTTTAATATACCGTTTTCCCGTAATGACATTGGTAAGATACAGCTTGGCAAATTCGATCTGCTTTGGAGGATTTTCAAATTCACACTCTCTGACAACCCAATCATACAGCGGTCTGTGGTCTTCAAACTCCAACGTACAGATGGAATGTGTCACACCCTCAAACGCATCTTCTAAAGGGTGCGCAAAATCATACATCGGATAAATGCACCACTGATCTCCGGTATTATGGTGCTCCATTCTGGCAATTCGATACAAAATCGGATCTCTCATGTTTATATTGCCGGACGCCATATCAATCTTTGCGCGAAGCACCTTGCTTCCATCGGGATATTTTCCCTCTTTCATTTCCCGCAGCAAGGTTAAATTCTCCTCCGGTGTTCTCTCCCGGTATGGACTGTCCTTTCCCGGTTCCGTCAGGGTTCCTCGATATAAACGAATCTCCTCCGGTGTTAAATCACACACATAGGCTTTCCCTTTTTTGACCAAAAGCTCCGCACACTCATACATTTTGTCAAAATAATTGGATGCATAATACAAATGATCCTTGTAATCCGCTCCCAGCCATTCTACATCCTCTTTGATGGACTGAACATATTCTTCCTTCTCTTTGGTCGGATTTGTATCGTCGAAACGAAAATGAAATTCTCCTCCATACTCCTTCGCCAGCCCATAGTTTAGTAAAATTGATTTTGCATGTCCTATATGCAGATATCCATTGGGCTCCGGCGGGAATCTAGTCACAACCTTTTTGCAGCTTCCCTCTTCCATATCCTGATCAATGATCTGTTCGATAAAATTTTTAGAATTTATTTCTTCCATGCTGTCCTCCATATATTTTTATTTTATCATAATGTATCTTTGGGACCGTTGCAAGTCCTGCCGCAATAAATTTTAAATCAAGTCCAATGCCTCCAAAACATTGGTCACCGCAAGCAGTTCCATTCCTGTCTGAATTTTTATTGCTTCCTGATTCGCTTTCGGCAGAATACACCTTTGAAAGCCAAGTTTTGCGGCTTCCTTAATCCTTGCCTCCCCTCCGGAAACGCCCCGAATTTCTCCTACCAGACCCACTTCCCCGAAAATAATGGTGTCTTCCGGGACGGCACGATTTTTATAACTGGATGCAATTGCCATCACAATGCCAAGATCTATGGCTGGTTCTCCAAGCCGCATTCCTCCTGCCAGATTCACATAAGCGTCGCAGCCTCCTAACTGGAAACCAGCTCTTTTTTCTAACACTGCCATCAAGAGGTTGACGCGGTTATAATCAATCCCAACAGCTGTTCGTCTGGGCATCTGAAAACTTGTGGGAGATACCAAAGCCTGGATTTCAATGAGAATCGGTCTGGACCCTTCCATCGAACAGACAACCACAGAACCGGAAGCATCCACCGGTCTTCCGTTTAACATCGTTTTTGACGGATTTTCTACTTCCAGAAGTCCGTTTTGACACATTTCAAATACACCGATCTCGTTGGTTGATCCAAAACGGTTTTTCACTCCCCGCAGAATCCGATATACCGCTTCTCTTTCTCCTTCAAAATAAAGCACCGTATCCACCATATGTTCCAGTGTTCTGGGTCCTGCAACGACGCCTTCTTTTGTCACATGCCCTACAATAAAAACTGCCACATTTTGTTCCTTGGCAATTCGCATCATCTGAGCGGTCACCTCCCGCACCTGAGAAACACTTCCCGCAGCCGAAGACAGATCTGCGCTGTACATGGTCTGAATGGAATCAATGACCACAAACTCCGGTTTCACCTTTAAAACAGCATTCAAAATTTCTCCCAGATCCGTCTCACAAAACAGCAGCATCTCTTCTTCAAAAGTACCGATCCTCTCTGCACGCAATTTAATCTGATGCATGGACTCCTCTCCGGAGATATAAAGTACTTTTCTTTTTTTGTTGGCAAGATTTCTGCATACCTGCAGCAACAGTGTTGATTTCCCGATTCCCGGGTCCCCGCCGACCAATGACAGGGAGCCTTTCACGATTCCTCCGCCGAGAACCCGGTCCAGTTCCTTGATCCCCGTTGGAATCCGCTCTTCATTCTTGACGGTTACCTCAGATATATTCATAGGAGAGGCTGAAGTCTTTCCGGACTTCGCCCCTCCCTTTTTGCTTTCTGTTATGACCTCTTCTGTAAATGTATTCCACTGTTTACAGGCCGGGCACTGTCCCATCCATTTGGAAGATTCATGACCACACTGGCTGCAGAAATACATCGTTTTTTGCTTTGCCATTGCTCAATCCTCCGGCGTATTACAGCTTCTGAACACGGACAGAAGAAGCGGTTCCCTCACTCAACTCAACCCCAATGGTAAGTTTTCCTGCCAGGTTTGCTTTCATAGTTCCGATATTCGTATTATCAATAAAAACACGATAATCCTGCTGTGGTTCTACCTCGAGGGTGACCTGAACATCCGATGCTGATTCAATATCAAATGCAACTCCGTCTGCGGTTGCCGCAAAATTAGAAACTGCGGATCCCGGTACAGATTCAAAAATCAGTTGTCCGTTCTTGTCCAGTTTTGTCATTGTCTTAAAGGTCTTAATCTTATAAATATCTCCTTCAAACTGGATATCTCCTTTCTTCGCCTTTGTTTCTAATGTATAGTCTCCAAAACAAAGGGTTCCATTATCTTCGCTGCGGAATAATTCAGTTACCACTGCCATTTTTTTATCCTCCTAATATTGGTTTGCCGTAATTGTATTTTCATTATAATATATTTATCGTTTATTTACCAGTTTCCGTGACTGAAAATGTCAATTTTTTATCTTTCTTTCCGATTGTCATAACATCTCCTGATTTTAATCTGCCGTTCAAAATCCAATCTGCCAATGCGTCCTCCACCTCATTTTGAATGACTCTTCGCAGTGGTCTGGCTCCATAATTTTCGTCATACCCCTTTTCAGCCAGAAAATCCAGCGCTGCACCTGTAACTTTCAAAGAAATCTGATATTCCTGTACAAGACGCCGGCGAATGTCTTCCATAAATAATCGGGCAATTTTCCGAACTTCTTCTTTGGTCAAAACCGCAAAAACAATGGTATCATCAATGCGATTTAAAAATTCCGGCCGGAAAATCTGTTTTACTTCATCCATCACACTCTTTGTCATTAGCTGATGATTTTTCTCTTTTTCTGTCTCCGCCGCAAATCCAAGACGTTTTGGTGCGATAATTCTATTTGCACCGGCATTGGATGTCATAATAATCACCGTATTTTTGAAATCAACCTTTCTTCCGTTGGAATCTGTAATATGCCCGTCATCCAGCACTTGAAGCAAAATGTTAAACACATCCGGATGAGCCTTCTCAATCTCATCGAACAAAATAACCGAATATGGATGTCTGCGGATCTGCTCACTTAACTGACCGCCTTCCCCAAATCCTACATACCCCGGAGGAGAACCAATGATCTTTGAAACACTGTGTTTTTCCATATATTCTGACATATCCACACGAATTAAATCGTCTTCTCTTCCAAACATTGCTCTTGCCAGAGTTTTTGATAATTCGGTTTTTCCAACTCCGGTCGGTCCCAGAAACAGGAAGGAACCAATGGGACGATTTGGATTCCTCAGTCCCACACGACTTCTCTTAATCGCCTTTGCCACAGCTGTAACCGCCTGATCCTGTCCGATCACCTGTTTGTGAAGCTCTTTTTCCAGATTTTTTAATCTTTCCATGTCTCTTTTTTTCAGCTGTGTCACCGGGATCTGCGTCCAGAGGGAAATGACCTCTGATATATCTTCTTCATCTAATTCCGGTATATTGTTCTGTCTCTTTTTCATTTGATTTTCTTTTCTCTTCCAGACTTTTTCAAGCTTTTGCTTTTCTTCCTTTAGCTTTCTGGCTTCTGCCAGAGCGCCTTCTGATAATTTTTCTTCAATCTGCTCTACCAAAAGCTCCATCTTCCGGCGTTCTTTTCCAAAGTCCTCAAAGTTTCCTGCCTGCCCCATTCTTTTTCTCGCGCATGCCTCATCCATCAAATCAATGGCTTTATCCGGAAGAAAACGATCGCTGATATAACGGTCCGACAGGACTGCAATCGAATGAATGACATTCTCTGGAATCAAAACCCGATGAAAATCCTCAAAGCGATGCTTTAATCCACTTAAAATTGTAATGGTTTCTTCCACCGTCGGCTCCTCAATGCGTACCGGCTGAAATCTTCTTGCCAGGGCAGCATCTTTTTCAAAATATTTTGTATATTCTTCACTGGTTGTGGCGCCAATCAGTTGAAAATCCCCTCTTGCCAGTGCAGGTTTTAAAATGTTGGAAGCATCCATGGCCCCCTCAGAGCCTCCTGCCCCGATCATGGTATGGATCTCATCAATAAACAGTATGACCGAATCATCCTCAGTCACCTCTGTAATGATCCGCTTCATTCTTTCCTCAAATTCTCCGCGGTATTTTGTCCCCGCAATCATTTTTGTAAGATCCAAGGACAATAATCTCTTATTCTGAAGCCACACCGGCATACTTCCATCGGAAATCTTTTGTGCAAGTCCCTCTACAATCGCAGTTTTCCCAACACCCGGATCTCCGATCAGACACGGATTATTCTTCGTCCGGCGACAAAGAATCTGGACCAAACGCTCCATCTCTTCTTCTCTTCCGATCATCGGATCCAAACTTCCCTGTGCTGCCTTCTCCGTAAGATCTGTACTGAACTGTTCCAGAAGAGATTCTGCCATCCCTTCCTCCGGCGCATCTGAGCTAAAAGCCAACGCCTGTGCATACTCATTCTTCGCTGTCCGGTAATCTAAACCTGCCGTTACTAAAATATCCGTAAACATCCCCTCATCGGAAATTTTAGCCTTCTCCAGAAGTCGACAGGCTTCATTATCCGCATCCCGAATTAATGCCATTAAAATGTGTTCTGTTCCGATGGCATCGCACCCGTATTTTAGAGCAATCTCCCCTGCCATCTCCAGAAGATACTCCGTCTTTGGAGTATCTAGCACTTTGCGCCTTCCGTCTTTTGGCCTTTTGGATTTTTCTTGAATAAAGTTCTCGATTAATTCTCTTGTAACGCCATGCATCCGAAGCACCTCGCTGGCCATAGACCCACTGGTTCCATAAAGACCAAGCAATAAAAAAATACTTCCAAATTCCTGAAATCCAAGATATTTCGCAATTTCCCGTCCCTCATCCAACGCTTTTGCGGCAAGTCTTGTAAATGGTAATCGATTCATAACTCCTCCTGATTTTTTTCAAGCTGATGGTACATGTGACTGACTAACTGTTTCATCTCCTCTTCTGTAATCCCTTTGCAGACTGCCTCTGCAACCAGCATTGTGAGACTTTCTTCAATACTTTGAAGCTCCTGCTGCTTTTCCAGAGTTTCCACACTTACCACTGCACCTTTTCTTCTGTCTAACTTTAAGTATCCTTCTTCTCTTAAAATAGCATATGCTTTGTTTACCGTATGCATGTTTACTCCAAGAATCTGAGCCAGCTGCCGAACCGACGGCAGAGATTCTCCCTCTGTAAATTCTGCACATGCAATTCCCATAATAATTTGATTTCTTAGCTGTACATAGATTGCCTCATCACTATTGAAATCAATCTCCAGTATCATATGCAATCCCTTCTTTCTGAATATATTCTTGTTATACATAGGCTATAATAAAAGGCACAGTATGTCAAGAAGATTTTGTGACATAGAAATGAGAGGGCTTTTCTGCCCTAAATCAAAACCACCGGCTTAGCCGGTGGTTTGCTCTCGCCCTATAAGGGCTTATTACCGACGCTAAGTCTAAAGACCCATCGAATTTGGTTCGCCAACTGTACCGTCATTTACTTATTAAGCCCTACGGGGCTTATTTTATTTATTTTGGTTTACTGGCTCACCCGTAAACGGGTCAATATATTCTTTTAGTGTCATCTGGTCATACTCTAAATCATTTTGTAATTGATTTTGAATATATTCTTGTATTTTTTTTGCATTTTTCCCTACAGTATCTACATAATATCCTCTGCACCAGAGATGTCGATTCCCATATTTATATTTTAAATTTGCATGGCGTTCGAAGATCATAAGTGTACTTTTTCCCTTCAAGTACCCTACAAAACTTGAAATGCTTAAACTGGGTGGTATCTTCACAAGCATATGTACATGATCTGGGCATATCTCTGCTTCCACTATTTCTACACCTTTTCTTTTGCATAATATACTTAAGATATTTGCTATATCCTGTTTCATCTTTCCATATGCTACTTTTCTTCTATATTTAGGCGCAAAAACAATATGGTACTTACAATTCCATTTCGTATGTGATAAGCTATTAATATCCATTTGGATAACCTCCTTTGATTTTATGTGGTTGGCGAACCAACATGATTATATCACTGGAGGTTTTTTACTGTAAGCTTAAGCAGTGCTGACTCACCGGCCTAGCCGGTGGTTTATTCGTTCATCAAAGTTCCGTTTCTCTTCTGAGAAACTCCACTGTGCTGAACAGGCTTAAAGCCTAACAATAAAACAAAGGCGTGGAACAATCCTTTTAAGACCGTTCCACGCCTTTTATCTTCTCTCCGATTTATGAAGCTCTAAAATTCTCTGGTTTTTGCTCCCGCGAAATTTCAAAGTAATATCCTTCTGAGCTTCTATAAATCTTCCATCCACTAAGGTATCAATATACAATAACATTTCATCCGTATCTGCCGTATGAACCTTTCCGCCTGCCTTCAAATCTGTATCGTAACAATAGCCCGTATAACACCAAATGGTTTTTTGGGGATATCGATTGTGAATGTTCTTAAGAAGCCCTCTTAAAACCTGCTGATTTTCGGGTTCAAAAGGCTCCCCTCCCAACAGGGAAAACCCTTCAATATATTCCGGCTCCAGCAATCGCAGGATTTCCTCCTGCGTCTGCTTGGTATAAGGCTTTCCATACGCAAAATCCCACGTCTCCCGGTTAAAGCATCCGGGACACCGATTTCGGCATCCGGATACAAAAAGACTGACTCTCACCCCAGGTCCATTTGCAACATCACATTTTTTAATTTCTCCATAATTCATGCTCTCACCTTTTATAAATGAAGTACCCGATCTTTAATTTCCTGCGTACGTCCCTGATTCCAGAACTGAGTTCCGATATAACCGCAGGTACGCCTTGCCACAAACATATGATCCTGATCTGTATTTCCACAGTTCGGGCATTCCCAGACAAGCTTTCCTGATGCTTCTTCTTTGATTGAAATTTCGCCGTCATATCCGCAGCACTCGCAGTAATCACTCTTTGTATTAAGCTCCGCATACATAATATTATCGTAGATAAACTTCATTACAGACAGCACTGCCTCAAGATTATTTTGTAAGTTTGGAACTTCCACATAACTGATGGCTCCTCCCGGTGAGAGCTTCTGAAAATCAGATTCAAACGCCAGCTTGCTGAACGCGTCAATCTCTTCCGATACATGAACATGATAGCTGTTGGTAATATAATTCTTATCTGTCACTCCCGGAAGAATTCCAAACCGCTTCTGAAGGCATTTTGCAAATTTGTAGGTTGTAGATTCCATCGGAGTTCCATAAACAGAATAACTGATATTTTCTTCTGCTTTCCACTGGGCGCACTTATCATTTAGCTTCTGCATCACCTGCAGTGCAAATTCTTTTCCTTCCGGTGATGTATGAGATTTTCCGGTCATTCGGACACACATTTCGTAAAGTCCCGCATATCCAAGAGAAATCGTAGAATACCCGTTATAGAGAAGCTTGTCGATGGTCTCTCCTTTTTTCAGTCTTGCCAGCGCCCCATGCTGCCAGAGAATCGGCGCCACATCCGACACGGTTCCCAACAATCTTTCATGACGGCATCTCAATGCCCGGTGACAAAGTTCCAGACGTTCCTCTAAAATTTCCCAGAATTTTTTCATATCGCCTTCGGAACTGCATGCCGCATCGACCAGATTAATGGTGACCACTCCCTGATTAAACCGTCCATAGAATTTATGACTTCCATCAGGATTTCTCTGAGAATCTTCCACGGTCAAAAAGGAACGACAGCCCATACAGGTATAAACTTCCCCCTGTTTCAGAGAGCGCATTACCTTTGCAGATATATAATCCGGCACCATTCGTTTTGCCGTACATTTTGCAGCCAGTTCTGTTAAATGCCAGTATGGTGCATCCTGCGTCACATTATCCTCATCCAGAACATAAATCAATTTCGGAAATGCCGGAGTAATCCAGACACCTTTTTCGTTTTTCACTCCCTGAATTCTTTGCTTTAATACCTCTTCAATGACCAGCGCAAGATCTTCTCTGGTTCTTCCCTTGGGTACCTCATCCAAATACATAAAAACAGTAACAAACGGGGCCTGACCATTGCATGTCATCAGCGTCACAAGCTGATATTGGATCGTCTGAATTCCCTGTTTTATCTCATCATGAAGTCTCATCTCTGTAATTTGATCAATCAGAGCCTCATCCATGGATTCATTGGTTGCCTTCCGTTCCCGAATCACATTTTGACGAAGCTTTTTTCGGCTGACATCTACAAAAGGCGCCAAATGCGCCAGAGTAAAGGACTGTCCGCCGTACTGATTGCTGGCAACCTGTGCCACGATCTGCGTTGTAACATTACATGCAGTAAAAAATGAATGCGGCTTTTCAATCATCGTCTCACTGATTACCGTTCCATTTTGAAGCATATCCTCCAGATTAATCAGATCGCAATTATGCTCCTTCTGAGCAAAATAGTCCGAATCATGAAAATGAATGATGCCTTCTTCATGTGCTTTGATGATCTCGTCGGGAAGAAGAACTCTCTTGGTTAAATCTTTACTGACCTCTCCTGCCATATAATCCCGCTGTGTTGAATTGATCACCGGATTCTTATTGGAGTTTTCCTGATTCACTTCCTCATTAATATTCTCGAGAAGCGATAAGATCCCATCATCTGTTGTATTGGATTTTCTCTTCAGCTCCCGTTTATAACGATATCTCACATATTTCTGCGCAACTTCATAGCCTCGCATCTCCATGATCCCGGTCTCAACCATATTTTGAATATCTTCTACATTCACTGCATGAGATGATTTCTGCACCTGGTCTGCCACATTATCCGCCACAGCAATGATCTGATAATCATTCATCTGATGAATCTTCGGCACTTCTTTATTCGCTTTTGTCACAGCATTGATGATCTTTTCTAAATCAAAATCCACTTCTTCCCCATTGCGTTTAATGATTCTTGTCCTTACTTCCTTCATGGCATCTCCCTTATCTCTGTTATTTTTATATTTAATGCGCTGACCAGTCTTATATCTCAGATTGACGGCCCTCTGACCGCTCCCTTCCAGCCGCGCACAATGAATACTAAATGTTGATATACTTTTATGTAAAACACTATATCTTGTGTTTCCTTCTCCTATCTTACACCGTTTTCACGGAAAATGGAAGAGGAACTTTACGAAAATCAAAAAATCCCAAGATGTTCCAAAAGAATCTTAATGCCCAGAAGTATCAGTAAAATGCCCCCTGCAAGCTCTGCCTTGGACTTATATTTTGTTCCGAAAACATTTCCTATCTTTGTTCCGCAGGCAGACAAGACGAAAGTGCAGATTCCGATGATCGTTGCTGCTGAAAAGATTTCCACATCCAAAAATGCGAATGTAATTCCCACTGCCAATGCATCAATACTGGTTGCAACCGCCAGCAAAAACATTTCTTTGACTGCCAGGGAAGCGTCCTGACATTCTTCTTCCTCTTCACATCCCTCTTTCACCATATTCAGTCCTATCAGTCCAAGCAAAATAAATGCAATCCAATGGTCTACCGATGTGATCTGTGCCTTGAACCGTGTTCCCAAAAAATATCCCAGAATCGGCATCAATGCCTGAAATCCGCCAAACCAGAGACCTACGGTCAAAGCTTTTCCAATTTCTGCCCGCTTCATTGCCAGTCCTTTGCAAATGGATACCGCAAAAGCATCCATCGACAATCCAATTGCTAAAATCAGTAACATCAACAAATTCATAGCCATTCTCCTCTTCACGTTTAAAGTCTCCTATCTGATATATCACAGAACGGTCCTGTTGGCAACCAAAACCTTGACACATGATGTATTCTTTCGTAAAATAAATTTAATTGTATCTGAAAACAAACTTACAAATTTAGGAGGGATTTTACTTTGGACCCCAGCGTCATATTTCATTTAGTTGCGATTATTATTTTACTTTCATTATCTGCTTATTTTTCCTCTGCTGAAACTTCGTTAACGACGGTAAACCAGCACGCGGTGCGCGCCATGGCAGAGGACGGAAACAAAAAAGCGGAGATTGTGTTAAAGCTTATTGAGAATCCAAGTCAGATGCTTTCCAGCATTCTTGTGGGAAATAACCTTGTAAATATTTCCGTGACATCTCTTTCCACAACTCTGGCAATCAAAATTTTCGGAAGTATGGGAGCCGGAATTGCCACAGGTGTTATGACTGTTTTGGTTTTGATTTTCGGTGAAATCACGCCAAAAACTTATGCAACAATTAATAATACAAAACTTGCGCTGAATTATGCCACGAGCATTTACGTTGTCACAAAACTTTTTACACCCATTGTATTTTTGATTAATAAAATGTCAACTGCACTCTTAATGATTCTCCGTATTGATTCAAAGCAATCCAAGAGAGTTATGACGGAGCGGGAGCTTCGTACCATTGTCGATGTCAGCCATGAGGATGGCGTCATTGAGGACGAAGAAAAGAATATGCTGAACAATGTCTTTGATTTTAAGGACTCTATCGCAAAGGATATTATGATCCCCCGCATTGACGTATCCTTCGTGTCGGTTGACGCTGCTTATGAAGAAGTGCTGGATGTATTCCGCGAAGCAGGTTTTTCCAGACTTCCTGTTTATGAAGGAAGCAAGGATCATGTCATTGGAATTGTTTACTTTAAAGATGTATATTTTTACCGTTCCAAGCATCGGGGTGAGAGTTTCCATCTCAATGAGGTCATCCGAAAACCGTTTTTTACCTATGAGACACAAAAGGTTTCCAGCCTGCTGGCTCAAATGCGTGAAAAATCTGTAAGCTTCTCCATTGTCCTTGATGAATACGGCGTCACTGCCGGTCTCATTACTCTGGAAGATATTGTGGAAGAAATTTTCGGAGAGCTTCGTGATGAGTACGATGAGTCCGAAGAAGAAACCTTTCAGGAGTTGGAGGATGGCTCTTATCTTGCTGCCGCATCCATTAAATTAGATGATCTTGACGATCTGCTGGATACCGATATCGACTCAAAAGACTACGATTCTCTTGGCGGTTATATTATTGAGTTGCTGGATCATCTGCCGGAAGAAGGTGAGGTGGCAGAGGATGACCACTTTATTTTCCATGTTCAAGCGGTAGAAAAAAATAGAATCGAAACAATTCACATTGTCCGAAAAGAACCTGTGACCGACGATCTGTCATAGGTCAAGAACAAAGCGGAGCGTTTTTGTAAGATAGGAAGGTCAGAACTTTCCTAATCTTACAGAAAACCGCCGGTGAAATCACATGATTTTCACCGGCGGTTTTCTTTGTCTCTCTCGACTTTTAATGATTTTTCGTTTCATCTTCCTCTGGCAAAACAGGAGGTTTATACGGATATAAATCCATATATGCCTCATCCTCATAATCTGTGGCAGGTTCCACCCGAATCAGTCCGGTACAATCTGCCGCAGAACATACATTGCACATATCAAAGATATTTTCGTCAATTTCTTCGTTGGTTAATTCTCTTTTTTGTTTCTTATCTTCCATAACCATCAGCCTCCTTTTTTATAGTATGGCTGATTTTCTTTGGAATTATTTAAAATACTCGACTCCGGATTCAAAAATTTTCTGATCCTTCTGACCGGCAATATTGATTCCCACATAATCATCCCGACGCTCAGAGTGTCCCATTTTTCCAAGCACTCTTCCATCCGGGCTGGTGATTCCTTCGATTGCATGATAAGACCCATTCGGGTTGAAGTCTTCATTCATCGTCGGATCTCCGCTTAAATCTACGTACTGCGTAGCCACCTGTCCGTTTTCAAACAATTTCTGAATGACATCTTCATCTGCCACAAAACGTCCTTCTCCATGAGAAACCGGAATGCTGAAAACATCTCCTACATTTACATTGTTAAACCAAGGAGAAAGATTTGATGCAATTCTTGTATATGCTACTTTTGAAATATGTCTGCCGATTCGGTTGGTTGTCAGCGTCGGAGATTTTACAGACTGTTCTACAATCTTTCCTTCCGGAACTAAACCAAGCTTAATCAATGCCTGGAATCCATTACAGATTCCCAGTGCAAGACCGTCTCTCTGATTCAATAAATCCATCACCGCTTCCTTGAGCTTTTCATTTCGGAATGCTGTTGCAAAGAATTTGGCAGATCCATCCGGTTCATCTCCCGCGCTAAAGCCTCCCGGGAACATAATCATCTGAGATTCTCTGATTGCTTTCTCAAACACATCAACAGAATCACGAATTCCCTGAGCATCTAAATTCTGAAAGACTTTTGTAATAACATTGGCTCCCGCTCTTTCAAAGGCTCTGGCAGAGTCATACTCGCAGTTGGTTCCAGGGAATACCGGAATAAAGACCGTTGGTTTTGCAACCTTATTCTTACATACATAAATATTTCCCTTGACATAACTGCGTGTCGTGTCAAGAATTTTCTGACTTCCTTCGGATTTGGTAGGGAAAACACTTTCCAATGGTTTTTTCCATGCTTCCATTGCATCCTTGAGCGCAACAGATTCTTCTCCAAACACAAATTCCTGTTTTTCTGTAATCTCACCAATCAAAAGACCCGGAATGCCGATTTTATGAATATCTCTCGTATCCATTTCCACAACAAAAGATCCGAATTTTGGTTCTGTTAAGTCATTTAATTCCACTTCTTCATCAAAAATAACGCCATATTGATTTCCGAATGCCATTTTGGCAACTGCCTCTAAAGCGCCTCCGCCTCCAATTGCATAAGCGGACTTGATACTTCCGTCTTTGATTAATTTTTGTATTCTTTTATAAACCTTCTTTACCTCACTGTAAATCGGCAGATTGTATGCATCCACCGGGATACAGATGCGAACCAGACGATTTCCCGGTTTCTTCAGCTCCGGTGTAATAATATCCGTTGTCTTGGCTACATCCACTGCAAAAGATACCAGTGTCGGAGGTACATCAATATCATTAAAGGTTCCGGACATACTGTCTTTTCCTCCGATGGACGGAAGTCCGAATCCAATCTGCGCCTGATAAGCACCGAGCAGCGCTGCCACCGGCTGTCCCCATCTCGTTTTATCCTCGCCAAGGCGTTTAAAATATTCCTGGAAGGTCAGACGAATCTTTCTAAAATCTCCTCCTGAAGCAACAATCTTTGCAATAGATTCTGTAATTGCATAAACCGCCCCATGGAATGGACTCCATTTTGACAAATACGGATCAAAACCATAGCTCATCATTGTCACTGTATCCGTCTTTCCGTGAAGCACAGGAAGCTTTGCAATCATCGTCTGAATCGGCGTCATCTGATATTTTCCGCCGTATGGCATTGTAACGGTTCCCGCTCCGATGGAACTGTCAAAACGTTCTACCAGACCTTTCTGAGAGCATACGTTTAAGTCTGACAGAATCTTCATGCAGACTTCTTGAAACGATCCGATTTCTTCTGCCTGCTTAAAATAAGATTCTGCGCGGTGAGGAATCTCCACAAAAACTTCCGTTTCCTGATGAGCTCCATTGGTATCTAAAAAGGCTCTTGAAATATTCACGATTTCTTTTCCTCTCCATGTCAGAATCAATCGTGGTTCTTTCGTAACCTCTGCCACCGCAACAGCCTCTAAGTTTTCTTCCTGGGAATATGCCAGGAACTTGTCCACATCCTTTGCATCCACAACAACTGCCATACGCTCCTGTGACTCTGAAATCGCCAGTTCTGTTCCGTCAAGTCCCGCATACTTTTTCGGTACCTTATCAAGATTTACAATCAGTCCGTCCGCCAGCTCTCCGATTGCAACGGAAACTCCTCCTGCACCGAAATCATTGCATTTTTTAATTAGACGACTGACTTCTTCTCTTCGGAATAATCTCTGAATTTTCCGCTCGGTCGGCGGATTTCCTTTCTGAACCTCCGCACCGCAGGTTTCGATGGATTCTTCCGTGTGAACTTTCGAAGAACCGGTTGCACCTCCGCAGCCGTCACGTCCGGTTCTTCCTCCCAGAAGAATAATGATATCGCCCGGATCAGAATTTTCACGAATGACATTCCTTCTCGGCGCCGCACCCATAACAGCTCCGATTTCCATACGTTTTGCCACATAATCCGGATGATAGATTTCATTGACGAGTCCCGTTGCCAGTCCAATCTGGTTTCCATAAGAACTATATCCGTCTGCCGCGCCATTTACAATCTTGTGCTGCGGTAATTTGCCTTTTAAAGTATCTTTTAACGGTACCGTCGGATCTGCAGCACCTGTGACACGCATCGCCTGATATACATAGGAACGTCCGGAAAGCGGATCACGGATTGCGCCTCCAAGACAAGTCGCGGCTCCTCCAAACGGTTCGATTTCCGTCGGATGGTTATGAGTCTCATTTTTAAAGCTCACCAGCCACTCTTCTTCTTTTCCGTCAATCTCTACCGGAACTACAATGCTGCATGCATTAATCTCATCGCTCTCTTCCAGATCTGCAATCTTTCCTTCTTTTTTCAGGCGTTTCATCGCCATCAGAGCAATATCCATTAAACATACAAACTTATCATCACGCTGCGCATAAAGCTCCTCAAAATCATCCATATACTGATAATATGCTTCCTCCAATGGAGCCCTGTAAAATCCATCCTGGAAACCTATTGTCGTAAGCTCTGTAGAAAATGTCGTATGACGGCAGTGATCGGACCAATACGTATCCAAGACACGAATTTCTGTCATGGACGGATCTCTGTTTTCTTCTTCCTTAAAATAATTCTGAATATGAAGAAAATCTTTCAATGTCATTGCCAGGTTCAGGGAATCATAAAGAACCTTAAACTCCTCTTCGCCCATGTCTTTGAATCCATCCAATATTTTTACATCTTCCGGTTCTTCAAAATCCATGATTAGCGTTTCCGGTTTTTCAGCTTCTGCTTCTCTGGAATCTACCGGATTGATACAATAAGCTTTAATCTCTTCCAGCTGCTCTTCTGTTATATTTCCTTTTACTACATAAACTGTAGCGCTGCGAATCACTGCGTCTTCATCTTCATTCAGCAATTTCACACATTGCTGTGCAGAATCTGCTCTCTGATCAAATTGCCCCGGCAGAAATTCCACTCCAAACGCTGCTTCCCCTTCTTCCATCGGAAAACCTTCCTCGTAAACATCGTCCACCGGCGGTTCACTGAATACGGTTCCCAGCGCTTTATCATAGCTTGCATCCGACAAATTTTCAATATCATAGCGGACCAGTACCCGAATATTTTCAATATTCAGCCCAAGATACTGCTTTAATTCTCCTAACAGCTCTTTTGCCTTTACTGCATAGTCTTTCTTCTTTTCTACATAGACTCGTCTTACTCTTCCCATGATTTCCTCCCATTTATTCATGTAGTTTCTTAATCACCTGAAATGCAGATGCATTTTCTAAAATTGTCGGCTGATTTTCGGCAAAAAAGACAATGCCATCCACACTGGAGCGAATCTCAGCCAGAATTTCTCCATCATACGGATTCAAAATTTCTCCTAACAGCTGCCCCCTTTGAACTTCCTCGTTCACTTCTGTAAATCTGCGAAGAAAGCCGGGGGCCTGTGCCTTAATGGAAACTAAATCCTCTTCTTCTATAATACTAGCAATATACCCATTATGGCAATTATATTTTAAAATTCCCATACGAGTGAGAAAACGAAGTACAGCAGATACTGCCTGTTTCGCCTGAGCCTCATTAATATTCCCTGTCTCTCCGGAATAAATTGAAAAAGCTTCCGTTCCCTGAATTTGCCAATTATAATTTAAAGTTGTTTTGTCAAAATTCCTCTGTCTGCTTGTCACCACATAGGGCAGACCAAACAAATTAGCAAGGCTTACGCTCTCTTTTCCGGTAGAAGGCATCCGAACATGGGGAATAAAATCTCCCGGCTGGTAAAAAGACGGAAAGTGAATTCCATAACGAAACCCCTGAATCTTTGCAAAAAGATGCGCTGCCAGACGACTGGTCGGTTCTCCCTGAAAATTCCCCGGAAACTGTCGGTTAATATCACTGTTGTCAGATACCCAGTATTTCTGTCCCACGTTCATAGAAAAATTATTCACACATGGAATGACCAAAATTTGATTTTGGCCTACAATCGCGCCGCTCTTTTCCAAATCCTTCAATCGCTTTACCAGCATAGAGCATATATAGAGCTGCTGAAACTCGTTTCCCCGCATCGAACCTACAATGCAGGCGGCACGCTCCTGCTCTTCACATTTTTTCCCAAACCAATATCCTTCAATCTGGAATTCATCTCTTAAATAATTATCGGAAGCATATAAAATCTCTTTTTTCATAAATGGCGTCCTCCTATCACTCTTGCCACCAGAGATCCCTCCGTTACTCCCGGATGTTCCCGAAGTGTCATGAGCAGTCCATCCGTCGGCGCAATGACTTCCTCCTCAGCAATTCCCATCAGAGGATTTTGAATTCTTCCAATGACTTCCCCTTTTTTTACATGGTCTTTTAAATTCTTATAAGATACAAAAATTCCAGCCGACTCACAATTTAAATAATAAATCTCATCTTCCTGAATCACCGGCACATGCTTTCTGCAGCTTGGCGTTCCTTTCCAAACTCCAAGCTCTGCCATAACAGAAAAAATTCCGTTAATAATCTGTCTGCAATATTCATATTCAATGCGAAACGCCGCACCGGATTCTGTAACCAGCGTTGGAATCCCCATCGCGTTCATTGTATAGGCAAGACTTCCCTCATTGACAGTGGCAGACGGATGAATCCAAACCAAATCTGTATTCATCTGTCTTGAGAGATGAAGCAGCCGTTCGTCGGAATCATCGTTTAATCGCACCTGAGGAACTTCCTGTAAAAAAACATTGCTGGAATGAATGTCAATACAGCAGGCTGCGCCTTTCAATTCCTCCACCAGCTTTGCAGCGGTGTATTCTTCCAGCCCTCCATTCACATTCCCCGGAAATACCGTACTATAATCAATGTCAGAAATCGGAACGGCTCTCGTTCGGGCATCCAGACCCAGCGGATTCACTGCCGGATATACATCTACGATTCCCGACAATTGATGAAAATTTTCCTTGATTCTGCGAATCACCTCCCCGCAAATATACTGTCCGCCCAACTCATCTCCATAAATCCCTGAGATCAGGCAGATTCGTTTTTCCTTCCCGGTGAGACGGTCCGGCATCATCCGGTTCTTTTTTACGCGCAGCATCTCTCCCACCGGGAGCTTTACAGAAATTACGGTATCTATCATCGCTTAAACCTCTTTCCTTCCTCTGGTTTCTTTATCTAAAGCAAAAATCACACACCAAAACCATAGATCACGCAAACAAAACTTTTAATAAAACAGGAGCCAGCAGCGTAGTTACCAAAACCATCAGTACCACAGGAGCAAAAAATGCCTCTGACAGCAAGCCTACGGCAATCCCTTTCTGCGCTACAATCAGTGCCACTTCTCCGCGGCAGACCATTCCCGCGCCAATTTGAAGAGATTCTCTCTTCCCGTATTTACAAAGCATAGCGCCTGCCCCGCATCCGATCATTTTAGACAAGACTGCAATCACACTCAGAACAACCGTAAAAAGAATTAACGACTGTCCCATCCCGTGTATTTTTACATTCAAACCAATGCTGGCAAAAAACACCGGGGTTATAAACATATAAGACAGCACCTCGATCTTCCGGTGAATGTAAAAACGTTCCGGAAGTCTGCACAAAATAATTCCAGCCAAATATGCTCCGGTAATATCCGCAATTCCAAAGACCTCCGCCAAAAATGCCAGCGCAAGACAAAAGGACAATGCAAGAACCGGAACTCTTCTTCTGTGCCGCTCAATTTCCGTGTCTTTGTAAGTAGACATCCACTCAAAAAATTTTTTTACTCCGATTCCTCCGATTCCGGAAATCACAAAAAACGCTGCCATCTTTACAAGAATCCACAAAACAGACTGAATCTGAAATCCTCCTGCGCCCCCAATACTTGTCATCATTGACAGCAGTACAATTCCCAAAATGTCATCAATGATTGCCGCGCCTAAAATTGCAGTTCCCACACGTCCTTTTAATTTTCCCATGTCCTGCAGCGCTTCCACCGTAATACTTACAGATGTAGCGGTCAGGATAACTCCGATAAAAAGAGCTTCTAAAATTTTTGTTCCATACACCAGGGCAAGCGCAGAGCCTCCAATCAAGGGCACAACAACACCGCACAAGGCAATGACAAACGCAGGAAATCCGCTTTTCTTTAATTCATCAAGATCCGTCTCCAGTCCCGCCTCAAACATTAAAACAACCACTCCGACTTCTGCCAGATTTAAAATAGAGTCTGAGGGTTCCACCAGATTTAATACCACCGGTCCCAAAAGGATACCGGCAAGAAGCGCTCCTACCACCGGCGGCATATTAAACTTTCTTGAAACCAGACTAAACGATTTTGTCATCGCAAGAATAATCGCAAGATCCAACAAAAACTTATATTCTTCCATATCTTTTCCTCCATTATTTCGTATCGTAACACACATATTTTTCCCTGTCAATTCTTTGACAAACCATGTTTTTCTCATCATCACCTTGCTTTTTCCCCAAAGCTTTAGTATAGTGAAAAAAAGAATAGAAAAGAGGTGTCACAATGAACGAATTTGAAGAAGATGTAATTGTAGAAGAAGAAAATCCTGTCATCCATCTGGAGCTGGAAGATGGTTCCGTCATGGACTGTGCCGTCATCAGTTTCTTTGAGGCAGAAGGTCAGGAATACATTGCGCTCATTTCTCTGGAAGATCTGGAGAGCGAACAAGAAGAAAGCGCCCTCCTGCTCTACCGTTATATGCAGGATCCTAAAGATGAAGATGCTTTCAGCCTAGATAATATCGAAAGTGATGAAGAATATGAAATGGTAGCTTCCGTTCTGGATGCTATTTTAGAAGAGGAAGCTGAGGATGACGAATAACTTATATCACTTTCAGCCGCACGGGAGCCTTTCTTGGGCTCCTTTTTTTGTAATATAGGAAAGTCCTGACTTTCCTATATTACAAAAACGCTCCGGGGGATGCATACGATGTTCGGAAAAACCTACCGCTGCTTTGGAATAAAAAAATTTGACATCTCCGCACCTTCTATGGAAAGCAATTGAATTTTCTTCTCAATTCCGCCGGCGTAGCCGGTAAGACTTCCGTTTGATCCCACAACCCGATGACACGGAATTATAATTGAAATGGGATTATGTCCCACTGCCCCTCCCACTGCCTGTGCCGACATGGAGGACCGCCCTTTTATTTTCTCCAGCTGTCTCGCAATCTCGCCGTAGGTCGTTGTAGTTCCGTAAGGAATTCTGCAGAGAATTCTCCAAACTTCTCTGCGGAATTCACTGCCTTCCGGTGCCATGGGAATTTCATCAATGGATGGATTTTCTCCTTGAAAATACCGATCCAGCCATGACGTTACCTTTTGGAAAACAACGGTATCTTCTTTCGTCATTTGTTCCTTTGCCAGTGTTCCCAAAAAATATTTTTGTCCCTCCAGCCAAAGCCCGATGAGTGCAGAATCCCTTTGAGCCAACGTAAGTTTCCCCAGGGGCGATGAATACTCAGCTGTAAAAATCATAAACATTCCCCGCTTTCTCTTTCGATTCCATTCCTTTATCTTGGTTTCTTTTCGTATTGAAGTTTGGTACGAATCATTTTATCCAATTCATAATATTTCTCATCCCGGTCTTTTCCGTTTAAAACATAATCCATTGCAACGCCCATGGAATCCAGCATTGATTCCGTCCACTGACTGCGGTACTGCATCAGAAGACTCAACCGTTCTTCCAGATCACAGGTATCCAGAAACTGAAAGAGCATCTCCATATTTTCAGCTTCCTCTGGTCTCTGCTCTTTTTGCACCTTTTCGTTCAATTTCTTCTCCGGCTCCATCGACTGTCTTTTCAGACAAATTTCTTCTGCCGTCGTTTTCTCAAAGCGATAGCTTTGTCCGGCGTTGGGGTATTGTTCCTCATCCACCCTGCTCATAAACATCGACAGCGGTCTTGCATAAATTCCAAAATCCTCATACAAAGCCTGATAAATCACCAAGTCTTCTCCTGTCTCCGTATGTTTTGCAATGGTAACAATCTGATACAATCCTCCTTTGAAATGCAAATAAAACTCACCTGCTCTTGGAAATTCTCGTTCTTTCATCATAGGCTTTTCCTCCTCTGCCCTCAATTTCTGCAACAAACCTTGACGGAATACTTTCTTTATTGTATAGCTTTTTCGTCGAAAAAATATGTAAATGCTTCTTTGCTCTGGTTGCCGCTACATAAAACAAACGTCTCTCTTCCTCAATCTCCTCTTCCTTCATAGATTTTTTATGAGGGATGATCTCCTCGTTGACATCCGGCAAAAACACCCGGTCAAATTCCAGACCTTTTGCTCCATGCATAGTACTGATGACAATCCCATTTTTTTCCTGATGATTCTTTTTGGACTGCCGTTTTAATTCCTGCGTAAATTCCCGAATATAATCAAACCATTCCTCATAAGTATCAAAGCCTCTCGCACTCTCCTGAAGCTCTTCCAAAATCTGTGTAAATTCCTCTTCCCTGATTCTGCGAAATCTTGCGTATTCAGAGAGATATGCATTATACCCAACGGATTTGCGAATATAGATGATTGCCATCATCGGCGTCATTGATCTCAGGATTCTCAAATCCTCTTTCATATTCTCCACATATTCATAAAGCCATGGCTTATCTTCCACCTTTCTTAGGAGATCTTCAAAGGAAACTTCCGGTTCTGTCAAATATTCTCTGGAAATATATCGCTTGGGACGATTCATAACTCTTAAAAACGTACTCCGGCGCCGATCTCCCAGAGCCAGTTTCATATAATCCATGATATTTCGGGCAATCCAATGCTCAAAAAGATTCGGTACTACATCCTTCATATAAAACGGAATATTATATGCCATCAAGGCTCCAACCAGCTGTCTCGGTCCCTGATTGGTCCGACAGAGCACGGCAATCTCAGAAAGTGGTCTCTCCTTTGCCATATCCTCCCGGATTTTTTGGATGATATACTTATTTTCTTCCCGCTGATCCTCAAAATTTTCAATCTGGACCGTTCCTGTCTTTCCTTTTTCGGCGTGCATCTGCTTTTCAAACCGTTTTTTATTTGCCGAAATAATTTTTTCTGCAGTCTCTACAATTTCCTCACCCGATCGAAAATTGGTATTGAGAATCACCTGCTTTGTCTCCGGAAAATCTCTCGGAAATCCCAGCATCAGCTCCGGTTTTGCCCCTCGAAATCTATAAATAGACTGGTCGTCATCTCCTACTATAAATAAATTTTTTGCATCTCCCGTCAGCATCTTGACAATCTCATACTGAATTCGATTAATGTCCTGAAACTCATCAATTAAAATATAGGAAAACTTCTGCTGCCATGCTGCTCTGATATCGTTCCTTTCCTTCAAAAGTTCATATGTATAGACAAGAATATCATCGAAATCAATCCAGCGGTTTTGATGAAGCTTTTCCTCGTACGCTTTATAAATCTCCTGAAATACTTCATCGCTGCTGCAGCCGCTGTGATAATATTCCAGAGCCAGCATCTGACCCTTCACGAGACTAATCTCCTGAATCAAGGACCTGATAAAATCTCCTTCATCTTCCACGTCCAAATGCCTGTCATACAGAATTTCCCGAATAAAATCATATTTTTTTGTCTCCGGCAGAATATTTTCCGCCCGGTAATGATACGCATGTTTTAGAATCGTAAAAAACACAGAATGAAACGTTCCAAAAGAGACCGGAAGGGTCTCCCCTGCCAGCCTCCAGAACCGTTCTTTCATCTCTGCCGCAGCCGCTCTTGTAAATGTAATTACCAGAATCTGCTGAGGCAAAATCTGAAAATGGTGAATTAAAGATTGAATTCGCTCTGTGATCACCAGAGTTTTTCCTGAGCCGGGACCTGCAAGCACCATCATCGGTCCTTCCTTATGCATAACTGCACTTTTTTGTGCCTCGCTTAATCCTGACACTGCATTGCTTCCTCTAATTTTACAATCGCATCCTGCATTCTCTTCATAGATTCTTCTTTTCCCAGAAGTTCCATCAGCTCCGTGGCTCCGCCCGGAGTCATCGCTTTCCCTGAAACAGCGGTGCGTACCGGCCACATGACATAACCGTTTTTATACTCATGTTCCTTTGCAAAGGATACAAGCATTTCATACAGAGCATCATTGGTAAAATCTTTTTGTACCTCGACTACCGGAATGATTTCTTTCAACACACTGAGAGCAGTCTCCGGTGTCGTTTTCATCTTTTTATGTTTGTACATCGTTACATCATATTCCGGAACCGCTTCAAAGAAATCAATATGCCCCGGAATCTCTGTAAATAATTCAATTCTTGTTTTTACCATAGACAGAATTTTATCAAAGTCCATTTCGCGATGAATCGTTTCCTTCACATATGGCATCGCTAATGTTTTAAATCTCTCAAAATCCATGGCTTTGATATACTCTCCGTTCATCCACGCAATTTTCTTTCGGTCGAAAACAGCAGGAGTCTTGGATATATGTGTATAATCAAAAATCTCTTCCAGCTCTTTTAATGTGAAAATTTCCTGTTCTCCCCCCGGACTCCATCCAAGAAGCGCAACAAAGTTTACGATGGTTTCCGGCAAAAATCCCTGCTCAATCAGATCTTCAAAGGAAGAATGACCTTTCCTTTTGCTGAGCTTGTGATGTTCTTCATCGGTAATCAGCGGACAATGTACATAAACCGGCTTTTCCCATCCGAAGGCATCGTACAGACGATTATATTTCGGTGTGGACGATAAATACTCGTTACCGCGGACCACATGGGTAATTCCCATCAAATGGTCGTCCACCACATTGGCAAAATTATACGTAGGATATCCGTCGGACTTGATCAGAATCATATCATCCAGTTCCATGTTATCCACCGTAATCTCTCCGTAAATCTCATCGGTAAACGAAGTTGTCCCCTCGGTGGGATTATTCTGGCGAATCACATAGGGAACCCCCGCCTCCAGTTTTTTCTGCACTTCCTCCGGGTCAAGAAATAAACAGTGCTTATCATAATGGCTGATGGTAACGTCTCCGGATTTTACTTTTAAAGTATCCAGACGTTCCTGATCACAGAAACAATAATATGCTTCCCCTTTCTCGATCAGTTTTTTCGCATATTCCATATAAATGCCCGCCGCCTGCCGCTGGCTTTGAATATAAGGTCCCACACCGCCGTCTTGATCCGGTCCCTCGTCATGATCAAGACCTGCTTTCTTAAGCGTCTGGTAAATAATTTCTTCTGCTCCCTCTAACTTTCTCTCCTGATCCGTATCTTCAATTCTTAAGATAAACTCACCGTCTGCATGACGCGCGATCAAATACGCATACAGTGCAGTTCTTAAATTTCCCACATGCATTTTTCCTGTAGGGCTCGGTGCAAATCTTGTTCTTACTTTGCTCATGCTTTCCTCCATATTATGTTTTTTTCTATTCTACCCAACTTCTGATTTTTTGTAAAGAATTTAACGTCTTACATTTGATCTAAAATTTTTGCCGCATCTTCAAACGGTTGCAAACTTCTTTTTAAAATTCCCTGCACAGCGGCAATGAAAATTCCATAATTTACAATCGGCACTCCGGCTTCACAGACCCTTGCAATCCGATTTTTCATTTCCCTGCGGTTTAACGTGCATCCCCCGCAGTGGATCACAAGCTGATAAGAATCCAAATCCTCCGGGAAGGAAGCGCCGCTGCTTGTATGAATTTCAAATTGCTTTCCCGTATATTCTTTCAGCCACGCCGGAATTTTTACTGTGCCGATGTCATCGCATTGACGATGATGGGTGCAGCCTTCTGCAATTAAAATCTTATCTCCGCTTTTTAAATGTTCCAATGCTTTGATGCCGCGAATTTCCTCCTCCAAATCACCTTTATATCTGGCAAACAAAATGGAAAAGGACGTCAGCAAAATATCTTTGGGAACCTCTGATGCAACTTTTCCAAATACTTGGGAATCTGTAATCACCAACGCCGGTTTCTTTCCCAGTTCTTTCACTGTCTGCGCCAGTTGGGTCTCCTTTACCACAACAGTGACGGCTCCTGCTTCCAGAAGATCTCGAATGGTCTGCTGCTGCGGAAGAATCAGCCTTCCCTTTGGCGCAGCTTTGTCAATGGGTACAACAAGAATTACAACGTCCATCGGTTTTACAAGATCCCCGACAATCTGAAGTTTTTCATGATCTGTCGGTACCAGTTTTCCAATACGTTCTTTCAATTCCCAAATTCCCGTTTGGTTTGCCGCGCTGACAAAACAGGCGTTTTCTTCCTCCCACAGTTTCCGTGACAGATCCGTTTTATTGTATACTTTTAAATAAGGGATCTTCTTCTCCTCCACCAATGTCAGCATATCTCTGTCAAATTTTGTCATCCCGAGAGCAGCATCCATCACAAGCAGCGCAATATCTGCCTTATTTAAAACTTCTTTTGCTTTCTGAACCCGCATCTTCCCAAGCGCTCCTTCATCATCCAATCCCGGTGTATCAATCATCACAACCGGACCTAAAGGAAGCAGCTCCATCGCTTTATAAACCGGATCTGTGGTTGTCCCCTTAATCTCCGATACAATCGCAAGTTCCTGCCCTGTCAGGGCATTGATCACACTGGATTTTCCGGCATTTCGCCTTCCAAACAGCGCAATATGGATTCTATCTCCTCTTGGTGTCTCATTTAGGCTCATCTCTTCCTCCTATCTCTGTGCTCTGCGATATCCTGCTTCTTTTGCCTCTTTTTCACTGTGGAAAATTTTTAAATATTTTGAAGATTTCATCCGATCATAATCTCTCTGCCCCGGACAATGATACACTTTGGAGCGTGTATTGCCGCGAATGATCGTTTGCCCCGCTTCCTCCGTATTGGCTGCCGGTTGATTCACAGAAACAGAGACACTGCTGTCTTTTTTACTTTCTCCGGTTTCATAATCAATGCGAATTCCATCCTGAACATTATAGACAAATACATGAAATTTCAAATCTTTCCCTTTGTCTTCCACCGACATGGCTTCCATCTCAACCCCTTTTGCAACTAAATTATCTCCTTCAAACACAGGGGTAACGCGGTACAAAACATGATTTCCCGTCTCACGGACATAATCTCCCACTTTTTCTTCATAAGGAAGCATGCCGTCTACATTAAAAGAGCGGGTCCCGGTGATGAGATTTTTACGGTTGGCATTTTCTCCGGTCAGTTGATACGCGATCAGATGACAGCGGTTGTAAAGATATTTTCCATCCACTTGATTGTATTTCACCGTATGCCATCCGCTTGGTTTCACCATCCCGATTGCACCTCGCTCTTCTTTGGGCATAAGATCCCTGCCAACGCATGCCTGCGCAGCTCGGCAGCGCCCCTTTGAATCTAAATTCCCGTAGGTTTCATAAGATTTTTTTGTGAGATCTTTTGAGGTAAAATTCGGCTGATTCTGATCCAGCGTGATCGTCATCTCACCGGAATAATCAGGAATATTTTCCGATGATGCCGATTTTGCAGCACTGATCTCCTGCTGTGTCTTCGATCCCTGCCTTGAATTTTGTCCCTCTTTTTGCATCTGGCATCCCAAAAGTGACGCCGACAACCCCAAGGACAACAACAAGACATAGAGTCTTTTCATAAATTCCATCTAAATTCTGCTCCTTTTCTTCTCAACATTCCTGTCTTCGTATAGTATATACCATTTTCTCAATCACCGAAAGTGCCAAATGAAATGCAACCTTGCTCCGCTTTGCGCGCCGATATCCGGCTGCTTTCGCAGCTTTCCTATATTACAAAAAAAGACAAGAGAGACCTCCCTTGTCCTTTTCGATTTTGTCACTCTTTGTCCTTTTGTTCCACTGTAATCCATGAAAAAGAATTTCCATGATCCTCAATGATACGGATCATAACTCTCGTCCTCATCCAAACCGTCGCTCGATTATCATTTGGATGAACCGCGAGATACTCATATTTTTTTAAATCTGCATCAAAAAATACCGCAACTTCCCGCGCCTTATCATTGAGAATTCCAAAAGGTGAGACAGACCCCGCTGACACACCGAGATATTTTTTCAGACGTTCTTCCGATGCAAAACTCAACCTCGAACTGTGAATCTCTTTTCGCACCTGCTTTAAATCAACCTGTTTATCTTCTCTTACCACAATGAGAAAATGATGCTTCCCACTGCCGTCCCTCAGAAACAGATTTTTCGCGCCGATCCCGTTCTCATGCTTCCACAAATCGGCTGTCACAATATCCTCTACTGTATACATAGGGTCATGTTCCAAAAGTTCGTATTCTGTATCATAATTTTTCAGCAGTTTTAAGACCGCCTCTTTGCTGCCGTTCATGCGCTAACCTATCAGAAAATCTAAAATGTTCATTCCTGTCTCTGTCTCGCTCTTATAAAGCTCTGTATACCCGCATCTTGCGCAGCTTACCGTAATAAACTTTTTATTTTGAACATCAAAGAGTTTTGCAAAATTTCCTCCGGTTGCCTGAAACTGATCGCTGTCATAGCTGGTACATCCGCATTTCGGACATTGGTATTGTCTCTGTTCCATCAATCATGTCTCCTTTCGTACGCAGAAAACAAAGCGGACAAGGAGATTCCGGTCTTCCTCCAAAATTTCCTTGTCCAAACTGCATCTGTAATGCCTGAAAAATTTAGCTTCTTGCTCTCTCTTCCAATAATGCTTTTACTTCTGCTTCTGTCTCCAGCTGCATAACTTCCTCTGCCAATGCCTGACACTCATCCATGGTCCATAAAGACATTACTTTTCTGGTTGCAAGGATTGCCGTAGCACTTACAGAAAACTCATTTAATCCAAATGCCAGTAATACCGGAACTAATAATGGATCACTTGCTGCTTCACCACACATACCTGCCATGATGCCCTCTTTGTTTGCAGCAGAGATAATATTTTTAATAGAACGAAGCACTGCCGGATTATATGCAGAATAAAGATATGCCACATCCGCATTTCCTCGATCTGCCGCCATCGTATATCCTGTCAGGTCGTTGGTTCCAATACTAAAGAAATCAGCTTCTTTTGCAAGAATATCGGCAATCAAGCTGGCTGCCGCTGTTTCCATCATAACTCCAACCTGAATATCTTTATCATAAGCAATTCCTTCTGCGTCTAATTCTGCTTTTAATTCTTCGATGATTGCTTTTACTGCACGAAGCTCATCCACACAGGTTACCAGAGGAACCATGATGCGGATCTTTCCAAATGCACTTGCGCGAAGAAGGGCGCGAAGCTGCGGTTTGTAAATATCATCCTGTCTCTTTAAGCAGAAACGAACTGCTCTGAATCCAAGGAACGGATTCTCTTCTGTCGGAAGCCCAAGATACGGAAGCGCTTTATCTCCTCCGATATCCAATGTACGAATAATGACAGGTTTGCCGTCCAATGTCTCGGCAACCTTTTTGTACGCTTCAAACTGAGCTTCTTCTGTCGGAATATCGTTGCTTTCCATAAATAAAAATTCAGATCGGAACAGTCCAACACCTTCTCCGTCACGTTCCAGAACTCCCTCTGCCTCATCCGGTCCTCCGATATTGGCAACCAATTCTACCACATGACCGTCTGCCGTCTGGGATTTCTGGCCGACAAACTTCTGGAGAGCTGCTTTTTCTTCTAAATATTTTGCTTTCTTCTCCTTAAATTCTTCCATCACAGAAGCTTCCGGATGAAGATAAGCCTCTCCTGTAGATCCGTCAATGATGACTTCATCTCCATCGTTTACAATGGAAACAATATTTTCAACGCTAAGTACCGCAGGAATTTCCATAGATCTGCAGATAATCGCAGAGTGAGAAGTCTTTCCTCCGATCTCTGTCAAAACACCTTCTACATTGGCAGGATTGATTCCTGCAGTCATAGATGGAGTCAAATCCTCTGCAACCAGAATGGTTCCTTCCGGAACAGCGCTGATATCTACTTCCTCAATACCAAGTAAAATCTTAATCAAACGAGTCTTAATGTCGCCTAAGTCAGATGCCCTTTGCTGTGTCAGCTCGTCCTCTGCCATAGCGAAAATCTGTGCAAAGAAATCACAGGCTTCTTCTACCGCAGCTTCCGCATTGATCTTTTCACCATCAATCTTTGCTTCAATCTGCTCTGTGATGGCAGGATCCTGAATCATCATAATGTGGCCTTCCAGAATTTCAGATTCCTGTTCTCCGGCTGTAATCTTCATTGCCTCCACCATCTTTGTGGTTTTCTCAATGAAAACTTCAATCGCATCACTTAAACGTTTCTTTTCTGCTTCTGCATCTTCAATGGAAGTTTTTGTGTAATTAAGTTCTTCTTCCTTGATTTTCACAATCTTACCAATTCCGATTCCAGCAGACGCTCCTATACCTTTATACATATTGCCACCCGTCCTTTATCAAATATTCGTTTCTAATCTGTTGTGAAAACCGGCTCTTACTCACCTAATCCAGACTCGATTAATTCTGTTGCATGTGCAAGCGCTGCTTCTTCATCAGGACCTTCACATACTAATTCGATTTCAGAACCACATTTGATACAAGCACCAATAATGTTTAATAAGCTTTTTGCATTGATTTTTTTATCTTCAAATACGATCGTTACGTCAGATTCAAACTTTGTAACCGCTTTCGCTAAAACTCCTGCCGGTCTCATGTGCAATCCCTGTTCGTTTTCAATGACAAATTTCTTTGATACCATAATTCTTCTCCTTCTTCAACATAAAATTATTAAAATAAAATATCTAAGATGTAAACCGGAAAGTATGCTTTCTTTGTCTATTTGTATGAAAAAGCATAAAAAAAGACCTATTAACAAATGCCTCCACTTATTAAATAGGTCTTGCCTGCCTTACCAGTCACAATCCATTCTCGATAGACTCATTCTATCAAATTTCCTGCGATAAGTCAACCTGATTTCGTCCGATTTGCCCGCTTTCCAAAATCAGTCTTTTTACGTAAATAATCAAATACATTTTCTCATCTGCCGATAATTTACAGTCATAATGCCCCTCAATATGTTCCACAATCTTCTGACTGCAAACATAGGCTTCGGGATATTTTTTCTGATTTCGCTCATAGAACTCCACATCAGCCTCTTCATCCTCATCCGGCACATGCTTTTTTGACAAAATCTCTGATTCCAAATATTCCAAATGTGTGGCAAATCTCTGATATGCCGGATGATCATGATTTAGGACAATCTCATAGAATTCCTGAATGATTGCCATAACTTCCTGCACAAAGGGAGATTTTTCTCTCTGATCCAACGTAAAAATCTTCTCAATCTTATTTTTATCCAGCTCATCACCCGCTTTTTTGCGAAATCCGATCCCCTTGCCCATTAAAATAACTTCCCTGCCATTGGCATCAAAAGTACTGACTACATTATTATTAATCACCTTTTGAATTATCATTCATGTTCCTCCTAAATACTCCCCAAAATTTCTTTCGGAATATACGCTTCTACATAAATACCTTCCTCCCGGTACTCTTCTTTCAGAAGCTGTCCATAGCTTCGGATGATCTGAATTTTTCCCGCTTCATCATATCCGTACAGTTTTTCCAAATATAATTTTTGTTTTTGCAAAAGATCTCCAATTGTGGAGAGAAGCACATCCACACCTTCTCCAGTCTTTCCCGAAATTCTAACCGACGCTTCTGCATGGGGATCTTTTAAAATTTCTTCTCCGGATAACCGGTCGATTTTATTAAAAGCCGTGATCACAGGGGATTCGTCAGCTTTTAATTGTCTGAGAGTTTCATACACCGCCTCCATTTGTTTTTCTCTTTGCGGGTTGGAAACATCCACCACATGAAGAATCAAATCACTGTACTTTGTCTCTTCCAACGTGCTGCGAAAAGCATCAATCAAGTGATGAGGAAGCTTTCGGATCAATCCTACCGTATCGGTAATTAAAATGGTTTGCCCTCCGTCAACTGTGAGACTCTTTGTTGTGGGATCAAGCGTTGCAAAGGGCTGATCCTCTTCCAGAACTCCGGCGTCTGTCAGGTAATTTAACAGTGTTGACTTGCCGGCATTGGTATATCCCACGATGCAGACCACCGGAAGATGATTTTTCCGACGCTGTTTTCTCTGGATTTCCCGATGCTTCACAACATCCCGAAGCTCCGCTTTCAGCTTGGAAATTCTTTGACGAATGAAACGACGGTCCATCTCAAGTTTCTTCTCTCCGGGTCCTCTTGTTCCGATTCCTCCTCCGAGTCTGGAAAACGCGGTTCCCTGCCCGGTAAGCTTCGACGCACGATATTTTAACTGCGCAAGCTCTACCTGAATCTTTCCCTCTCTCGTCAAAGCCCGCTTTGCAAAAATATCAAGAATGATTAACGTTCGGTCCATAACTTTTGTATTCAATTCTCGTTCCAGATTATGAATCTGCGCCGGTGAAAGTTCGTCGTCACAGACAATTCCCGTGGCATCTGTCCCAAGCAGTAAAGTCTCGATTTCCGCAGTCTTTCCTTTTCCCACATAGGTTCCCGGATGCGGAGCTTCTCTGACCTGTATGACCTTTGCCGCAACTTCAGCTCCTGCGGTTTTTACCAGCTCCTCCAGTTCCTCCAGAGACTCTTCTGTCTCCCGGATCTCCTGCTGTGCGACTGCCACTAAAATAACTTTCTCTTTTAATTCCTGTCTAATTTCTTCCATATTTTATTACTTTCCTGTCAATTGATTTAGAATTTGACCGACTGCCATGTCAAATGCACACTCTTTTGAATTTTTTGGCTCCAAAGCATTTCTCATCAAAAGATCCTGTTCCTTTTTTTCTTTTTCATGATCCACATATTTTTTCAGATCCATTCCGATATATTCTTCGCAGACGCGTCCTTCCAATTCCATTTCCCGATCTGTCACAGACCATGCATCCACAACTCTGTAATCCCTTCCAACCGCCAGCATTAAAACTATGGGCTTTGAAAAAAAATTAGTCTGGGCATATCCCAGAGCAGTTTTTGCCGTGTCTCTGTATTGTTCCTTAAACTCCCGGTACATGTTGGAAACATATTTCGATCTCTGATTTTGCATGTAAGAGTAACCAATGAATCCAAGAAGAGCAAGCACAAGCAATCCAATTCCAATAACCAAAATCATCATATTTTCTGTACCCTTTCTCTATCCTTTCCAAGGCTAACGTCATTATACAACGAATCTCTGATTCTGACCAGATCAAAAAACTGACAAGATATCAAAAATACCTTGTCAGCTTTCCATCATCCTTTTTTCAACCATCTGTAAATCTTTTTCATCAACCATAAAAAACCGGACTTTGGCTCATCGCTATCAAAAAAAGAATCTTTATAGAATTTCTACAAAGATTCTTTTTATTTCATCTCTTAATACTCATACTCTGCCGGATAGCCTCTTCCGGTTTTCTCTCTTCCATCCATAGAATACATCATTTCCATATCTTCCTGTGATAACTCAAAATCAAAAATATCCGCGTTTTGAATCATGCGCTCTTTGTGAACAGATTTCGGAAGACTTACGATCCCTCTTTGCAGATGCCAGCGAAGAATCACCTGCGCCGGTGTTTTTTCATACTTCTCGGCAAGCTTTACAATCTCCGGCTCCCCAAGCTGTCTTCCTTTTCCAAGAGGTCCCCAGGCTTCCACAACGATGTTCTGTCCCTGACAATATGCAACCGTTTCTTTTTGCGTTAAAAACGGACAAATTTCAATCTGATTGACCGCCGGTGCAATGTTGGCTGTAACTTCCAGTCTTTTCAGATGTTTTTCACGAAAATTACTAACGCCGATATTTTTTATAAGTCCCTGCTCATAATATTTTTCTAATACTTTCCAGGAACCTGCCACATCATTGATCGGCCAATGGAGAAGATACAGATCCACATAGTCAAGCCCCAGCTCTTTTAAGGTCTTCTCAAAAGCAGCCTCCTGCTTTCCTTCCACCATATCATCATACCAAATTTTACTTGTGACAAAAATTTCTTCCCGCTTGATGCCACTGTCTCTTATTGCAGCGCCGACTTGCGCCTCATTTTCATAATAGCTGGCCGTGTCCAGATGGCGGTATCCCACGTTTAACGCTTCCAGACATGCCTGATACCCTTCTTCTCCGCGGCTGTCCCAGCTTCCCATCGCCATCACCGGAATTTGATTCCCATTGTTCATCTGAAATGTTGATTGTAAATCCATATGGTAACCTCCTGTCTCTCCTGGTTTTCTGCTTCATTACCTATTATACAGCAGATCCGCGCTTTGTTCCAGCGCCGCCTATCCTCTTGTTTTTCCTCCGGCTACATTAATTGTCACGCCATGAACATAGGAAGCACGCCTGCTTGCCAGATATACGCACATATCTGCCACCTCAGACAATTTTCCGGATCTTCCCAGAGGAGTGGTGGATGTCTTTGCGTATCCTGCTCTTAGATCGTCCACTGTAATACCTCTTGTATAAGCCAGCGCTGATTCATAGGCCAAAGTGCGAAGCCCTGTTGCTTCCATAATTCCCGGTGCCACACCTACAACGCGAACCCCTTGTTTGCCCAGTTCCTTTGCCCAGGATCTTGTCAGGGAATTCACTGCATTTTTCGTTGCCGCATAAACACTCTGACCTTCTGATCCTTCCAGACCGCTCTCAGAAGACATGTTAATAATAACGCCCTCTCCTTTTTCTGCCAGGACTCTTCCTACCGCCTGCGCACAGAAAAAAACACCCTTTAAATTCACATTACAAACTTTATCCCACACAACCTCATCCAATTCATACTGTCCCTTCGGGTCCTTTGGATCAACCAAAAGTCTCGGAATGTTAATTCCCGCATTGTTAACCAGCACATCCACAGTTCCAAAAGTATCTTGGGCTTTTTCCACCATCGCTTCGACCTCGGAAGGTTTGGTCACATCCGTGGGAATATAAAGAAATCTCCCTGCTGTCTCACCCATTTCCGGCGCTTCCGGTGCCATATCTGAAATTACCACATTCGCGCCCACCTGCAAAAATTCCGCTGCCACGGCTTTGCCGATTCCTGACGCTCCGCCTGTTACAATTACCGTTTTACCTTTTAAACCTAACCAATCTGTATTCATCTGATTTCTCCTCTATTTCATATTTTTTCTTTTCCATCAGAGCATTTTCCTAGCAATCATCGGAAGTGCCAAAAGGCACATTCCGGGATTGTAAGCGGCCGCCAAGGTCTCGGGCAAGCCCGGACTTTGGCTCATCGCTATCACAAAAAAAGAAGCATCCGATCTTATGATGCTTCTTTCCTAATCTTTTCACATTCTTCCAAAGAATTTCCGATTGTGAAAACTTTATAGCTTTTCCTCTGCAACAGATCGCTCATGGACTTCCACATGTTCAAAGGAATCCCATTTTGTAGAGAACAGGAACAAGAACAGGGTGTCGATCACAGACATGGCAGCCATCCGCGTAAAACTCACCTGATCGTGAAAAATATGCTCTCTGGTGGCTGTCAGCAACACATAATCACACGCCTCCGCCAGAGGTGATTTCGCCTGATTGGTCACTGCCACCGATACAACTTCATTTTCTTTCACAATCTTTGCCATCTTCAGCAGACGTTTGGAAGCGCCGGAAGCGGAAATCGCAAAAAATACATCTCCCTTTTGCAGAGTTCTCGCAAAAGCTTCCTGTGTTTCCCAAATTGTGGAGCTGACAGCCCGAAGACCCAGCTGATTAAACTTGTAAGCCCCGTCCAAGGCCACCGGAATGGTATTTCCCATTGCCGCAAATTCTATCGTCTTGGCTTTTAAAATCAAATCAATGATTTTCTGAAGCTCATCAATCTTAAAATTGTGAAACGTGGCTTTGATTTCTTCCACCTTGCTGACCATAATATTATGAATGGACTGTTCCATGTTTTCTAAGTTGATTTCACTGGAAATCACCTGATCTTCCTGCTGACGCTGCTCTCCTGCCAGCTTAATCTTTAACTGATGAAATCCCTTGCATCCGATTTTTTTGCAAAAACGAACGATGGTTGCCTGGCTGGCGTCACATCTGGATGCCAGTTCTGATACCGACATCTCAATCGCTTCCGTCGGATGACTGATTAAATAATCTGCTACTTTCTTTTCCGCATCATATAAACTGTCATATGTTGAAAAAATTTGATCTCTGACTGATATATCGCTGCTCATTATGCTCCCTTCCTTTAGATTACAGGAGCATTCTGTAAGAAATACCTTTCTGCCTCATCACTCCATAAATCTCCATGACGTTGTAAGATTGGTTTCAATTCGTTAATAAATTTATTATCGCTTTTTTCTCCAATCTTGTCAACTTCTGTCAATGGGAATTTCTTATGTGTATAGACAATTTTCTTTCCTCCGCCGAGCTCCGGCAGAGCCTTTGTCACTTCCGCCACATGATCCAGTCCTAAAATATGGGTTGCAATTTTAGCTGCATTGACGATTTTTTTCTCAATCAATTCAATGGACTGCTTCATATCTTCTGTATTTCCGCCGCTGGTTCCGACAAAATGTGTCGAATCATAGTGAACATGATAAAAATTAACCTTAGCGGAAAACTCCTGATCCGCCGGACCCGAGAAGAAATTCAAACAGCCGTCATAAGCAAGCATCTTTGTTCCGTAGGTTACCATCTCTTCATTCGGCGCAAAAATCATCACGTCGTCAAAACCCTTTGGGGAATATTTGCGAAGCTCTGTGTTTACATCTTCCAAATCTCTTGTATTTACATAGACCAGACGCACTCCCTGTTTCTTTGCTTCTTCCGCCGTATAAAGTCTGGCCGCCATATCCAGTTTTTTCTGGGTTCTTCCGGTAACCACCAAGACTGATGGTTTTTTCGGACCGTGAATCGCAAAATCAATTGCCAGAAATCCCATTGGTCCGGTAGCTCCCAGAAGCGCCATAGCGCCGCCTTCTTTGATTCCCATGACATGCTCGTAACTATACATTTTCTTCATATGATACTGAGCATTGAAGGCTCCCACAACACAAGACAGTGGTTCCACCAAAGATCCCTCAAAAAATGAATCTCCATTATACTTCAATAAGGAACCGTTTTCCATCACCTGATTTGAAAAAATGATGGTTGTGGCATCTCCTCCCATATAGCGATAGGAATATCCCGGAGCATATCCTTTTTCATCTCCGATATTCGGCTGAATCACAAATTTATCCCCCTCTTGGTACTGGTGTTTCCATTTTTCTCCTACCTTTAAAATAACGCCGCAAAATTCATGTCCGAGGATAATTGGATGTTCTCCAATATCCTCCGGTACCTTTTTATGTTTCTGCGCCTGTGAGATTGCCTTGTAACTGGACATACAAAGACTGTCCGTTACAACTTTCGCCATAATCTCATCATCTTTCATTTCCGGCAGTTCAAATTCATCCAGTTCTAATTTCATTTCTCCATAAAGTCTTACTGCCTTTGTTTTCATGAGCTCCTCCTAACTTAGGCTAAAATTCCCAATCCATATCCTACAATTCCTACTGCAAATAAGATAAAGATAATTGCAATGGGACTGATATTTTTCTTTAATAATTTTGATACTGCCAAGGTTAAAATAAGCGCCAGCAATCCCGGAAGCAGTTGATCTAAAATATCCTGAACCGTTGTGACGGTTGTCTTTCCATTGGTTGTCACTTTTGAAACTACCAGAGGAACATTGATTGTGGTCCATTTGGATACCAGAGCACCCATCACAAACAATCCGAGAATGGAAGCTCCCTCTGTCACTTTCTGAAGCATATTTCCTGCCAGATGCTTCACAAAATCCAAGCCCTTTTTATAACCAAATTCCAGGCCGAAATAAAGTGCAGCCATACGAACAAGATTAAAAGCAAAGAAGAATAAGATCGGTCCTAACGCGCTTCCTCCCAGAGCAAGAGAAGCTCCGATTGCAGCGGTGATCGGACGCAGCGTTCCCCAGAAAATCGGATCGCCAACTCCGCAAAACGGTCCCATCAAACCAATTTTGATACTTCCGATGGTTCCCTCGTCAATATCAGCGCCATTTGCCTTAGATTCTTCTAACGCTGCCGTCACTCCAAGAACCGGTCCTACAGCGCCCGGTGTTACATTAAAGAAAGTCAGATGACGTTTTAATGCCGCAACCCGTTCCTCTTTTGTATCATATAATCGTTTGATTGCAGGAACCATATCAAATGCCATTCCAAGACCGTGCATTCTTTCATAGTTGAAAGATGCCTGCTGCAAATTGGTTCGCAAAAACATATTAATTCTATCGCCTTTTGTTAATTTCTTTTCACTCATTTTCTTTCCTCCTCTTAATCCAGCTCATCATCTAAATCATCGTCCAAGTCTACCGATGCCGTATCCGCAGCTGCAGCCGGTGCTGCTTTCACTTCCGCGAATTTCGGATTCAGCTGTACATAGATAATCGCAAATACTGCGCCCATAATTCCAAATGCTACCAGATTAAATTCTGTAAATGCAGCAATCACAAATCCAAGGAAGAAAAATGGCATCAGATATTTTGCACCCATCATATTGAGCACCATCGCATAACCTACAACGACGATCATTCCTCCGGCTACGGTAAGTCCTCCGGTAATCACTTTCGGAATGCTGTCAAGCAGTGTCTGAACTCCGCTCGGGCTGACTACCGCCGCTACTAAGAAGGTCGGAACCGCTACACGAAGCGCCTGAACAGCCAGCGCCGCTACATGGCAGATATCAATCATTCGGAAATTGGCATCTTCTGCATATTTATCTGCCGCATGCTGGAAGAAAATTGTTACGGTACGTGCAAAAACCGTTAAAACCTGTCCTGCCACAGCCACCGGAAGCGCGATGGCAATTCCATTGGCTACAGACTGATTTCCCACAATAACAAGAATTGTGGAAATAATACTTGCCATGGCAGAGTCCGGAGATTGCGCAGCGCCGATATTCATCCACCCAAGAGCAATCATTTCCAGAGTTCCCCCCAATAAAATTCCTGTCTTTACATCACCTAAAATCAGACCTACGATGGTACATGCGATTAGCGGTCGATGTGTCTGGAAAGAATCCAGAACACTTCCCATTCCGGCAATGCACCCAAAAATAACTAATAGAATAATTTGAACTGTTGATAAACCCATTTTTAAATCCTCCTTGGTTTTCCTTATTCGTCGATCTTACTCATAAGATCCACTTTTTTATCCGTTGCAACCGGACGAATTTCCAACTCAATTCCCATCTCATGAAGTTTCCGAAAGGCTGCCACATCGCTGTCATCTACGGAAACCGCTTTGGTAATTTGACGCTTTCCGGTCTTAAATGCCATTCCTCCGATATTTACGCTCTGAATCGGAACTCCTGCCTCTGCCATGCGCAGTACATCCTGAGGACATGTGTATAAGAAAAATACGGTATCCTTTTCATACTTCGGATTGTTATAAACACGAACCGCTTTCGCCACATCAATGACACTCACCTTAACTCCCGGAGGTCCCACCTGCAGCAGCAATGTCTTTCGGATCTGGTCTTTTGCCACTTCGTCGCTGCAAATAATAATTCTTTCTGCATTGGCTTCTTTCGCCCAAACAGTTGCCACCTGTCCGTGGATCAACCGGTCATCAATTCTTACTAAATTAATTTTCATAGCTCATCTTCCTCCTCTGTATCACACGTTGTATCCTCTAAGGTTTTCTTTAAAGATTTGATATAAGTTTCATCGGATAATTTGTCAAACACCTGACTGGCTTTGATGTGTTCTTCCATGGTCCTGATTCCCACAATATCAATCAGCATTGGCAGACTTAAGCCGGTAATGACATCCATTCGTTCCTGTGTCATAGCTGTTTCAAATGCCGCATTATAAGGACTTCCGCCAAACAAATCTACGAGAAATAAAATTTCACAGTCATCTGCATATCCGTCAATTAATTCCTTATATTTTGCTTTCAATGTTTCTGCATTTTCCCCTGGAACAAATGTTACCACATCCAAATCTTCGATCTGCCCAAACACCATTCCTGCGGAATTTACAACCTCTTTTGCCAGCATGCCATGAGCTGCTAAGATCAATTTCATTTTTGTTTCTCCTTTATACAAAACTTAGTTTCTCATTTTCTTTTCGCGCGAAATTTTATTTTGTATCTTTATCATACATTCAAAATATAATTTTGTCAATATTTTTTTTGTGAAATTTTATTTTTTATACAGTCGTCGTGTACATCCCGAAAAAAAAGGACAGAAACCTTTCTTCAAGGTTTCTGTCCGAATGGAATCTTATTTCTTTCATGATCTTGTTTCTAAAAAGGTCAGCTCCTGCTTCCCTTTTGAATCGTTGGGATACATTTTTACATATTCTTTTGCATACCGATATGCCTGATCAAAATCAAACATCGCCTCATAAGCGCTGATTCTGGCAAATAGTACCTCTTTTTTTTGCTGAAGGTTTTCCTGTTTTAAAGCTCCTTCTAAAATTTGCAATCCTTTTTCGTACTTTCCCTGTTTTGCGTAAATACCATACTTGGCGCTGTAAAGATCTCCGGCTTTTGGAAGCTCTTTGATTCCTTCATTGCACACAGACAACGCCTGCTTTGTGTTTCCCTGTCTCATAAGGCAGTATGCTTTCATTGCATAAGCCCGGCTCTCTCCCCGATTTGCCAATTTATCATAAATTTCTATCGCATCCTCATAACGCCCCATCTGATAAAGCGCTTCTCCTTCATAAAAAAGAACGTCGGTTTTCTGCTGAGTAAAAAGCAAAGTAAATTTTCCGGAAGCTTTATGAAACTGTTCATAGGCTTTTTGATATTCTTTCTGATTGATATACGAAATTCCCTTATTTGCCGTCATCTTTTGACTGATATACCCATAACCGCAAACTGCTGTCAATACAACAGCGATGGCAATCGCTGCCGCTAAAATACCTTTTAATCTACGATCCATTTTATTTCTCCTATTCTGCATGTTTTGCATCATTGATGTAAAAATATTTTTCGCATTGTATGAATCTTAGTATATCAAAATCTCTTTCATCACACAAGAAAGAATCCTGCTTTCGCAGAATTCTTCCTGTATTCTCAGTTTAATATTTCGTTAAATAAAATCCTTTGGTTTTTCTCGTTGTAATATTTCCGGATTTGTCAATCCAGCGCACATAAAGGCGTACTTTTTTATTGCGTTTTTTATAGGTTACGCTGTTTCCAGTCTTCCACTTATATTTTGTATTCTTTTTTCCCTTTGGAACAATTTTATACTGAATTTTTGACTTTCCACTGGTTCCATAAGAAGCGCTGAATTTAAATTTGACTGATTTGCATCTGCGCAGTCTTTTTGTATAGCTGTTTTTTGCCGAAGTCTTCACCGTCTTAATTCCGGATCGGCTTGCTTTAATTTTAACGCTGGTTGGCGCTTTCGTGTCAACGGTAAATCCCGGCAGTTTTAGATCGGTAGAACCAAACGGCGTATTGTATCTTACATAGATTCTTCCTACGTTTCCGTTTTTTACCGTGTAAGAGGTTCCGGTTTTATAAGGAACCGTTCGGTTATCCACGCCTTTTTTTACAAACTTATACTGAATGCCGGTCAACTTTGTAAACGGATTGGCAGTTCCGTAAAATCTAACCGTAATATTCTTCTTCTCATAGATTTTGTAGGAATTTGCCGCGCTGGTCAGTGTCGGCGCCAATTTTTTTGTATTATTTGAGGTTACGCTCATCTGCTTCATATAAGGAGAGGCTGTGGTTGTCTGACTGCCTTTATGACTCGGCGTTTTCCCGCCTTTTTCCGTGGACATGGTCAGGTAGGTTCCGTCAGAATTTACCACAATGGTTCCTTTGTCACTGGTCTGATAAACGTCCAGTTTGGATAAATCCTTCAGCACCGTTGCGTAAGGCACACCGCCTTTGCCTGCCACATTTTTATATCCGTTGCTGATAATTGCAATGTTCGCCTTACTCCGGTCAATGACATACTTATGATCCGAATAGTTCTGTCCTGAATTTATATCCTTCTGCGTTACATCATTGAACCCGTGATGGGGTTCCTTTAACACCTGAGCCGTCAGATCATAGCCTTTGGCAGCAATTTTTTCCATGGTTTCCTGCTGGGCATCTCCGGTCATTAAAAAAGAATTCTTCCCATAGGTGATTTTGCAGACAATGGAATATTTATTTTCCTGTCTTGTATCCAAATCCACTCTCCGCCCATATTGATAATCATTTTCCAGCGGACCGTAAAACGTTAACCTTGCTTCTCCCAGCTTCACCGGACTTCCGGCTTGGGGAATCTCATAGACCTCGTCCACATTTTTTCCGATCTTCTGACAGTATTCCTCTAATTTTCCTTGAAAGGTTTTAAATACCTCTGTATCCACCGTTGTCCAATGGGTCTCGGCAGTTTCCTGGGCTTCTCCCTCCACACCGGTCTCTAAATACTGCAAATTCAAATCATTTCCATAGATCTTTTTAATCTCAATCTCCTCATTGATCGCAGCATCTAAAATCTTCTCCATTCCTCCGATATGATCCTGATGCGGATGAGTGATCAATACAAACTCCAAACAGTCTATATTATGTTTCTTTAAATACTCATAAGCAGGAAATTCCTTTTTTGCATATGCAGGGTCTGATGTCTTATGGTAGGTACGCGCTCCCGCATCAATCAACGCATATTTTGCGCTACTTCCTTCTCCGTATTGCAACAACGCTGCGTCTGCCTGTCCCACGTCAATATAATGAATTTTAAAATTCACTGCCGCATCGACTGCTCTTGTTTTTCCGCCGGACAACCCCAATCCCCAGATCAGGCAAACCAGCAGAACACAAGAAATCAGCTTCCCCAAGTTCTTTTTCATAAGTCCACTCCATTTCTCTTCTGATTCACTTTCATAGCATTAAAAATTTAACATATTTTTAATATTTATGCAACTATTTTGCAATATTTTCTCAACTTTTTCCTCAAAAAAGAAAATCATTATCAGCCCAAAGCGGAAAAGTCCGCCTCAAACTCCCTGAATGCTTCAATCCTTTTACCATAAAAAACCAGAGAATTCCGGCATAGAACTCTCTGGTTTCCTACAGCACAATCTTAAATTGCTTTGATATTTACGGACGAACGCGATCCAGCTTCCAAATATCGTCTACATACTCCTGAATTGTACGATCTGACGAAAATTTGCCGCATCCTGCAGTATTTGTCATCGCCATCTTCGCCCATCTTCTGGTATCACGATATGCTTCTTCCACTTTTTTCTGTGCCTGCGCATAGGAACGGAAATCTTTCAAAATAAAATACATATCCGCCTGACTTCCGGTGTCTCCAAACAGCAGACTCTGATACAAATCCTTATAAAGCTCCGGATCTCCGTCGGAATACGTCCCATCCACCAATTGATCTAAAACTTTATGGATTTCTTCATCCTGCTGATAAATCTCATATGGATGATAGCCGCCGTAATTTTCATAATTGATCACTTCCTCAGAACTCATGCCGAAGATAAAGGCATTCTCTTTTCCAACCTCATCTACGATCTCCACATTGGCTCCATCCATAGTTCCGAGAGTTGGTGCACCATTTAACATAAACTTCATGTTTCCGGTTCCTGAAGCCTCCTTGGATGCAGTGGAAATCTGTTCGCTGACATCTGCTGCCGCAAAGATCAGCTCTGCATTCGAAACGCGATAGTCTTCAATAAATACTACTTTTAACTTTCCTTTAATGGAAGCGTCATTGTTTACTTTATCAGCTACGGCATTAATCAGCTTAATCGTCTGTTTCGCTCTCAAATATCCTGCTGCCGCTTTTGCTCCAAAAATAAAGGTTCTCGGATAAAACTTCATATTTGGATTCTTCTTTAGCTGATTGTAAAGATACATCACATGCAGAATATTCATTAGCTGACGTTTGTACTCATGGAGACGTTTTACCTGCACATCAAAAATTGAAGTCGGATCTACTTTTATTCCATTATGCTTTAAGATATAATCTGCCAGACGTTTTTTATTCTGAAGTTTAATGTCCATAAATTCTTTCTGTGACTTTGGATCAGAAACATATTTTTTCAGTCCGGACATCAGAGACAAATCCATCGCCCACATATCAGTACCCAGTTTCTTTGTCACCCAGTCTGCCAACAGTGGATTTCCATGCATCAGGAAACGTCTCTGTGTAATTCCGTTGGTTTTATTGTTGAATTTCTCCGGCATCATCTGGTAGAAATCTTTTAATTCCTGTTTCTTTAAAATCTCTGTATGCAGCTTTGCAACACCGTTGACGGAATATCCTGCTGCAATTGCCATATGTGCCATTCGAACCTGACCATCCCAGAGAATTGCCATCTTGCGAACCTTTTCTTCATTTCCCGGATAAGTACTGCGAATCCGTTCTACAAACCGGCGATCAATTTCTTCCACAATCTGATACACGCGGGGAAGCAGCCTTGAGAACAAATCAATCGGCCATTTCTCCAGCGCTTCTGCCATAATCGTATGGTTGGTGTATGCACAGGTCTTTGTCGTTACTTCCCATGCTTCATCCCATCCGAGGCCTTCTTCGTCCATGAGAATTCGCATCAATTCCGCAACGGATACTGTCGGATGCGTATCATTCATCTGAATTGCAACCTTTTCATATAACCTGGTAATATCGTCATGTTGTTTCTTATATTTTTCCACGGCTGCCTGAAGGCTGGCTGATACAAAGAAATACTGCTGTTTTAGGCGCAGTTCTTTTCCTTCATAGTGATTATCATTTGGATAAAGAACTTCTACAATATTCTTTGCAAGATTCTTCTGTTCTACTGCCTTATCATATTCTCCCTTGTCAAAAGAATCCAGCTGGAAGTCTGTGATCGGCTCAGCATCCCAGATTCGCAGTGTATTGACAACATGATTTCCATATCCCACAATCGGATAATCATATGGTACTGCCAATACAGACTGATAATCTTTCTGTACAAAATTCATTCTTCCGGTCGCTTCCTCATAAACAGTCTCAATATGACCGCCAAAACGAACCTCTTTTGCATATTCCGGACGCTTCAGTTCAAAAGGATTTCCATCTTTCAGCCATGTGTCCGGCACTTCCACCTGATATCCGTTCTCAATTTTTTGTTTGAACATTCCATACTGATAACGAATTCCGCATCCATATGCGGCATATCCTAAAGAAGCCAGGGAATCGAGAAAGCATGCCGCCAGACGCCCCAATCCTCCGTTTCCCAACGCAGGATCCGGCTCCTGATCTTCTACCATATTCAGATCTACGCCTAATTCTTCCAGCGCCTCTTTCACTTCCTCGTATACGGACATATTAATCATGTTGTTTCCAAGAGCTCTCCCCATCAGGAATTCCATGGACATGTAGTATAAAATCTTCGGGTCTTTTTCATCATATGCTCTCTGTGTATCCATCCAGTCTTCGATCATCCATTCCTTAATGGCATAAGCAACTGCCTGATAAATCTGCTGCTCAGATGCTTTGTCAAGCTCTACGCGGAACTGAGTCTTTAAGTTGTTCAGCACTTCCTGCTTGAACAGTTTCTTTTCAAATCTTCTTTTTTTCATTCTAATATTGCCTCTTCCTTTCGTATTTCCTAACATATAAAGTTTAACATATAATTTAAGAATTTAATAGGATTATTGTCAATGTATTGTGTATTTTTTTTAAGTCAGAATCGTTTTTCTTCTCTGTCCTACGGAAGACTTTCCCTAGCGCACAGACGCCCGTAGCCCACCTGATTGTTGGGGTATTCCGAAAATCCTTCCAACCTTCTTGCTCCTCGGTGCAGATATGCCCGAATCCTTTCCCCATAGAAATAGGGGTCATTTCCTTTCACAATTCCCCATTCCATAAAAAGCGCCGATGCTCCCGTTACAAAGGGAGTTGCCATAGAGGTTCCTGACATCACGGTCTCGCCTCCTCCAGGCGCCGCTCCAGCAATTCCCACTCCGGGAGCCACAAGATCCGGTTTCGGAGGGCACAAAAATTCCTCTCCCCTCCCGGAAAATTCCGCGTAAGACTGATATGTCAAATGATACGCTCCCACCGCAACGATTTTATCTGCAGTCGACGGAATTGTCAGCGTAAACGCTTTGCTCGGCTCCAAAAACCTCGTCTCAGAATTGGTACCTGCCGATACCGGAAGCCACATTTCATATCTTCCACTGACAATCACTCCCGGCGTCAGCCGCAGTCTCCATTGTCCGCTTTCAATCATCGTTTCCTGTGGAACAAAGGAAAAGTAAATTTCCTGTCTTACATTGTAGGGCGGCGGTGTTCCATAATAAACAAAGACACTGGTTGCTCCATACTGATATGCTGACGTACCCGGCTGATTTAAAATCCTGTGACTTCTTCCCGATGGAGAAACCAATTCTATCTCAAAATCATCTGCAAAGTTTTTCCAGATCTGCAGATTCATATTGGGTTCAAAGGGAGCGATGTCAAACAAAATTTCCTCTGTGTCATTCTTTAATTTCCCGTGTCTGTGCCGTCCGGTGTCTCCCTCATTGCCCGTGCCGATACAAATCACATTTTTCCATTGATCCGACATCCTTGTCAAAAACGTTTCCAGAAGAGAGTTTCCCCGATGATCTCCATAATTATGCCCATAGCTTATGTTAATTGCCAGAGGTTTCCCCGCCTGTTTTGCCGCATCCATCACAAACTGGACAGCCATCATTAATTGCGTCGTTCTTGGAAATCCCCGCTCCCTTGCAGCCGCAAGCTTGACAATCAACAATTCAGATTGCGGCGCCACCCCTCTGGTTCCCGCGCAAATGGATGCCACATGCGTTCCATGTCCGGATGTATCTCTGCTGGGAACGATCGAACTTCCGTCTTCACTGCGGATTGCCAGGTTGATCTGTTCCCTGTTATAAACCGTTCCCATCGTAAATGGTTCCGGCGGATTTCCCGGAATTGACTGATCCCACAGGACCGCAATTCTTGTGTTTCCCTGATCGTCACGAAAATCGGGATGAAAAATGTCAATTCCGGTATCAATGACCGCAATAAAAACTCCTTCTCCCGAAAGCCCCAGAGGCGGCGCCTGAACTGACAAAATGCAGGAGGCAGCAATCCCGGCTCGTTGTTCTAACAGCATTGCCTTGGGCTTTTCCATAAAAATCACCTGAGGAATCCTTGAAAACGCCGCAATCACCTCCTCCCGCAAATATGCAATGGCATACCCTCCGCTCAGAGGCTCAATTTCCACACCTTCCGGAAATAAAATCTCATCAAGGGAACCTGCATATTGAAAGATAATTTCCCATTTTCCACTTTCTTCCTCATAGCCTACGTTTAAGTCCATTGCTTTTTCCCGCTCTTCCTCCGGTATTTCCAGTGCAAGATTCAATTGACTGTCAATCTTTTCATCCCCGTCCATCCCATCTTTCCCTTCTCTTTTTCTTCCTTCATCTTATGTGATATTTCCGGTAATAATGCAAAAAAGCGGAACAGAACCCGTAAATGGAAGATGCGGCAATGATTCCTGCTGCAATGGAAATGGCTGTCAGCAGCGTCTGCTGTCCATAATAGGAAAAGAACCCCCATTCTTTTGCAATCGCATAATTCATCGTATAGTACAGCCCTCCGCCGGGAACTAACGGGATGATTCCGGTAATCAAAAATACAGTAACCGGCGTTTTTAAAACCCTCGCCATAACTTCTGCATAAACCGTTGCCGCTGCTGCGGCTGCCAGGTTGGCAGTAAAGACGTCCGGGATTTGATGCCATACTGCCAGATACGTCATCCACGAAACCATTCCTGCAAGACCTGCCATCAGCAATTTTTTCCCCCGAAGATTATAAAGAAGCGCAAATCCCAAACTTCCGATAAAACTTGCAGCAATCTGAATCAATTCTCTCAAGACCATACACCTCCCCAAAAAAACAGGGCGAGAAAGGATCCTCCCGCTAAAAAAACAGCAAGAACTACGGACTCACACAATCTTAGAATCCCAGACATCATGTCTCCCCCGATCATATCCCGAAGCGAATTCACAAAAGCAACTCCCGGTACTAACAGCATCAGATTTCCAATAATTATCGTTCCGTAATCTGAAGTGATTCCGACTTTTGCCGCCAAATATGCTCCCGATGCCACAAAAAAGGATAAAAGGAAATTAAAAACCATGGAGTTGGGCGCAAAAACTTTCAGATATTTTGAAATCACGGTCATAATCCCTCCAATACAAAAACCCAGCATTCCCTCTATCACCCCGCCGCCGAAAAATAATGTAAATGCGGCTGCAATCACCGCCGATGTCATATTTTCCATCACAGGAGAAACAGTCTTCCCCTGCTGAATCTGGCGGATTCGCTCCTCTACTTCTTTTTCTTCCGGCAGGCATCGGCACATATAGCGCGACAGCTGATTTAATTGATCCAGTTTCCAAAAATCTGTGCGATAGCTGCGAATTCTCTTGGTCTGGGTCCAGACCTCTCCCTGGAAGTCTGTAATAGATGTGACAATACTGGAAGTAATCGAAAAAACTTCTGTCTCCTGCGCTCCATATGCCTGGCAAATCCTTGTGATCGTATCCTCCACTCTTGAAACTCCGGCGCCGGAAACCAGCATGCTCTCTCCGATTTCCATTGCAAAGGCAAGTACTTTCTTTAACTCCATCTTATCCTCCTTTCCTCTATATCTTTTTCACTGTGAAGGTATTTTAGCACAAAGAAAATCCCTGTGCCACAAGCACACAGGGATTTCACTTAAATTTCATATTCTCTTTACATCATTTTTCAAATTTTATGGGTCCATGCAGCGGCAATCGCTCCCGCTCCGATATGACATGCCACACTTAAGGACAGCGGATCCATATGAAGTTCCATTTCCGGAAATTCCTCTCTCAGCTCCTCTTCCCACTGCTTTGCAGCTTCCTCATCCTTTGTATAGGCAGCCTGAAGATACGCATGTTCTCCGTAATTGCCATCTGGAAACCGTTCTTCCAATTCTTTTCTAATCGCTCCGATCATCTTTTTCTTTGCCAGCTTTACGCCTCTTGTCTTCGCAAAAGCATCCAGCTTTTCTCCGTGAATCTGCAGCACCGGTTTAATCCCAAGAACCGTTCCGATGGCAGCTCCCGCCGCAGTTACTCTGCCGCCTTTCTTCAAATATTTCAAAGTGTCGACCATAATATAAATACCGGAATCCAGTTTTTCTTTCTCTAATATCTCCCGGATTTCCCGGGCACTCTTCCCTTCCTTTGAGAGACTGACCGCATCCATTACAGACTGTCTCTGTGTTACAGAAATTCTCTGATTATTGACAACCTGAACCTTCCCATCGTAATCCTGCGCCAGCATCGCCGCAGTCTCACAAGAACTGCTTAATCCACTGGACATTGGAATATGAACAATTTCATCATGTGTTTCCAGAAGACGATCCCAAAGATCCAGCACATCTCCCGGTGCCGGCTGAGAAGTTTTAATGTCTCCGTCCTCCTGAAGTTTCTCATAAAACTCTTCCTGTGAAAGTGTAATATCCTCAAAATATAATTTTTCATTAATATAAAACGGCATCGGAATTACTGAAATTCCAAGTTCTTCTCCCTGCTTCTGAGTAATTCCGCTGTTACTGTCCGTTACAATCGCAATCTTGCTCATTTTGTAAATCCCTTTCTTTTCTGAATCCTTGACCCTGCCGTGTATCATCTTAAATTTTCCTTCACATTTTAACATCATACCAGATGATTCGCCTGTTCGTCAAAGATTTTTATCATTTCCTGATAAAACCTTGAAATCGGAAAGCCAACGACATTATAATAATCTCCCCGAATCTCCCGAATAAAAATCGCCGCTTTTCCCTGAATTCCATATGCTCCCGCCTTATCCATGGGTTCCTCTGTGTCAACATAGGCGTCTATTTCCTCCGGTGACATTGGATAAAACAAAACTTCTGTTTTCTCGTAAAAAATATGTTCTGTTCCTTCGCGGATCACCGCAACTCCTGTATATACCTGATGGGCGGACCCGCTTAACATCGAAAGCATCCGAACCGCATCCTTTTTACTTTTCGGCTTTCCAAGAATTTCTCCGTGATAGGAGACTACGGTATCTGCCCCGACCACCGCTGTATTTTTTCCTGTTTTTTCCCAGACATCTCTGGCTTTCTGTGCCGCCAGCTCCATTACAACCTCTTGGGGAAGTTTTTTCGTTATCACTTCTTCCACATTGCTTGGGCAAACTTCAAAGGAAATTCCGACAAGCTCCAGAAGCTCCTTTCGTCTTGGAGAGCCAGAAGCTAAAATTATATGTTCCATACTATTTTCCCTCCCGCGCGAATGCAGCGCAGCTTTTCATATACTTTCGGATATGATAAAACAGCTTTTCATATACTTCCGCATACAAAAAGCTGCTTCGTTATGGCTTCTTTTTCTTAATCTTCGATTTTCTCTTCTAATTTCAAATTAATGCGGCCCATCTTATCTATTTCCAGTACTTTTACTGCCACTTTATCTCCAATATTGAGAACATCCTCGACCTTTTCCACTCTTTCCTTGGAAAGCTTGGAAATGTGGATCATTCCGTCTTTATTCGGGGACAACTGTACAAAAGCGCCGAAATTCATAATTCTTACGACTTCTCCCTCATAGATATCTCCTACGTTTAACGGCTCCACAATGGATTTGATAATACGGATGGCTTTATCAATCATTTCCTGATCTTCACTTAAAATATCCACACGACCGCTTTCATCAATATCAATTTTCACACCGGTCTCATCAATGATGCCATTGATGGTTTTGCCCTGTTTTCCGATGACTTCTGAAATTTTTTCAGGATCAATGGTATATTGTGAAATTTTCGGAGCATATTTTCCCACATGATCTCTTGCCTGTCCGATCACAGGATTCATGACTTCATGAAGGATATAAGTTCTTGCTTCTTTTGTTCTTGCAATCGCCTCTCTTATAATCTGCTCCGTCAGTCCATGAATCTTAATGTCCATCTGGATTGCTGTGATACCTTTGTCTGTACCTGCTACTTTAAAATCCATGTCACCGAAAAAGTCTTCCAGTCCCTGGATATCCGTAAGAATGATGTAATCATCATCGGATTCTCCTGTCACCAATCCCACAGAAATTCCCGCTACCGGCGCTTTTGTCGGCACTCCTGCCGCCATCAGAGACAAAGAGGAAGCGCAAATACTTCCCTGAGATGTGGAACCATTGGATTCCATAATCTCAGATACAGTACGAATCGCATACGGAAACTCCGCTTCTGTCGGAAGTACCGGTACTAAGGCACGCTCCGCTAAAGCTCCGTGTCCGATTTCACGACGTCCCGGACCTCTGCTTGGTCTTGTCTCTCCTACAGAGTAAGACGGGAAATTGTAATGATGCATGTAGCGTTTTCCTGTCTCTGCCACATCAATTCCATCCAGTCTCTGAGCTTCGGATAAAGAGCCTAAAGTCGTGACTGTCATAACCTGTGTCTGTCCTCTCTGGAACAAAGCAGAGCCATGAACCCTCGGCAGACAGTCAATCTCTGCATGAAGGTGACGAATTTCTTTGATATCGCGGCCATCCGGACGCTTTTGATCCTTTAGAATCATTTTTCTTACGGTCTTCTTCTGGAATGCATAGACAGCCTCTCCAATCTGAGCCAGCCACTCTTCGTTATCTGCATAACGTTCTTCTAATTTCTCTTCAATCCCACGGATATTCGCTTCTCTTGTCTGCTTGTCATCAGTAAATACAGCCTCTTCCATAGCTTCCGGTGTAATGAACGCTACCATATCATCGTACATTTCCTGATCTACCACATGATGTTCATAATCATGCTTTTCTTTTCCGCATTCTGCAACAATGGTATCAATAAACTTGATAACTTCCTGATTTACCTCATGTGCCTTAAAAATCGCCTCCAACATCACATCTTCAGGAATTTCATTGGCTCCCGCCTCAATCATAATGACTTTCTCTCTGGTAGATGCCACCGTCAGCGCCAGATCTGAAACATCTTTTTGATCAGCAGTCGGATTTATTACAAATTCTCCATCCACCAATCCTACCATTGTCGATGCTGTCGGTCCATCAAACGGAATATCCGAAATTGCCGTTGCAATAGCCGAACCAAGCATTGCAGTCAGCTCAGGACTGCAATCAGGATCTACAGACATTACCAGGTTGTTTAAAGCCACATCATTGCGGTAATCTTTCGGAAACAGCGGGCGCATCGGACGGTCAATCACACGGTCTGTCAAAATTGCATTTTCAGACGGCTTGCCCTCTCTTTTTAAATAGCCCCCCGGAATCTTTCCAACTGCATATAATTTCTCTTCATACTCTACACTTAATGGAAAAAAGTCAATTCCATCCCTTGGTTTTTCAGAGGCAGTTGCTGTGGATAATACAACCGTATCTCCATAGTGCATCAATGCCGCACCATTTGCCTGTGCTGCAACACGTCCCACCTCAACCATCAGGGTGCGTCCTGCAAGTTCCATACTAAACTGTTTTGTCATAGTTTCGTCTCCTTTTTATTTTCTGTCTTAAGGCGCCGAAACAACTGAAAAACCGGCTGCGCACACTCTTCCAGCCGACTTTTCAGTAGTCTCGGGAAACGCCTCAATAACTTAGTCAGTATAACATAATTTTCTTTCCATGACCAGTAATTTCACCAGATCCAAAAGAAAAAAACACTTATGCTGCATAAAAATACAGCAAAAGTGTTTTCAACCTTTGATTATTTTCTTAATCCTAATTTTTCAATCAGAGCACGATATCTTTCCACATCTTTGCTCTTTAAGTAAGCTAATAAATTACGTCTCTTACCAACCATTTTCAGAAGTCCTCTTCTTGAATGATGGTCTTTCGGATGCATATTGAAATGCTCCTGAAGTTCCTGAATTCTTGCTGTTAAGATGGCAATCTGAACCTCCGGTGAACCTGTGTCATTGGCATCTTTTCCGTACTTTGCTACAATCTCTGCTTTTTTTTCTGATGAAATCATCTGTTTTTCCTCCTTAAATCTTTTGATACCGCCATATACCAAGAAAGGGTCGGAGTGCCCAAATCCGGGTATCGGCTTTCTAACTTTTTCAGTATAACATATTCATTTTTACTTTGTAAAGAAGTATCTCTATTTTTTTCCCAATTTGTGATTCACTTCCGCCGCCGCATTCACTGCCTCCATCACAGCGCTTCTCATTCCCTTTTTTTCAAGGACTCTGACTGCCTCAATGGTTGTTCCTGCCGGTGAGCAGACTGCGTCTTTTAATTCTCCCGGATGTTTTCCGGTTTCCAAAACCATCTTCGCACTTCCCAACACTGCCTGGGCGGCAAAGGTATACGCCTGAGCTCTTGGTAACCCCTGCTGTACGGCAGCATCTGCCATTGCCTCAATAAACATATACACATAGGCCGGAGAGCTTCCGCTGACTCCCACTACGGCATCCATTAAATTTTCTGTAATTTTTTCTGCTTTTCCAAAACTCTCAAAAATATGTAATACCTGATCAAATTCTTCGGGCTTTACATATTCATTACAGCAAAGTCCGGACATTCCCTCTCCAACCAATGCCGGCGTATTCGGCATAACGCGGACAATTTTAACCTCCTGTCCAAATTGACGCTCTGTTTTCGCCATAGAAACCCCGGCGGCAATGGTGACAATCAGCTGCTTCTTGCGAATGTCCTCTTTGATCTCTTTAATCACAGCCGGATACACCTGTGGTTTTACAGATAATACCAGAATCTCTGCCTCTTCTGCAACTTTATGATTCTCTGTTGTGGCTTCGATTCCGAACTCTTTTTTCATCTTTGCAACCTGTTCCTGTCTCGGATCAGAGACGATCAGTTCTTCTTTCTTATACACTTTCTGTTCCAAAATTCCGGTGATCATGGCCTGCGCCATATTCCCGCATCCGATAAACCCAAGTTTCATGGTTTCTTCCTCCTGTCATTGGTCTAATTTCTCTATAAGTTCTTCAAAATATGCCGGAAGCGGAACTTCAAATTCCAGATACTCTCCGGTTCTTGGATGCACAAATCCCAAAACCTTGGCATGAAGGCACTGTCCTTCCAGCATATATTTTGATTTTTGGGGACCATACACCGCATCACCCAAAAGAGGATGACGGATGGATGCCATATGGACCCGAATTTGATGCGTCCTTCCTGTCTCCAACTGACATTCAATGTATGTAAATCCCTTTTTCAGCCGCCGCAGTACCCGATAATGGGTCACCGCATGCTTTCCGCCCGGAACAATGGCCATCTTTTTGCGATCCTTGGAACTTCTCCCAATAGGTGCATTGATTGTTCCTTCCTCTTCCTTGATGTTATCATAAACAATCGCATGATATTTTCTTGTAATCGAATGATCGTAAAGCTGCTTTGCAATGGATTGATGCGCCTCATCATTTTTGCATATAATCAAAATTCCCGTAGTATCTTTATCAATCCTATGGACGATTCCCGGTCTTTGCACACCGTTGATTCCGGACAAGTCATCCTTACAGTGCGCCATCAGACCATTCACCAACGTTCCGCTTTGATGTCCTGCCGCCGGGTGAACCACCATCCCCTTTGGTTTATTAATCAAAATGACATCCGAATCCTCATACACAATCTCAAGTTCCATTGGCTCCGGCAGAATCTCAAGCTCCTCCGGAAGCGGAACCTCCAGAGTAATATGATCTCCCTCTTTGCATTTCTTATTTCCTTTGGAAATCCGACCATTCACTTTTGCCATGCCTTCTTTACAAAGTTTGGAAATATAGCTTCTGGTCAGGTCCTGACTTTCCTCTGCCAAAATCACATCCAGACGTTTTCCGTCCATATCTCCGATTACTGTAAATTCTACGTTCTCTTTCACGAAGCTTTCCTCCTGCCAAACACTGCAAGATCTTCCTCTTTATAATAGAACAGCAGCAAAATTAAAAGAACCGCTGCCGTAACTGTTACATAAATATCTGCCACATTAAAAATCGGAAAATCAATGAGACGAAAATAAAGAAAATCAACTACATATCCCCGAACCATACGATCTATCAGATTCCCGACGGCTCCCGCCATCAATCCCACATAACACCATCGAAGGGGAAGATATTTCTTTTGAAATGGCATCTTCCTGTAAAAGTAGGTCAAAAGTATAAAAACGATCAATGTCATGGCCAAAAACAGACGCTGATGATTTTGCAGAATTCCAAATGCAGCTCCCCTGTTTTCCAAATATTGCAGTTCAAAAACTCCCGGGACCAGAGAAATCCCTGTTGTCGGCTGCAAATATTCCAGAGCCCAGAATTTTGTCGCCTGATCCAGCGCTAAAAGTATTAAGATCATGAAAAAAATATGAATCTGTCTCTTCATTGTTCTAATCCCACTGCTCCAATGCTGTCATCATTTCTTCTTCCGCCACCTCCAGGTCAAGATATGCCTCGCCCACAGATCGCAGCAAAACAAACTTTATCCGATCTCCTACCATTTTTTTGTCTGATTTGGTCGTCTCGATGATCTCCCTGGAATCCAGATCTTTTAACGATTTCCAAAGCCCGAATTCCCGGAAACTTTCTTGAATTTCCTTCTTTTCCCCGGCTGTAATGTTTCCTTTGATCACAGAAATCTCCGCTGCAAGCTGACAGCCCACCGCTACACATTCCCCATGCAGCCATTGAAAATTCATCTGTTTCTCAATGGCGTGTCCGAGCGTATGTCCGAAATTCAATAAAGCTCTCTCTCCCTTTTCCTTCGGATCGCGCTCCACGACACCACCTTTGATCTGACAGCTTCGACAGATCATCTGCCCAAGCGCCTTATGATCCCGGTGTTTAATCTCGGAGCTGTGATCCCGAATCCATTGCCAGTAGTCCCGGTCTTTGATCAGTCCGTGCTTGATTACCTCTCCCATTCCTGAAAAATATTCTCTCTCCGGCAAAGATCTTAAGGTTTCTGTATTGATATATACCAGTTTGGGCTGATGAAAGGCTCCAACCATATTTTTATACTGTAAAAAATCAACGCCGGTCTTTCCTCCGATACTGCTGTCCACCTGTGACAGCAGGGTGGTAGGCACCTGAACAAAATCAATTCCTCTGAGGTACGTTGCCGCTGCAAACCCTGTCATATCTCCTACAACTCCGCCGCCCAATGCAATCAATAGATCCTGACGGTCAAAATGATGCTTGATCAAATGTTCATATAGAGTTTCTATGGTTTTTAACTGTTTATTTTCCTCTCCGGCAGTAAAACTAAACGTTATGGTCTTTGCCGCCCGCCCGGAAATCAGCGCATAAACCTCCCTTAGATAAAAGGGCGCCACATTGCTCTCTGTCACAATACATACTTTCTTTTTGTCCGGTTCCAAAAAGTCCATGGCTTTCACAAAATCGTCAAAGGAATCTCTGAGCAAAATATCATAGAGTTTTTTTCCCTCACTGCGAATTTCAATGTTACTGCTCATTTCCAAACTTTTCATAAGCTTCATCCTGCTCCTCTTTTTCTTCTTTCCCTGCAATCTGGAATTCCATTTCATACACAGGGTTTTTTAAAATATCCATCTGCCCGCCGATAAACTGCATCATTCTGGATTTATAGCTGTGATAGTCGCTTTCAAGCTTCCCGATTAACTTTTTGTAATTCTCAATCTCTGCCATCTGCTTAGCTTTCTCTGCTTCAAAATCCTCTTTGGCACTGACTGTAATCTGCTCCGCTTCCCGCTCTGCCTGACGCACAAGCTCCGTTGCGTTTCTGGAAGCCTCTTCTTCCATAGACTGTGCCGTCTTATTTGCATTTTCAATGGTCTCCTTAGAAGTTTCCTCCGCCAGAACCAAAGCCCGTTTCAAAGACTCTTCAATGGTCCGGTAATGGTTTAAATTTTCTGTCAGGGCAGATACCTTTTCGCGCAGCTCGTTATTTTCTTTATAAACCTTCTCATAATCTCTTGCAAGGTTCTCTAAAAACTCGTCCACCTCCACGGCTTTATATCCAAATCCTCTTTTTAGTTCCTTTCCCAATACTTCAACTGGTGTAATCATACTATCCTCCTATTGAAACACCGCCAGTGTTACGAACTGACGCCCTTTCTTCGACTGTTTTCCTAAATTTTCTACCAGAAATTTCCCATAACCTCTCACTGATATGACATCCCTCTGTTTTATCTTTTGTCCTCCGGAAATACAAAGTTTTCCATTGCAAAATACTTTTTGTCCTTTCAAAAGCCGATCGCTTGCGGTTCTTGAAACACCAAACGCCATGGAAATGAGAACATCCAAACGCATAGAAGCCGCAAATCCTTCCTTTTTCAGATACTTTTGCACAAAGCCCGTATCCTTAAAGATCACTGGTTCAGCATGGACGCTGGTGTGACGAACTTTTAAAAGCTGCTCCTTTAAGATTTTCCCAATATGCGAAAAACAAAAAACATAGGCATCTGCCCCATCTACCAAAATATCTCCAATCTGATGCCGCTCAATGCCCAGATTCATCATAGCGCCAAGATAATCTCTGTGAGTCAGATGTTCCGCATATTTTTCAAAAACAGGTGAGACTTTGGCACATGCCAACACCGTCTCACCTGGATACCCAAATAAATTTTCAGATCCAAACATCACAAAAGCTCTCGTAAAATGCTCATGCCCTCCCACCAGAGAAGGCTCGGCATAGGAAAGCTCCCGTTTCATCCCTCTATAGAGACTCTGCTCATATTCATTGAGAAAATGCGTATATGTATATACATTTTGACTGTAAGCTTTCTCTGCCAGCTCCCCGAGCCGCTTCTTTAACAACTCTTCTTCCTTCATAGCTCTTCTTACTTTAATTGAGGTGAGATCGTATTCTTGTTCATAATCTCATTCTTTAAATCCCCGTTGATTTCAATACTGTCCGGTGCCGCAATAAAAATATTATTGGATACCGCCTGAAGCGTTCCGTTGATGGCATAGGTTGCCCCGCCGATAAAATCAATACTTCTCTGCGCAATGGTAAGCTCTACCCCTTCCAGATTAATCACAACCGTTCTTCCTTCTCTCAGAAAATCCGCTGCGGTCTGTGCCTCTGCAAAATCCTGAGGCTTAATTACATAAACTTTGACTCCTCTTCCGTTCATAGAAACCACCTTACTGCTTCCTGTGCTGGCAAACTTACGTTTTCTCGCTTCTCTGCTTGTATCGAAAGGCTGGCTGACAACATTTGTCTCTTCCTCTATTGGTTGTTCCTTTTTCTTAAAAAACGAAAATCCGGAGCGTTCTTCTTCCTCCTCTTCGTCTTCATATTCTTCAAACTCTTCATCGTATTCTTCATCTTCTGTAAGTTTCATAAAGTTCAGCAATTTGTCAACTGTACCCTTCATTGATCTTCCTCCGCTAAATGCTATAATTGCGCTCTCCAAAAATCGCCGTTCCAACTCGAATCATTGTGGCGCCTTCCTCCACTGCAATCTCGTAGTCGTTGGTCATCCCCATGGAGAGGATACTCATATCTACATTATCAAAGTTTTTCCCGTTGATGTCAACAGATAATTGTTTCATTGCCCGAAAATACTTCCTGTTCTCCTCAGGATTCTCTGTAAACGGAGCAATTTGCATCAGTCCTTTGATTTTTACATGTTCCAGCTTCGATATTTCTTCGATCAGCTTCACGGCTTCCCCGGGAGTACAGCCGAATTTGCTCTCCTCCTGAGCAAAATTCACCTGAATCAGTACGGGAACCTCTCTCATCTGATGCTTCTGCGCCTCACGGTCAATCATCTGCGCAAGTTTGAAGGAATCCACAGAATGAATCAATGCCGCCTTATCTACAATATATTTGATCTTGTTGGTCTGGAGATGTCCGATCAAATGCCATCGAACCGGCCAGCTGATTCTCTCATATTTATCTTTTAATTCCTGAACCTTATTCTCCCCAAAATCCAGCACCTTATGCTTTCGCAGTTCTTCCACCATCTCCAGAGGCTTCGTCTTGCTTACGGCGATAATTGTCACCTCTTTTGGGTCACGTCCTACGCGCTCACACGCCTCTTCCACATGCTTTTTTACTTCCTGATAACGATCCATCAGCATATTTTCACTTCCTTTTTAATAAATCATTTGATTTTCTTTTATCGTGGTACTGTCAAGAACTACAAAGTCATAACGCCCGATTCCATACTCTGTGTCGCCTTTAATGATCGAGTAATCATCCTTTTTTGTAAGAATTTCAATGGGACGGAAATCTGCATACCCCTGATTTGTACAGTAGACCCCATTCAGGCTTTTTGTCGTTTCCACCAAAAATGTCCGATCGGAATCCATGGACTGCAATACAACATTTTCCCCCACTTCTTCCGGATCCAGATAACAGTAGTTCTTGGTCTTTTTATATATTTTATAATTTTTTTGTTCTACAGTGATTTCTCCGTCTTCATTGGTCGTGCGGACACTGAATCCCTCTTTGGCATTGTTGTTTCCCTTCGATAGAAAGCTGACCGGAACCTGATAAAATCTTTTCTTGGCAATGGCTGTATTGGGAATTTTCAAGCCTTTATAAGAATCCAGCGTAAGATCAATTTCCAGAAAACGCTCGCTGCTGTAACGGACTGCATAATCGTCAAAGCTTAAATATGCAAAATAATGCTGTCCTTTCTTTTCCACCTCCACTGCAGCACTGGCTTTTGTCTCATCTTCCGCAAACCTTACAGACACCTGATTTTTATCTTTCAGCATTCGATATTCTTCTGCACTGACCGGAACGACAACCGTCCAGTTCTCATCCTGAATAATTCTGGCAACAACCTCACCCTTTTTCACTTTATGAGAAGAGTTATACTGTGAAATTCGATATTTTGTCTGATCAAAATCCGAAAATTTAATATCCTGTGCCGTCTTTTGGTCAAAATGATCCGAATAGAAAACAGCGATTCCGCTTGCTGGGCTTTCGACAGTCTGAAAGCTTTCCATTCCCATCTGCTGTTCCACCGCACGAATTACGGTTTTCATGGACTTCTCATTTAAATTCAAAATAACATTTTTCAAGTCGTATTTCAAATTGTAGACATCCGAGAAATTATGGTCGCTGTAAATGGATTGGTACTCTGCAATTTTTTGCCGCACTGCCTGATCGTCTGTCACCTTGCCCCTGCGCTCCAATTCCTCCACCTGTTCTGCAAAAGCCTCCTGTACTTTCTTGTCTTTATCCAAAGTAAACAAAGTTCCTGTTTTCTTAACACGCTTCCCCTCTTCCACATAATAAGTAATATATCCGCTCTGCGGTGCTTTCACAAGCTTTTCCTCTCTGAATGCAATGCCGGTCAGAGACAGGGTATTGGTTATCTTATCTTCCTCAACCCGATATACGGTCAATTTCTTTTTTCCCAAAAATATCACCACATTGATCAGCAAATAAACAAAAATTACGGCAAAGATCACCAGCCCGACATTCCAATGTATTTTTTTTCTTCTTCTTTTTGCCATCTATGTGATCCTCCATTTTCTGAGGGCTGCTCCGTTTAAATAATCTGCTTTGCATCCCTGCCGCCATCCACCTGCCGCCATTCTCTGCTCAAACTCGTCTCTGAGCTTCCACCAGCTGATTCCCCAGTTGGAAAAGGAAGCATCCTCCTTCGGCACACGGCTGAATAAGCGCTCAATGACCATATCCTCTCGAGTATAACAAATAAACTCGCAAAGCCTTTGCAGATATTCGTCTGCGGAACATAATTCTATCTTACCATGTTCAAAATCCTCATACAACTGAGAGCCTTTTGGAATGTAAAGAGAATGGAGTTTTACAATCTGTACCGGAAGCGCCGAGAGAATCTTTGCCGTCTCAACAGTATCCTCCATTGTATCTCCCGGTAAGTTCAAAATCACATGAGTACAAATATCAAACCCATATGGAGCGGTCATTAAAACCGCGTCTAAATACTCTGCCAGAGTATGCCCCCGGCTGATCTGACACAGGGTTCGATAGTTGGCTGTCTGAAGACCATACTCTACTGTCATTTGAAGATGGAACTCCTCGGCAACCTGCCGCATCACATCCAGATATTCTCTCGTGATACAGTCCGGTCTTGTGGAAACCGAAATTCCAACAATATCTTCGGTCTGCGCCGCTTCCAAAAGATAGGACCGAAACCTGGAAATCGGAAGAAATGTGTTTGTATAATTTTGAAAATATGCCAGAAATTTTTCTGCTTTATAGCGTTTGGATATTTTTTCTTTTGTGGCAATCAGCTGCTCTCTTACAGAATTTCGGGAATCCATTGCCTCAAATCCTGTCCCGGCACCGCCGCAGAAGCTGCATCCGTTTCCGTCCATTCGGTTGGGACAGGTTACCGGAAGATTCACCGGAAGCTTATATACCTTCTTTCCATATATTTCTTTTAGATACTCACTGTAAGTCCTATATCGTTCCATTCTAGTTTTCCTTTGATAAAAGATCCGTCATTGTATGATACAGCGCCGATTTTGTTTCCCCTTTTAAAACCACAGAAATAAATTCTTCTCCCTCTTCATTTTTTGTCAGCAAAATCAGACAGGACCCGGCTTCTGTGGTCGTACCGGTTTTTCCTCCGATCATATAAACCTGCTGAGGGAGATTATACTCTCCTGCAATATACTGATTGGTCGTGGACATATCATATCGTTTCACCTGTCCATCGGAACCTGTATATTCAATGGAGCTGCTGGATTTCTTCGCAATATCAAAAAATTCATTGTGTTTGGTCAGCTCCCTGAAAATCAAATACAAATCATAGGCAGTCGTATAATGGTCGCTGAGGTGCAGACCATTGGGATTGGCAAAATGAGTCTTTGTCGCCCCAAGCTGTTTTGCTCTCTGGTTCATCATCTTTACAAAAGCTTTCTCACTGCCTGCAATTTCTTCTCCCAACGCTACCGCCGCATCATTGGCTGACATGACAATCAATGCGTTTAATAAAGCTTCAATGGTAATTTTGTCTCCCTTTTTTAGGTGAATCGAAACTGCCGCTGCATCTTCAAAGGTAATATCATGTCGGATTGTTACTGTTTTTTGGAGATCACAATGCTCCAAAGTTAATAACGCTGTCATAATCTTTGTGGTACTGGCAGGATACGCCCGATCAAATACCTTCTGGCTGACCAGTGTCTCATTGGTCGTATTGTTGACCAGCAAAACTTCCTTTGCACTCTTATAATCGTGATTTTCCGCCCGATGCTTTGAAATGACAGCAACCTCAGAACCCTTGGACTGCCAGCGGTCGGAAAGCGCAGCATTTTTAATTTTTTCTTCTGTTTTTGTATAATGGCTGTCATAACTGGTTGTCAAGCCCAATGCCCGGTCTGTAAACTGACATCCCGGAAGAAACACCAGAAGACTCGCCATGATCAAACAAACAATTTTTTTCTTCATCATTCTAATCTGTAAAAAAAGACCGTCCCGTGACAGCCTATTTGTACATATTCCTCCAATCTAAATCTCCTCGATCCAACGCCAAAATCAATACTTCTGCAGTTGGCAGATTTGTAGCGCACGGAATATTATACTGGTCACAGAGATTCAAAACATTATAAAAATCCGGGGTTCTTTTTTTATTGGAAGGATCCTGCAAAAAAATCAAAAGATCCATTTCATTGTTGGAGATTTTAGACCCCATTTGCTGCATACCGCCAAAATGTCCTGCGAGTAATTTATGAATTTTTAAATTTGCAACGTCCTCTATCATCTGCCCAGTCGTGCTGGTTGCATAAAGCTCATGTCTTTTCAGAATATCCTGATACGCAATACATAAATTCTGCATCAGATTTTTTTTCCCATCGTGAGCAACTAATCCTACATTCATATCCCTAGACCTCCTAGTGTCGTTTTCTTTGCAAATGAATATTCAACAGCAGCCCGATTGCAATCGAGGCCGACATCAATGAACTAATTCCATAACTGATAAATGGCAATGGCTGCCCTGTATTGGGCATTGTTCCGGTTGCCACTGCAATATTAATGAAGGATTGAAATCCCATATATCCCGCAACCCCCGCAGCAACATAGCATCCAATCAGATTTCCTGCCTTTTTCGCTGTCTGAATACACTGATAAACAAGCAGCGCCAAAACCCCAATGACAATCAGGCAGCCTACAAATCCGAATTCCTCACCGACAACTGAAAATATAAAGTCCGTCTGACTCTCTGACACCAGATTGACATCACTGGCGGATATATCTGAAATCGTGTTGCTGCCGAATCCTTTTCCAAACAGTCCGCCGGAACCAATTGCCATAATGGAATTATTGGTTTGCAGGGCAGTGGAATCCGCATAGTTTTCCGGATGCAGAAACGACATAATACGAGCCACCTGGTGGGGTTTTAACAAAATCTGTCCGGGGGTCTGCACATACCAGAGGAAAACCGCCAAAAGCGGGATTCCGATGACCAGACACCGCACAATCAGCTTTGAAGAAAGCCCTGCCACTAACAGCATTCCTAAAATAATAAAACAAATATCCAGTGCGGAGGACAGACTTGGCTGATCTAAGATCAGATAAAGAGGAGGAGCGCACAACAGCGCCAGCTTCCCAAGAGTTTTTGGCTCATTTAAATCATCCTGATGCATGACCAAAAAATCAGCCACCACAATGATCATAATTACCTTACTAAATTCCGATGGCTGCAAAGTCCCAAAGGGTCCCAGAGAAAACCATCGTTTGGCATTATTCACACTCTTTCCAAACAATTTCACCCCGATTAACAGTACCAGATTTATGATATATAAAATTCTCGAGCTTCCGGTAAAAACCTGAAAGTCAATCACAGATACGACTACCATGACACAAAAGCCCAGAATAATTCCAAGAGCCTGCTTTGTCACAAAGGATGGATTCGCACTATGAATAAATACAAGCCCCATTGCTGCTAAAACCAGTACATTAAAAATCATCTTAAAATTGTAGTTTTTCAGTCGGTAATTTCTAAACATTTTTCACTCCATATTATTTGCGAAGTTCACGAATCGGGATATTCGCATACAATGCAGGTCCCTCAGATTCTTCGCTATTTTGTGTAATCTGAATATCCAGTCCTTCTGCATCAATTTCCATATATTTGGAAATCACCTTAATAATATCATTTTTTATCAGCTCCATCGTCTCCGGAGAGCAATTGGAACGATCGGAAACCAGCAAAAGCTTCAAGCGGTCTTTTGCAACTTCCCCCGAACTTTTCTTCTTAAAAAAATTATCAAATAAACCCATCCTTCATTCCTCCTTACTTTTTAAATACACTTGCAAGTCTCTGGAAGAACGTCGGTCCGGTGATTTCCATAAACGGCACCTCTTTTCCCATAACGCGGGAACAAATATTTTCATAAGCTTTTCCTGCCGGTGTATCGCTGCCAACCAGCGGTTCTCCCTGATTGGTAGAAATCACAATATTTTCATCGTCCGGAACAATTCCAATCAAATCCACAGCCAGAATATCCAGCACATCTTCTTTTGACAGCATATCCCCCCGATTTACCATATCCATTCGGATTCGGTTAATTACAAGATCAATCTTATGTATTTCGTTGGCCTCCAAAAGCCCGATAATCCGGTCCGCATCCCGAATTGCAGACACCTCCGGTGTTGTGACAATCAGCGCGCGGTCTGCACCGGAAATTGCATTTTTAAATCCCTGTTCAATTCCCGCCGGACAGTCCAAAATAATATAATCAAATTCTTCTTTTAATTCCTCAACCAGCTTCTTCATTTGCTCCGGTGTGACCGAAGTCTTGTCTCTTGTCTGTGCAGATGGAAGAAGAAATAAATTCGGATATTTCTTATCTTTGATCATCGCCTGCTTCATTCGGCAGTTTCCTTCTACCACATCGACCAAATTATAGACAATTCGATTTTCAAGCCCCATCACTACATCCAGATTACGCAGTCCGATATCTGTATCAATCAATACAACCTTTTTCCCTTCCTTCGCCAATCCAGTTCCCACATTGGCTGTGGTCGTTGTCTTTCCGACACCGCCTTTTCCGGATGTAATTACAATAACTTCACTCATTTTTTTCTTCCTCCATTCACTAAATTATGATTTCATTTAAGAGCGCTTTCGATATGGGCTCGATATATATATTTTCATCTTCTACAAATGCAATTTGCGCCTCCATCGGCTGATGATCATTTCCCTTGGCTCTCTTAAATCGTTTTTTCTTTTTTTCTCGGTCACTGTCAGAACATCTGGCAAGACGGCTTCCGATCCGAATTTGCATCGGCTGCATGTCCAGAGCCGCCACAAACGAACGTTCATCTCCATCGCTTCCTGCACAGAGATATCCCTTGGCGCATCCCAAAACTACAACATTTCCTTTGGCAGTTACCGATGCTCCCGGATTAACATCTCCGATGACGACAACACTTGCATCGGAGGTCAGACTCTGTCCGGAGCGAAGCGTCCCTCGATAAAATTGACCAGAGGCTTTTTTTCTCATGTCAATGGACCGGTCCTCACTCTCCGGTTGAAAGACTTTCCTCGCAGCCTCCGCAAACGAAGTTTCCATCATTTTGTCATCTTCGATGACATAAGCAATGAGCAGAGAGCTCTTTTCCGAGATCAGATCTATCAATTCTTTTGTCTCCTGAGAATCCAATTTCCTTCCTTCGATTTTCACCGCAATCTGTTTTTGATTATTGAAGAAATCTTTTGCCTGTTCAAATTTTTTCGCTGCCGCCGTCTTAAGATCTTCAAAGTCAATCTCAGGGTCCAGCACAATGGTCAATCCAAAACTATTTCCTTTTAACAATATTGGATCTTTCATATAATCCCTCTCTTCTAAAATCTAATCTCCTGCCGCTCCGTAATTGGATGCTGATGCAGTGTGATTGCTTTTTTCTAATTTTTTCTTTGTCTTGTCATTTGCAAAATAATACTCATATATATCTTTCGCTGTGGATGCAGCATTGGATGAGGTATATCCAAACGGAATTACAACCGTGGTTGTGATCTCAGGTTTTTCATAAGGACCATAGGAAATAAATAACGCGTGATTCGGTCGCTTCTTATCTTCCTGGGCAGTTCCTGTCTTTCCGGCAATATTGACCTTCATTCCCTTAAAAATCTGGCTGACAGAGCTGTCGGCTCCGCTCACAACTCCTCGCATTCCGGTTTGCACTGCATCCCAATATTTGCTGTCATAATGCAGCTGATTTTTTTTCTTCACTCCGTATCTTTTGACTGTTTTGCCATTGTCGCTGGTAATTTTATCTAAAATGCTCAAATCATAAACGGTCCCTCGATTGGAAAGGGTCGTCACATAATTGGAAATCTGGCTTGGCGTAAAACTGTTTCGGCCTTGCCCAATGGCAGAACGAACGGAAGTTTCATCCGATACCTGAGGTAAGGCTTCATCCAGCTCAATGCCCGATTTTTTATTTAATCCCAGCTCCGTCGCATATTGTTCCAAATATTTCAGACCTTCCTGACTGCTGTAAGACCCAGATTTATTCCCTAAACGATATCCTACCTCATAAAAGAAATAATTACAAGATGCCTCAATTCCGGTCGTGACCGTTCTGGCCCCATGACTGCTTGGATATTTCCAGCATTTTGCCGGCGGCGTAATCTTATCATAAAGTCCTGTACAATCAATGACGGTTCCCGTGGTAATCACCTTTTCATTCAGTCCCGCCAAAGCAGCCAGCGGTTTAAAGGTTGAACCCGGCGCGGTTTTATGGTTCAAAACCTGATTATACAGCGGTGTGGATGTAGAATTTACTAATTGGCGGTAATACCCGGAATCTGTTCCATTGGACAGACGATTGCTGTCATATCCCGGATAACTGACCATTGCCTTCACCTTTCCGGTATTCGGATCGGTAATAACCACAGACCCGGAACATGGGTCCAATCCCAGCTGTGCCGGTGTAATTTCTAAATTCTTAAGCTTCTTATAAATAAAGTCGTAACTGCTCATAGATCCGTTTTTCAGCGCCGTGTAATCACTGTCCCCTTTTTTCTTTAAAATGTCCTGTTCATAAAGAAGAAGACAGACTTCCCTGCCGGACAGTTTTCCACTTAAAATCTTCTGTTCACAGACGGTCATGTCAAAATCATCTGCTTCAATCAGCTGATTTTCCACATAATCCGCAAGAGATCGCATAATTTCTTCCGTATCGTTGTATTTGCCGTCAATCTTCAAAGAAGAAATATCAATCCATTCCTTGTTAATCGCATATCTTAAAAATTCCCCCAGTCCGATTTTTTCATCTTTCCAGCGCTGATACGTCTGATCGGAAGTATCAATCGAACTGCTTAACAGCACCTTGCGTTCTGATAACATGCTGTAAATATAAGAAGCATATGCCTGTTTTTCGTCGCTTTCGTCTTTATAAGCCTTTGTGCTGTTCAGCATCATACTCTTTGACATGGAAATCGCCGAATCTTCCAGCTTTTGAATTTTGCGGTACATGGATTTCTCATAGGACGTAGCAGTCTCCCCATTGAGATTTTCCAAATCAATAATTCCATTCCCGATCAGGGCATAATACGCCTCTTTGATCGGAATCCGAATATCGTCGCTGCTCTCTCCCTTGCTGTCGGCAGTGGTAAGCTTTGATAATACAATTCCCGCGATTTTCTTCTCCAATAAATTATAAACATATTCTTGAAGCTCACTGTCTATGGACAGCGTCACATTGTTTCCGGTTCCTGCCTTGACTGTTTTTGTCGTTTGAATCACCTTTCCGATGTTATTTACAATCATGGTTTTGCTTCCGCTGTCCCCGTGAAGATCACTTTCCAGCTCTTTTTCAATTCCGGATTTTCCCACCGTCTCATCGGAAGAGTAGTAATCTTTATCATCTTCCTTCTTTCCCTTGTTATAGGTTTCCAGCTCATCGGTACTTACGGTTCCCGTATATCCGATAATATGAGACATCGCTTCACTTTTATTATAAACACGAATGGATTTTGTATCAATATCAATTCCGGGAAGCTCTGAACTTCTCTCTTTGATCTCGGCAATACTTCGGCTGCTGATCTCTGTGGCAATGGTTACTTTCATGTATTGAGAATACCGGCTCAGGAACGCACTGTATCGAACCGACATAATTTTTAAAGCATCTTCCTTAGAATATTTTTTATCAATCTCAAACATCTTTCCGGTTCCCGCAGAACCCATTGTTCCGTTGCGAAGATATTCAAAAACCTGTTCTGCCGAAGCATTCAGCTGTTTTTGCCGAAGCTCCTTCTCTGCGGCAGACAAATCTGATGTGTCATTTCCAATTCCAAAAACGTCTCTTTTAAATTTTTTCAGCTTTGATCCGGTTTCCGTAAAACGAAATTTTCCGCTTCCGGTATATTCAATGGGAATCTCATTGATAAACGAATCTCCATTCTTCTCTAAAATTTGAATGGTCTCGTAGATCACTTTGTTTTTCTCATAATTTTGCGTTGTTTTATTTTTTTGTGCCAATGTCTGAAATTCATTATCATTTTGAAACGTCACTGTGTATACCAGCTTATTGTATGCCAGAAGCTTGCCGTTGACGTCATAAATATTTCCTCGCGTGCCGGATGTCTTCACTGTTTTTTGCACTTTATATGTAAAATCTTCCTTATGAGATTCTCCCTGTACAATTTGAAGGACAAATACACGATAGATCAAGACGCAGAATAACACCGACATGAGAGCCGACATGACCAGCAGACGGTTTTCCAGTAATTTTTCGGCTTTTTCGTAAATTTTTCGTAACACTAAAACATACTCCTTTTCTCTCCATCGCTGATTCTTAAATTAATTTCCAATAATATTTTATATAAAATTAACGCGGTAATCCCTGTATAAACAGCTTCCGGAATCATAATCTTTAGCAAATAAGAAAAGAATTGCATTCTCCCCCTCATAGCAAAAAAGAAGAAAAAAACGACAAAACTATATGCCAAAGAGTTGGCTGTCAGCAGCCCGATCGGAAGCAAAATATCATCCTCATAAAAATATGTGTGGAACTGACCGTTCACATATCCAAACAAAAGATAAAGAACCGCATATTGCCCGAGAACGTCTCCGGAAAAAATATCAATCAGCAGTCCACACGAAAATCCAATGATAATCCCTACTTTTTTTCCTCGAATAAATCCCATTGTAACCGTAAGAATTAAAAGAATATTCGGCATCACCCCTGCCAATTTTAAAAATTCAAAAACCGAGGTCTGTAAAAGAAAACAAAAAACCACGGAAACAACATAAAACACCACCCGTTTTGCTTTCATAACGATCACCTGCTATTCCTTTGTATTCTCATCCAGATTTTCTGTTTTCTTCAAATCTGTAATCACCAGAACTTCCTTTAGATGCTCAAAATCCACAATCGGAGTTACCCTCGCTGTTTTTGTAAGCTTTGTGGAATCCAGCTTAATATCAGAAACTGTTCCAATGGTGATTCCCTCATTGAATTTGGAACTGACATGTGACGTCACCAGCTCATCTCCGTCTTTTACTTTTGCATCCTTGCTGATATAAACAACTTCCAGATATCCATCCTCCATTGTATCAAGACTTCCATTTACAATACAGGAATCGTTGGTTTTTAAAAACATCGCGCTGACCATACTGGTATCATTAATAATGGTGCGAACCTTGGCGGTGTGCGCTGTTACATCATACACAATTCCCACCAGTCCATTTCCTGCAATGACGTTCATATCCTTTTTTATGCCGTCCTTGCTTCCTTTATCAATCAGAAAAATATCAAACCAATTGCTGGAGCCTTTGCTGATCACTCGCGCTCCCACCGTATGATATTTCTTATATTTTTTCTTTAATTTCAAAAGATCCTGAAGCCGCTCAAGCTCCACCTGATTTTGCTCCAACATTCGATTTTGCATCTTCATGGCATCTACTTTTTCCTGAAGTCTTTCATTCTCCGCCCTTAATTCTTTTTTTGTTTTCGTATTTTCATTCCATGAGAATACAGAATTCCCCACAGAATTAATTCCTTTCTGCATCGGTGAAAGTACAGCGAAAAATACATTCTTCACCGGTGTTAACACGCCTCCCGCAAATACGCTGACACCAATCAAAAGCCCGCAAATCAAAAGAAAGACTGCAAGCAAATGATTTGAATTAAATTTTTTCTTTTGCAACTTCATAAAAACATCCTCATTTCCCGTCTTTTTTATCAAGATAAAAACTCAGTCCGCGAATTACCGTATCCTCCGGCTGCTGTACCGTATAAACAGAAATCCCCAACTCTTCTTCCAGCCACATCCCCGCTTTGGGAAATGACGCGCTGCCTCCGGATATAAAAATTCCCTGAACCATAATATCTGCCGCCAGCTCCGGCGGAACGGTTTCCAGAACGGCTCTTGCCTCCATCGCGACTTCTTTCATATAACTTTTCACTTTTTCTTCTGCCAATGAGACCGGCACCGTGATTTTTCCCGGCAGCCCGCTTAACAAATCTCTGCCTTTCATCACCACCTGCTTCTCATCTTCATTTTTTGAATACTGCAGTTTCAGCCGCTCTGCACTTCTTCTTCCAATATCAATATTGTAAAGCCTCCGGACTTTATGAACAATCCACTGGTCAATCTGATCTCCGCCAAACTTTAACAATCTGCTTTTTACAATTCCGCCAAGGGAGATCACAGAAATCTCTGTGGTTCCCGCCCCGAAATCAATAATCATATTCCCGCAGGGGGCATTGACGTCCAGTCCACTTCCAATTGCGGCAAGCATAGGTTTCGAAACCAGCCGTACATCCCGAAGTCTTCTTCCCGATTCCCATACCAAATCATAAAACGCACGCTTCTCAACGCCCGTAATGTCGGACGGCGCTGCCACATCCACGGTACATTTCCTAAAATATCGAAAATATTTCCGAAGCACCGCCGCCAGCAAAAGTCTCATATTCGTATAATCTCCAATGACGCCACTGGTGATCGGAGCAATCATCTGAATATTCGACGGTTCTTTTTCATACATCCGAAACGCTTCATTTCCGACCGCCCGAATATTTGCCTCCCCGTCTATGGCAATCATATTTTTGATTCGGACATACTGTTCTTTCTCTCTCGTACAGACTCTAATATGTTTTGTCCCAAGCTCAATTCCAATCTGACCTTTTTTCATAGTTTGCTCCTTACATTATCTCTTCTTCGCGAAAACTCACATATCTATGGTCTCCGATGATAATGTGGTCAGACAATGGAATCCCCAAAACCTCTCCTGCCTCCTGAATCCTTTTGGTTGTCAGAATGTCCTGCCTGCTGGGCGTGGGATCTCCGGATGGATGGTTATGGATCATAATTACAGAAACTGCTTCACACCGAAGCGCCTCCAGAAACATCTCCCGGGGAGATGCCACCGTCTGATTCACTGTGCCAACGGAAACCGTCAGTTCTTTAATGACTTTATTCTTCCCATTAAAAAAAATTAAAATCATTTCTTCTCGATTCAGGTGCCGCATCTTTTCCATATAGTAGTCCGCGATGGATGCAGGACAATGAAAACTGATTTTATCTTTCACTTTTGATTCCGCTAAACGTTTGGACAACTCGGCAACGCATAAAATTTGTATCGCCTTGACCCTTCCGATGCCCGGAAGCTTTTTTAATTCTTCCAGCGACGTATGACAGATTCCAAGAATTCCCTGATAATAGGGATGAACAGACAGAATCTTGCGTGCAAGCTCCGTTGCGGTTTGATTGCGGGTTCCGGTTCTTAAGATAATGGACAAAAGCTCGGCGTCTGAGAGCATCTTCGCTCCGTATTTTTCACATTTTTCATAAGGTCTCTCGGAAATTGGAATTTCCTTTAATGTTTGATGCTTTTTTTCCATCTGTGATCCTTTCCTGCCGAAAAAATCCCTCCGGTCAAAAACATTTCTCATCTATAAATCTTACCATAACTTTGGAACAATGTATAGAAAACAACCATGTGTTTTCCTTAAAATTTTCTTAGTTTTTCTTCGTATTTTGTCGAATTTCCACTAATCCTTTCTCTCTCATTCTCTGAAGAGACATGATAATTCCATATTTGGCATGAGGATATGTGAGCCCTCCCTGGAAATAAGCCGCATAAGGTTCTTTCATCGGACCATCTGCACTCAGCTCAATGGACGCACCGGACACAAAGGTTCCCGCCGCCATAATCACCTGGCTGTCATACCCCGGCATATCCCACGGAATCGGCGTTACATGGCTGTCAATAGGAGATGCCATCTGAATCCCCTCACAAAATGCAATCAATTTCTCCGGATCATGAAATTCCACTGCCTGAATAATATCATGGCGCTCCTCCTGTCCTCCCGGAATCACAGAGAATCCTAAAGTTTCATAAAGATTTGCCGCAAACACCGCTCCCTTTACCGCTGCACTGACCACAGTCGGAGCAAGAAACAGTCCCTGAATAAACTGGCGGTTTACTCCCAGGGTTGCCCCCACTTCTTTTCCCAGCCCCGGTGTTGTCAGACGAAATGCACATTGTTCAATGAGATCCGCCTTTCCGCAAATATAACCTCCGATCGGCGCCAGTCCGCCTCCCGGATTTTTAATCAGCGATCCCACCACAAGATCTGCTCCCACCTGGGACGGTTCCCTATCTTCCACAAATTCACCATAGCAGTTATCAACCATTACAATCACATTCGAACAAATTTTTTTTACAAACGCAATGGCCTCTCCGATCTGATCCACCGACAGCGTCCGGCGAGAAGCATAGCCTTTTGATCTCTGAATGTGAATTAATTTTGTCCTTTCATTCATTGCTGCTTTGATCTTCGGATAATCAAAACTTCCATCCGGCAAAAGATCTGCCTGCGCATAAGTAATCCCATATTCTGCTAAAGATCCCTTGGAAGCCCGGATTCCAATAACCTCCTCCAATGTATCATACGGTTTCCCGGAAATTGCAAGAATCTCATCTCCCGGTCTTAGATTTGCCCCGAGCGCAATTCCCAGCGCATGGGTTCCGCATGTAATCTGCGGCCGCACTAAGGCATCTTCCGTACCAAACACATCCGCATAAAGCCCTTCAATGGCCTCCCTCCCGGCGTCGTTATATCCATATCCGGTCGTTCCGCCTAAGTGCATCTCGGCTATTTGCCGTTTCTGCATCGCTTTTAGAATCCTAATCTGATGAAATTCCGCCATGGCATCCAACGCCGTGAAACGTTCTTTCAGTTTTGTCTCAATTTCCTGCGCGTAGTCGTAAACCTCTCCGCTTACGCCCATTTGCCTATAATATTCCTTCAAATGATCCATGATAGATCCCTTTCTTTTTTAAAATTTGCAGCATTTCATTTAAAACGGCTGTTTCGGTCTCAAATTTTGACTTATCCACCATACAAACGTCTTTTTCTCTGCCAAACCATGTGAGCTGTCGTTTTGCAAAATGTCTGGTATCCTTTTTAATGTTCTCAATGGTTTCCTCCAGAGAAGTATTTCCCTCCAGATATTCAAAAACCTGCCGATATCCGATCCCCTGCATCGACACCATGTTTTTTTGATATCCTTCCTTTTGGAGCTTCCTTACCTCCTCGATGAGCCCTTCTTTCATCATAAGATCCACTCTTTGGTTAATTCTTTCATAGAGGACCTCTCTGTTTTGATTCAGCACAAAATACACAAAGTGATACGGCGATTCTTTTTTTGCCTCGGCTTCATTGTGCTGGGAAATCGGATATCCATTGAATTTATAAAATTCCAGTGCCCGGATGACACGCTTTCGATTGTTGGGATGAATTTTTTCTGCGGATACCGGATCTATCCCGCGAAGCATCTGAAACAATGTTTCGTTTCCCTCCTTGTCTGCCTTTTCTTCCAAAGATTTACGATAAGACAAATCTCCTTTTTCTTCTGTAAAATCAATGTCATACAACAGACTTTGAATATAAAATCCGGTTCCCCCCACGATCAAAGGGATTTTTCTTCTGGCATAGATCTCATCCAGAGCTTCTTTTGCCATTTTCTGAAATTTTGCCACATGAAATTCCTCTGCGGGGTCCAGACAATCTATCAAATGATGGACAATTCCCCCCATTTCCTCCGGCCGTATTTTGGCAGTTCCAATGTCCATTTTCCGATATACCTGCATGGAATCTGCGGAAATAATCTCTGCATCCAGCGCCCTTGCAAGCTCAATGGAAAGTTCTGTTTTTCCCACTGCCGTCGGTCCCGTTAAAATTACCATTGGTTTCATCATCTAAAATCCTTTCGGCATAAGTTCTGATAGTCGATAGGTTTCATAGCCGTCTTCTGACTGACAAATGACTCGCATGTCCGGATGGAATTCATGAAGCACCTGCCGGCAGATTCCACAGGGATACACCGTAGCCTCCCCGCTTGATGCAATGGCAATCGCATCAAAGTCCCGGAAACCGCAGCTGACCGCATGAGAAACCGCAGAACGTTCTGCACAAATTGCAGCTCCATAAGACGAATTTTCCACATTGCACCCGGTAAAGACCTTTCCCTCTCTGGTTAGAAGCGCCGCTCCCACCCGAAAGTTTGAGTAAGGCGCATAGGCATTCTCTTTTGCCCGGTCGGCAATCTCCAATAATTCTTCATCCCTCATCTTGTCCTCCTATACAATTCTCTTAAATTTTTTATCCAGCTCATATTTTGACATCTTAATGATGGTAGGCCGTCCATGAGGGCACTGATATGGCTGTTCAAGCTCCATTAGTTCATCCAGCAAGTGCTCCACCTCCATCCTGGAGATCGTCTGATTCCCCTTAACGGACATCTTACATGCCATAGACGCAAGTTTTGATGCAATCATCTCCGTACTCAATACTCCGTGTTCCTGGCTGATGGAATCCAAAAGCTCCACCAGCAGTTCTTTTTCACCGATGCCGTAAAGATTGGCAGGAACCTCTCGAATGCAGTACTCATTGCCCCCAAAAGACTCAATGACAAATCCAAAATTTTCAAACACATTTTTATATTCTTTTAGCGCTTGTGCCTCTGCCATAGATGCCGTCAGAACCATCGGAGGCAGAAGCTGCTGACGATAGATTTCTTTTTCATGAAAATTTTTCAGAAGCCGTTCATAATTTACCTTCTCATGGGCAGCATGCTGATCCATAATGAATAATTGATCCTCATATTCAATTAACCAATAAGTCTTAAATAATTGCCCCAATACCGTCCGGTCCGGTTTCGCTTCCCTGGCAAATACAGGATTTTCATGTAACGTCATCTGCTCTCCCGCAGACTCCCCGCGATGATCTTCTGAAAAAGAGCTTGGATTCCTGTCATAATTCCTTCCCGCAAAAACAGGCGACTTTGTCAAAGCTTCGTTTGTTCTTCTTATCTGCTCAAACGGTTCCGGTGTTTTTACTGGCTTCAAAACCTCCTGATCGGCCTGCTCATTTTCCTTTTTCTCCGGTTTCTGTTCCTTTTTTTGTGCCACAGAAACATTCGGCACCAAATCCTTCCTCATCAGCGCATTCCGAATCTGAGCAGAAAGCAGATCATAGATCTCACTGCCGTTGCGAAAACGAATTTCCATTTTGGTCGGATGTACATTCACATCCAGCAGCTGAGGATTGATCTTTAATTCCAGACACACAAAAGGATAACGGTGGGTCATAGTAAAAGTACGATACCCTTCTTCAATGGCTTTATAGATCAGAGAGCTTTTAATATACCGCCCATTAATAAAATAACTTTCATAATTTCGATTTCCTCTGGACACAAACGGTTTTGCTGCAAATCCCGTCACCTTTACATTTTCAGTCTCTGCACTCAGCTCAATTAAAGCTCCTGCCACATCTCTTCCGTAAATATGATAGATGATGTCTTTCACATTTCCGTTTCCCGAAGTATAAATTTTATTCTTATTGTTATGGATAAATTTTAAAGAGATTTCTGGATGACTTAGCGCCATATGGATCATCATTTGTTCCACGTATCCCGCTTCTGTCGCCGGACTTTTTAAAAATTTTCTTCGTGCCGGAGTATTGTAAAACAAATTTTTTACTAAGAACGTCGTGCCATCCGGCGCGCCGATTTCCTCAAAGGCTTCCTCTTCTCCTCCGCAGATTTTATAAGAAACGCCGGAAAAGCTCTCGGAAGTCTTTGTCACAAGCTCTACCTGTGCCACCGCACTGATGCTGGAAAGTGCTTCGCCTCGAAATCCCAGAGACGATACGGTTAACAGATCCTCCACAGATCGGATTTTACTGGTAGCATGACGCAAAAAAGCAGTTCGTACCTGATCCTTCGGAATCCCACACCCATTATCGGTTACGCGAATCAACGTCATTCCGCCGTCCTTAATCTCCACTGTAACCGCGCTGGCTTTTGCATCAATGGCATTCTCCACCAGCTCTTTTACCACAGATGCCGGCCGTTCAATGACTTCTCCCGCCGCAATATTATCAATTGTTTTCTGATCCAATAGCTGTATCTTCGCCATATATTACTCCTCATTTTTTAGCTTATTCTGCAAAACATACAGGTAATTTAAAGCCTCCAGCGGCGTCATATCCGACAAATCCTTCTCTCTGAGCTCTGCCATAAACGGATGCTCCATGGTGGGCTCCTCACTCTGTCTGAAAAAGCAAAGCTGTTCTGCCTCTCCATAGGTCTTGATTTCCTTGGCCTTTGCAGTCAACTCATGCTCTTCCAATTCCCGGGCAATTTCTTTGGCTCGCTGAATCACAACATCCGGAACTCCGGCAAGCTTTGCCACCTGAACTCCATAGCTTTTATCTGCCCCTCCTCTGATAATTTTTCTTAAAAATACAATATTGTCTCCCTGTTCCTTTACAGCAATGCAGTAATTGTTCACACTGTCAAGCTTCCCTTCCAGTTCGGTTAATTCATGATAATGGGTTGCAAACAGGGTTTTCGCTCCCAGAAACTTCGCATTGCTGATATATTCAACCACAGCCCAGGCGATGGAAAGTCCGTCAAAGGTACTGGTCCCTCTTCCAATCTCATCTAAAATTAATAAACTGTTCTTTGTTGCATTTCTTAAAATATTGGCAACTTCACTCATTTCCACCATAAAAGTACTCTGACCGGAGGCAAGATCATCGGATGCCCCTACTCTGGTAAAAATCCGGTCTACAATGCCGATATTTGCCTTGGATGCCGGCACAAAGGATCCCACCTGCGCCATCAAAACAATCAGAGCTGCCTGCCGCATATATGTAGATTTTCCTGCCATATTCGGTCCGGTGATGATTGCAACTCGATTCTTTCGATTGTCCAGATAGGTATCATTTGCAATAAACATATCATTTTGAATCATTTGTTCCACCACCGGATGCCGCCCGTCTTTAATGTCAATGATTCCCCTGCTGTTCAGCTTCGGACGAACATAATGATTTCTCTCCGCCACAAACGCCAGCGACGCCAGAACATCAATTTGCGCAATGATATGCGCAGTCTTGGAAATGCGCTCCATTTCTGCCGCCAGAGTTTCTCGGATTGCAACAAACGTTTCGTATTCTAAAGCGTACAGACGGTCTTCCGAACCAAGAATCGTATCTGCCAGCTGATTTAATTCCTCTGTGGTATAACGCTCCGAATTTGCCAGTGTCTGTTTTCGTATGTAGTGTTCCGGCACCAGCTCTTTGTAGGAGTTGGTAACATCCAGATAATAGCCGAATACTTTATTGAATTTTACTTTTAAATTTTTAATTCCCGTGGCCTGTCTTTCCCGCTCTTCCAATTCCATCAGCCACTGTTTTCCTTCTGTTTTTGCCCTTTTCAGCCGGTCAATGTCTTCTTTAAATCCATCCTTGATGATTCCGCCCTCTTTTACTGCCAAAGGCGGCTCTTCCACAATAGAATCTTCCAGCAATTGATGAAGATCCGAGAGAACATCCAGTTCCTTTTGAAGAGAAGACAGCAGGGGATCGTTACATTCCAGCAAAATGGTTTTCATCGGAGGAAGCCATGCCAGAGAACTCTTGAAGGCAATCAGATCTCTTGGATTCGCTGTCTTATAACTGACTTTTGTCATCAAACGTTCCAAATCATAAATGGGATTTAAATACTCCCTTAATTCTTCCCGGACAATCGCCTGTTCCGTCAGTGAGGAAACTGCGTCATAGCGCTCCTGAATTTTTTCCATGTCAACCAGAGGCTGTTCTACCATACTCCGAAGCATTCTGGCTCCCATGGCAGTTTTCGTCTTATCCAAAACCCAAAGAAGAGATCCCTTTTTTTGCTTATCCCGCAAGGTTTCACACAGCTCCAGATTTCTTCTGCTGGAACTGTCAATCACCATAAACTCACTGGTCTCATACGGCGTTATATGCATCAAATGATCCAGCGAGCTTTTTTGTGTTTCATGGAGATATCCAAGCAAAGCCCCGGTGGCAATGATTGCCATTGGATGGTCCGTAAGCCCCAGTCCCTCCAAATTTCCCACCTTAAACTGACGCTTGATTCTTTCTATTCCCTGATCTTCATCAAAATAATAGGCTTCAATTCCGGAAACCACAAGATTCATCTTATCTCTCAGAGATTCAAAATCCATGCCGCTGATAAAAAATGCATCATTGCATATAATTTCTGCGGGGGCAAATTTAAAAATCTCATCCCTGACTTTGGACAGACGATCCACAGAGGTCGTCCTGAAATCTCCCGTTGTCACATCCACCAGCGAAATGCCGTAGCTTCCGTCACTGGAAAAAATGCACATTAAATAATTATTTTTTTCATCCTCCAAACTCTGTTGTGAAATGTTCGTTCCTGGTGTTACGATTCTGACAATTTCGCGTTTTACAATCCCCTTGGCCTGACTGGGGTCCTCCACCTGTTCACAGATTCCAACCTTATAACCTTTTTCCACCAGTTTATTTAAATAAGAATCCGCGGCGTGATAGGGAACGCCGCACATCGGCGCCCGTTCTTCCAAACCGCAATTTTTTCCTGTCAATGTAATTTCCAATTCTTTTGATGCAGTCAGCGCGTCCTCAAAAAACATCTCATAAAAATCTCCCAGGCGGTAAAATAAAATGCAATCCTTATTTTCCTCTTTGATTTTCATGTACTGCTGCATCATTGGCGTTAATTTAGACATGCATTTGTTCTCCCATATAATAAAACCCTTTTTCTTCTGTTAATTTCACATCCACCATCGTTCCAATCTGTTCCCTGCATCCTTTAAAATGCACCAGAAGATTGTTTTCCAGCCTACCTGTCAGCATTCCCTGTTCATGTGTATTTTCTTCCTCTACCAGAACCGTTTCCACAAGACCGATTTTTTTCTTGCAGTTTTCAGCAGAAGTCTCTTTTAACAAGGCAAGCAAACGGTCAAACCGCCTCTTGATCACATCTTTGTCTACTTGATTTTCCATAGAAGCAGCCGGAGTTCCGGTACGCTTTGAATAAACATAGGTATAAGCGCTGTCAAATCCAACCTGCCGCACCACGTCTAAGGTTTCCTCAAAATCTTCCTCTGTCTCTCCCGGAAATCCTACAATAATATCCGTGGTAAAAGACACCCCCGGAATTCTTTCCTTAATCTTTTGCGCCAATGCAAGATACTGTTCTTTTGTATAATGACGGTTCATTAACTTTAACAGCCGGCTGCTTCCTGACTGCATCGGAAGGTGCATATGACTGCATATTTTTTCAGAACCTGCCATCGCTTCAATCAGCTCATCCGAAAGATCCTTCGGATGAGGCGTCATAAAACGAATTCTCTCAAGTCCTTCTACCTTCTCTACCTCTTTGAGCAGCTCGGCAAAGGTCATGGGATTTTCTAACGTTTTTCCATAGGAATTGACATTTTGTCCCAAAAGCATGACCTCTTTGACGCCCTCGGACACCACCTTCTGGACTTCTTTGACAATGTCCTCCGGTTTTCTGCTTCTTTCTCTGCCCCTCACATACGGAACAATGCAATAGCTGCAAAAATTATTGCAGCCATACATAATATTCACACCGCATTTAAAAGAAAACTTTCGGTCGCTGGGAAGATCCTCCACAATCTGATCTGTATCTTTCCAGATATCCACAATCATACTGTCCGAATCCACCTTTGCCTTCATAAGCTCTGCCAATTTAAAAATATTATGGGTTCCGAAAACCAAATCCACAAACCGATAGCTTGATCGAATCTTTTCAATCACATGCGATTCCTGCATCATACATCCGCAGAGCCCAATCATCATATGAGGATTTTTTTCCTTCATTTTCTTTACTTGCCCCAGATGTCCGTACAACTTTGTATTGGCATTCTCACGGACGGTGCAGGTGTTAAAAAGCAGAAAATCCGCTTCTTCCGTTTCCACTTCCTGATAACCGATGGTCTCTAAAATTCCGAGAAGTTTCTCCGAATCTTTTTCATTCATCTGACATCCAAACGTCGTACAATGACATGTCAGCGGCCGCCCAAGCTCTTTGGATTTTCTCTCCACCCATGTCTTCATCTGCTGCATATAATCATATTGTTTTTCTGACTCATTTCTAAATTCCTGCATTCTATATTCTCCCAAATAAATATCTTTTTCTTTTCTTTGCATTTGGATTTTATTATACATGATTGACGAAAATTCGTCTAGTACAGAAGAACCTAAGAAAATGGGTTTCATTTTCTTAGGTTCTTCCCTGCAGATTTACAGTTTTTCTTTTACAAATTTTAATGCTGATGCAATGACTTTATCCATATCATAATATTTATACTCACCCAGACGTCCGCCAAACAGTACTTTTTCTTCTTTTTGCGAAAGCTTTTTATATTTTTCAAATAATACGCTGTTCTTTTCATCATTGACCGGATAATACGGCTCCATTCCATCTTCCCATTCCGCAGAATACTCTTTTGTAACCACTGTCTTTTCCTGTGTTCCAAATTCAAAATGCTTATGCTCGATCTTTCTTGTAAACGGTGTTTCAGGATCTGTATAGTTCATCACCGCCACTCCCTGATGATTCTTTTCTTCCAGCAGTTTATGTTCAAACCGCAAACTCCGGTATTCCAGTTTCCCATAACAATAATCATAATAAGAATCAATGGTTCCCGTATATACAATCCGATCTGACATCGCCGTATAGGTTTCGCGATCCTGCAAAAAATCTGTTCCGACCAAAATATCGCATCCTTCATACAGTTTTTCAATCAGCACATTATAGCCGCCCTTTGGAATTCCCTGATAGGGATCATTAAAATAATTGTTATCATACGTATACCGAACAGGAAGTCTTTTAATAATTGACGGCGGAAGATCTTTGCACTCTCGTCCCCATTGTTTCATTGTATATCCTTGAATTAATTTTTTATAAACATCAATTCCTACCAGACGAATTGCCTGCTCTTCCAAATTTTTCGGTTCCTCCGATACAGCCTGCCTTTGTTCTTCAATAATTTTTTTTGCCTCCTCCGGCTTTGAGATCCCCCACATCTTACTGAATGTGTTCATATTAAAAGGGAGATTATAAGTCTCTCCATAATAATTTGCAATCGGAGAATTGATATAATGGTTAAATTCTGCCAGTTCATTGACATAATTCCAGACTTCTTCATCACTTGTATGAAAAATATGTGCCCCATATTCATGGACCATAATCCCTTCTACCTCTCGGCAATAAAGATTTCCGCCTAAGACCGTCCGCTTTTCCACTACAAGACAACTCTTGTTTTGCTTTTTCATCTCATTTGCAACAATTCCATTGAATAATCCGCCTCCGACCAGCACCACATCATATTTTTTCATAGCTTCCTCCAAACGATCGTTTCTTTTAACTTTGATTGATTAAGATTATACTGGATTCCAGAAAAAATGACAATCTTTTTCTTGTCATGCTGTCTTGCGTAAAGTAAAATATAAGTAAAGTTTATGTAAAATTATTGTAAAGGAGTCATGCTTTATGGACTACACTATCATACTCTCCCTGATCGGAGGCCTTGGTTTATTTCTATATGGAATGAAACTTATGAGCGATGGACTGGAAAAAGCAGCAGGCGCCAGACTTCGCCGAATCCTGGAAGTCTTTACCGCCAATCGTCTTGCCGGCGTCATTGTGGGAATTATTTTTACAGGAATCATCCAGTCTTCCAGCGCAACTACGGTTATGGTCGTAAGTTTCGTAAACGCCGGACTTATGAATCTGTCACAGGCCGCCGGCGTCATCCTGGGAGCAAATATTGGAACGACGGTTACCTCCCAGCTTGTATCCTTCCATCTTTCAGACATCGCTCCTGTTTTTTTAATGGCGGGAGTCATTATGGTACTGTTTTTGGACAATCCTGCCATTAAAAAAGTGGGAGAGGTGATCCTCGGATTCGGCGTTCTCTTTATGGGACTCACTTCTATGTCCGATGCTATGTCTGTTTTAAGAGAATCTCCGATGATTACACAATTGCTGCAGAGTCTTGACAACCATTTGCTGGGAATTTTATTTGGTTTTATCATTACCGCAATCCTTCAAAGTTCCTCCGTGACTGTCAGTATTGTTCTGCTTATGGCATCCCAACATTTATTGTCGCTGCCGATCTGCTTCTTTATCATTCTCGGCTGTAATATGGGTTCCTGCGTATCAGCCCTTCTTGCCAGCTTAAGCGGAAATAAAAATGCAAAAAGAGCTGCAATGATTCATTTTCTTTTTAACATCTTCGGCAGTGCCATTATCTTTACCGGCCTGTCTTTGGCGCTTCCTTCGATTACAGATTTCTTCCTGCAGATTTCCGGCGGAAATCTCGGACGAAGTGTTGCAAATGCGCATACGACCTTTAAAATTATTGAAGTTTTGTTTATGTTTCCTTGTGCACCTTTGGTTGTCAGACTGACAGAAAAAATAATCTCAGGTACAGAAATCAAACCTCAGCGCAACGAGCTTCAATTTATCAGTGACTCGTCCATGAACTCCCCTGCCACCGTCATCCCTCTGGCAAAAAATGAACTGGGACGACTGGCAGCCATGGCAAAAGAAAATCTTATTCTTTCCATTCAGGGGTTTTTAGAAAAAAATGATCAGGATCTGAAAAAAATCTATGCACAGGAAGAAGATATCAATTTCATCAGCCATGCCGTCACCAATTATCTGGTCAAATCCAATCAGATGACGCTTCCGGTATCTGACCAAAAAATCCTCGGCTCTATGTTCAATATCGTTCATGATATTGAACGAATCGGTGACCTTGCTGAGAATTTTGCCGATTTTACAAAAACAGAAATCAAGTACAAAACCGGATTAACCGAAGATGCAAAAGAAGAAATTCGTACCATGTCACGCTCTGTTTTTCAGATTCTGGATCAATCCATTGACTGTTTCATGGAACAAAACGGTGAAATCCCTTCAGAAGAAAGCCTCATGAATATTTCGTCTCTGGAACATGCCATTGACAAAATGGAACGCAAATATCAAAAGCATCATGTAAAACGCCTTGCCAAAGGAACCTGTGAACCTCGGGCAGGTCTGCTGTTTTCCGATATGCTCTCCTCCCTGGAGCGAATCGCCGATCACTGTGTAAACATTGCCTACTCCCTGATCGAAGAGGAAGAAGATGATTTTCTCTCCGAACGATAAAGGTTTTATGTCCGATGTACATCGAAACATAAAATCGTTTCTATCACATGAAAGGAGACAGAAATTGATCCGCCGGATCTTTTCTGTCTCCTCTCTTTATAATCCTGGAATGTGCCTTTGGACACTTGCGGTGATTATTTTTTTAAAGAAATTGCACCGGAAGTTTCCTCTGCCTTCCTGTTTAATTCCAACACCTTATAATCCATCGGCTCTAAAGCTGCATTGACAATTGGCGTTTCCAGCTGATGCATCAAAGCCTGATGAATCGCTTCCCCAATTCCTTCTTTTTTCTCTCGGAGATCCAAACGCACCGTCTCTTTTTGATTTCCTGAATTTACAAGAAGAAGCAATGCTTTGTTTTCACATGTCTCGCCAAAAACATTTTTTCTGTCTGAAATGAACCGAAGAATCCCCAAAACCTTTTCATTCACTGCAAAAAATAATGCATGCCCGGTTTTCAGCACGGTTTCTTTGGATCTTAACGTTGTTATCTTTTTCATTTCATGGTAAACGGTTTCGTCATTTTTAAAAAAGGCTCCTCGATTCAGGGGGTCCATAAATCCGTGCATGCCATACTCATCTCCATAGTAAATGCACGGCATCCCCGGAACAAAAAACTGAACCGCCATGGCAAGCCGCGTAAGAGCCGCTCCTTTTTTATCCATCTCTGACGTTATCACATACTCAATTTGTTTTTCTCTGGACGGCAGAGTTTCGTTCATCCCCGCCGCAAGGGTCGTTCTGATCCGTGGAATATCGTGAGATGACAACAAATTCATTGCCGCATAATAAAACGGTTTTGGATAATTGCACTGCTGCCCCAATAAAAATTCCTGCATATCATAAGCATTTTTATATCCCAGAAGATAATCGGCAAGATATACTTTCAACGGATAGTTCATTGTACTGTCCAATCCTTTTCCCAACGCATACTTCCGCTTTACTCCATAGCTTTCCTTCGTTGTGACATCCTCCCATACTTCCCCGATCAAAGCATAATCCCTGCACTGTTCCTTCAATATCTTGCGCAGCATAAAAATAAACTCATCCGGCAGCTCATCTGCAACATCCAGACGAAAGCCGTACGCTCCCAGAGAAAGCCAGTGCTTAATGACTGAATCTTCTCCTGTAATCACATAGTTCAAAAATTTCTCATTGAGCTCATTGACTTCCGGCAAAGACTGAAATCCCCACCAGCTCTCATAATTTCCTTGTTCATCAAAAGAATACCAGTCATAAAACTCAGACTCCGGTCCCTGGAATGCTCCAAGAGTTTTATAGTTTCCTTTTTTATTAAAATATACACTGTCATCTCCGGTGTGAGAATAGACCCCGTCTAAAAGAATGCGAATCTGTTTTTCCTGTGCAAACCGGCACAGTCTCTGAAAATCTTCATTACTTCCCAAAAATGGATCTACCCTTTTATAATCCGACGTATTATATCGGTGATTGGACGCTGCTTCACCGATGGGATTTAAATAAATACAGGTCACTCCAAGCTGTCTCAATTCATCCAGCTTCGATATGATTCCTTCCAAATCTCCTCCAAAATAATCACAGGGATCATAGAATTGTTTTCCCGGCAGCGGTCCAAACAGCGGCTGCTCCTCCCAGCTCTCATGAAGATAGACCTCTCTGCCCATTCCCTCATGATAGCGTCTCCCTTTTTCCATATTTTTTTGATTGCCTCTGCAAAAACGATCCGGAAAAATCTGATACATAATCCCCTCTGCCATCCATCTGGGCGTATCAAAATCACTCTCGTAAACTGTAATTTGGAAATTAAACGGCATATCACTGACGATCATGCCTTCCCCTTGCGTCAGACCCGGTTTGGCGCCATAGAAATACGCAGTTCCATTTTCCCATATTCTGAAATAATACCAGACAACACAGGCAGATAACGGCATCGAAATCGTTTTTTCAAAACAGTCTCCGTTTCCTGCCATTTCATATTCCCAATGAAGATGTTCGGAAAACAAAACCACCTCGATCTTTTGAGCTTCCTTCGGAATCCCAAACAACCGAAGCGTCACATCCTCTCCCTTTTTTACAGCTCCCAAAGGAGTTCTAAATTTTTCTATTGAAGCATTATGAATCATAATCTCAATCCTATCTTTCTTTGATTTATTTGGGTACTATCGAACCTTTGTTAAATTCCAAATCTTTTCATTGTATTGCTCAACGGTCCGGTCTGAGGAAAACATTCCTGACTTCGCGGTATTGATCACGGCTTTTTTTACCCATTGCTCATGGTGATTTTCATACAAATCGTAAGCCTTCCAAAAAGTTTCAATATAAGATGGCAAATCATAAAGTACGAAATATTGATCGGGCTGTCCATACTCTCCAAACAGCAGCGACTGATAAATGTCGGAATATTTTCTTTTTCCATATAGAAACAGCTCACCGTCCACCAGACAGTTGCACACATCCCGAATATTCGGACTCTCTTCAAAAATGGTTCCCGGATTATACGTATGATACCGTTTCATATTCTGAATTTCCTCTGCCTTTGCACCAAACATAAAAATTTGATCTTCACCCACCTGCCTTAAGATCTCCAGATTTGCACCGTCTCTTGTTCCTATGGTCAAAGCTCCGTTCATCATAAATTTCATATTTCCGGTACCGGATGCTTCAAATCCCGCCGTCGATAATTGTTCGCTGATATCCGCTGCAGGAATCAATATTTCCGCCACGGAAACCCCGTAGTTTTCTACGAACACAATCTGCAGTTTCTCTTTTGTTGCCGGATCTCGATTGACCATCTCTCCAATGGAATGAATCAGCCTTATAATATCTTTTGCCCGAGTATATCCCGGCGCCGCTTTTGCTCCAAAGATAAAAGTAATCGGTGTTGAAATGATATCCGGATGTTTCTTAAGCTGCTGATACAGATAAATAATATGGAGACATTTCAGCAGTTGTCTTTTATACTCATGAAGCCGTTTACATTGTACATCAAAGATGGAATTGGGATTGACATCAATTCCCTGTTTTTCCTTGATATATTTTACAAACCTTCTTTTATTCTCCTGCTTTACTTTGTCATATTTTCTGCCAAAATCCAAATCATCCTTCCAAAGCAAAAGATCTCCAAACAAATGATATTCCTTCAGAATATCTCCCGGTATATACTCTTGTACCAGCTGGAATAGCCGCGGATTTGCCAGTGCAAACCATCTGCGATGAGTTACTCCATTGGTAACAGCAAGATATTTTTGCGGATAAATACTGTAAGAGTCATGAAAAAGATTTTTTTTCAGCAGATCCCCATGAAGTTCGGACACCCCATTGACTCTCCGGCACACTGCCACACATAAATTTGCCATGCGGATCTGATTATTTCCTATCATGGACATTCTGGAGATTCGTTCTTCATCGTTGGCATAGTAAATCCGCAGTTTTGCGCAATACTTTTCATTTAAAATACATATAATTTGGTACAATCGCGGAAGCAGCAGCTTAAACATATTTTCATCCCAACATTCCAATGCCTCTGATATCATCGTATGATTAGTGTAATGAAACATCTTTTTCACCATCTGGTATGCCTCATCCCATCCAAAGCCTTCCTCATCCATTAAAATTCTCATCAGTTCCGGAATTGCCAGCGTCGGATGCGTATCATTGATCTGTATCACAGCATAATTCGGTAAGGTGTGCAAATCACCGCGGTGCTTTTTATGCGTCTTTACCATCAGCTGCATCGTTGCCGACGCTAAAAAATAAAATTGTTTTAACCGCAGCATTTTTCCCTGCATATGATCGTCTGCCGGATACAGTACTTTTGATATGACCTCTGCAAATGCCTGATCTGCCATTGCCTTATCATAGATCCCCTCATTAAACGAATGCAGATCAAATCTTTGTTTGCTTCTGGCGCTCCACAACCTTAGCGTCGCCGGCATCTGGCTTTGATATCCCACGACCGGAACATCATAAGGAACCGCAACAACCGTATTGTAATCTTTATGAATAATTTTCAGTCCGTCTTCGGTCCAGTTCTCCTCAATGGTGCCGTTAAAATGTACTTCCACGCTTAGCTCCGGACGTTCAACCTCCCAGATGCAGCCATCCCGCAGCCAGTCATCCTCAACCTCAATCTGTCCCCCGTCCATAATCTTTTGCCGAAACAGACCGAACTCATAACGAATTCCACACCCGACGACCGGAAAACTCTGTGTCGCCAAAGAATCTAAAAAACATGCTGCAAGGCGTCCCAGTCCTCCGTTTCCAAGCCCTGCTTCCGTCTCTTCATCTGCAATCACCTCAAAATCAATCCCCAGTTTCTGAAAAGCTTCTCGATAATCCCAATAAACTCCTAAATTGATCAAGTTGTTTGAGAAGGCCCTGCCCATTAAGAATTCTGCCGACATATAATACAGTCGTTTGACTCCCTGCTCTTCTGCTTTCTTCTTTCCGGCTGCCCATAACATCATAATCTCATCCCGGATGCATCCCGCCGCCGCTTTATAAATCTCATCATTGGTGGCGTCCTCCAGCGTTGTACCCAGTGCATTGATTAATTTATTTTCAATTTTTTTTATAATTCTGTCTGCGCGACTGCCGCCACATAAGCTCATCTGTATTACCCCTTTCCACCCGTTAAAAATCAGGCGTGGCTCCAAAATATCTGATATTGAACCCATAATTAAAGACCAATAGAACCCCCAATTGGATGAGCGCCTATTGGTCTTTTCTTGTTTCTCACTATGATTTTATGCTATTATAACACACTTTGAAACATATCCATATATATTTTTGCAGATCTTGCAAAACTATTATCGGATTCCATTGCCCGACGAATCAACCCATGCTTTCTCTTCGGACTCTGCAGTGTCTGCAGAGCATAGCGGATTGCACCAAGCATCTCGTGTGCATTATAATTTGCAAAAGAAAAACCATTTCCGGTATCTTCGTACTCATTATAACTTTGTACTGTATCCTTAAGACCTCCCGTCTCACGAACAATCGGAAGTGTTCCATAACGAAGAGCGATCATCTGAGATATTCCGCATGGCTCAAATTTGGATGGCATCAGGAATAAATCACTGGCAGCATAAATCTGATGTGCAACGGCATTATCATAGGCAATATAAGAACAGATTCTGCCTTTATATTTTCCTTCCATAAACCGGAAAAATTCTTCATATTCGTAATCTCCGGTGCCAAGAATTGCAAATGCTACATTTTCTGTATACATAATCTCATCCAACATGTATTTTACCAGATCCAGCCCTTTTTGCTCCGTAAGTCTGGTTACCATACCAATGATCGGTACTCCCGGGGTAATTGATAATCCTAAGCGTTTGATCAGCTCCACCTTATTTTTTTTCTTTCCGGATAAATCGTCCTTATTAAAATGGTAAGGAATCAGAGGATCCGTTTCCGGATCAAACTCTTCCATATTCATTCCGTTTAAAATCCCCCATGTATCTCCTGCTCTTGCATTTAAGATTCCTTCCTGCCGGTAAGCAAACGCCGGATTTTTAATTTCCTGTGCATAAGTCGGACTTACTGTGCTTAACCGGTCTGCAAATACCAACGCTGCCTTCATAAAGCTGGCACATTCGTAATTATGCATAAACTCTGGAGTATCATACCTGGGATCAATGCCAAGCCACTGCTGAAACTGCTCAAATGCAAACTCACCCTGATACATCATATTATGGATGGTAAAAATTGTTTTCGCTCTTCCGATTTCCCAGTGTCCATACTGTGTTCTCAAAAGAATCGGAATCAAGCCGGTCTGCCAGTCATTGCAATGAATGACGTCCGGAATAAACCCTATGCGGCTGGCTGCCTCGATGACCGCCCGGCAGAAAAATGCATACTGTTCTCCTTCCGCAACTCCACCCCGATATACAGCATCTCCGAAAAATCCTTCATTGTCAATGAAATAATAAATCACATCGTTATAATACAATTCTTCCACGCCGACATATACTTCTCCGCCATTAAACATAACATTAAAGTCTGCCAGATGTCTGGTCTGAGACGCATATTTCCACTTCATCTGACTGTGAAAGGGCATCATAACTCTGGCATCCGCCCCGATTTTATTTAATTCCCCAGGAAGTGTTCCCATAACGTCAGCCAGTCCGCCCAGCTTTACAAACGGCGCGCATTCTGCCCCGACCAGAAGCACATTTAATACGTTATCTTTACTCATTAATATTTGCTCCTTTCGGAATAAACACTGGATGATTTGAGGAACCGGCCAAATGTGCATTGGAATAAACCTTTACGTGACGATCTAAAATTGTACGGCTGATCTCCGCACCAGGTGCAATAAAGCCTTCTGCCATGACAACAGAATTTTTTACAACTGCACCTTCTGCAATCTGAGATCCACGGAAAATCACTGAATTTTCAACTTTTCCATCAATTTCACATCCGCTGCTGACCAGACTGTTGCTGACTTCAGCTTTCGGTCCGTATTTTGCCGGGGCTCCGTCTGCTGATTTGGTATAAATTTTTCTTCTTCCAAGGAACAGTTCTTCATAAACTTCTCTCTTAATCATATCCATATTGACGTTATAATATGCTTCGAGAGAGGTAATACAGCCCACATATCCTTTGCATTCATATCCCTGAATGGTCAGACGATCAAAATTCGGAACAATGACATCAAAGAAAAAATGTTTCTTATTATGTGCAATCGCGGTTTCAATAAAGTCAATGAGCAGTGTTGTTTTCATAATATAAACATCCATGCTCTTCTTATTGGAGCGATGTTTTCCTTCGGAATAGCACATATCAAGAACACGCTCTGAATCATCTGTTTTTAAATATACGCCATCATGGTCACAATTTGTTGCATCATCGCTGTTATCAAAATACATCAATGTCATATCAGCTCCGGATTTTATATGTTTGTCCAGCATGTCCTGAAAATCCACATTAAAAATCACATAAGAACGACCTAACAGCACATACTGTTCTTTTGCTTTCTTTAAAAATCCAAGAGTTCCCCGAAGACCATCCATAACACTGGCATATTCTCCGGATGGAGACGCGTCATTAATATATGGAGGGAAGATATATAATCCTCCTCGTTTTTTGTTCAATCCCCACTCTTTTCCGGAGCTTACATGACTGAGCAGCGAATCATAATTTCTTCTTGTCAGAAGCCCCACATTCTGGATTCCTGCGTTTACCATATTACTCAGCATAAAGTCTACCGTACGATACCGCCCCCCGATTGGAAGCGCTGATAAACTTCTGGAACGCACAAGGTCTTTTAATTTTCTGTTTTCTTCTCCTGCATTAATAATTCCTAACATTTGCTTATCCATATTTCAATCCTCCTAGTGTAAGATGGTATCAGGGTAAATCATTGCTCCGTCTTCAACAACCGCATTTTCCAATGCAACACAATGATATCCGATTACAGTTACTTCATTTCCTTCTCCCACGGAGCATCCCTGCTCTATGACAACTTCTTCATCAATCAGGGCCTTATCAATCTTACAGTTATTTCTTATAACGGTGTCTTTCATAATAACACTGTTTTTCACAACACTTCCTTTTCCAACTTTAACACCGGAATGGATCACACAGTTTTCAACTTCTCCTTCGATATAGCATCCGTCTGCAAGAATACAGTTCTTCACACTTGCGCCTTCCGCAACAAAATGCGGCGGCAGAGAAAATGTTCTTGTATAAATTCTCATTTTATCATCGTTCAAATTAATCTGAGGGTTCTCATCCAAAAGCTCCATATTGGCTTCCCAGAGACTATCGATGGTTCCTACATCTCTCCAGTATCCGTCAAAGGAGTATGCATACATTTTTCTTCCGTCTTCCAACATACGCGGAATAATATTTTTTCCAAAGTCATGTTCAGAATCCGGGTCATTTCCATCATCAATCAGATACTGCCGAATTAATTTCCATTTGAAAATGTAGATTCCCATAGAAGCCTTCGTACTTTTCGGCTCTGCCGGTTTTTCTTCAAATTCATAAATACGTTCGTCCTCATCGGTATTCATAATTCCAAAGCGTTTTGCTTCTTCGTAAGTTACGTTCAGTACAGAAATTGTGCAATCCGCACCTTTTTCTTTATGATATTGAAGCATCTTATCATAGTCCATCGTACAAATCTGGTCTCCGGACAATACGATAATATGATCCGGATCAAAGTTGTCAATGAAGTTAATGTTCTGATAAATAGCGTCTGCTGTTCCACGATACCAGTTTCCTGTTTCACCGCGCATATACGGAGGCAAAACATAGGCGCCACCATTTAAATTATCCAAATCCCAGAAACCACCGGTTCCGATGTAGGCATTCAACTCTAACGGCTCGTACTGAGTCAACACTCCAACAGTATCAATTCCTGAGTTTGCACAGTTGGAAAGCGGAAAATCAATAATCTTATACTTACCGCCATAGGCTACCGCTGGTTTTGCTTTTTTCTGAGTCAAAGCGAACAGTCTGCTCCCCTGACCTCCTGCAAGCAGCATCGCAACAATTTCTTTCTTGTTAATCATAACTTCCTCCTCCTTTATTTTATACCTTTTTCACTATTTTTTTTGGATGGTTTTTGTAACTTTTTTCTTGCTCTGTGAACTCTCCTTTTCTGTATTGTCTTTTGTGATTGGTTGCTTTTTCTTATTTTGAGTCTTCGGCTCCTTTTTCAAAGAATCCTTTTCTGACTTTACAGACTGTTTTAGTACTTTCACAGATTCCGGCGATGCCGCTTTAGCTTCTGCTTTGATTTCTGTTTTCGTTGAAGCCGCTTTGATCTTCTCTTTCTGCGAAGCATTATTGGTTTCTTCTGGAACTTTCGGTTTCTGTGAAATCGATTTATCTTCTTCCCGAACCGAAGTTTTGATCTCTGTCTTTTTTGCCGGAGCTTTCTTCGCTGTTTTTGTCTTTTTCGCCGCTTTCCTCGGTTTTTCTTCAATCTCTTCGATTTTATAATATACAACACTCAGCGGTTTGAGCGATATCAGCGCCGCATTCTGATAAGAAGCCTTGCCTTTTTCTCCCGGAATTTTCACTCGTTTTGTTCGGATTTTCTCTTCTGAGACGTCTCCGTCCCCGCCAAAATCCAATTCGCTGCTGTCCAGAATTTTGGTGAGTTTCGCTTTTCCTTCCAGCGGAATTTCATATTGATCCCACTCTACCGGTGTAAAATTGCAGACACACAAAATCTGCTCCTGTTTCTTTCCGCGATGGACCTTTCCTTTTCTCACAAACGCCAACACACTGTGATCTGCATCTCTTTGAAGTCTCCACTCAAAGCCTTTCGGATCCTGATCCAGCTCGTACAATGCCGGTTCTGTTTTATAAAGTTCGTTTAACCTTGCCACATACTCATGGAAAGAATCATGCATCTCATAATCATCAATTAAAAACCAGTCCAGCTGCTCCTTATCTCTCCACTCTACAAACTGTGCAAACTCTCCGCCCATAAATAAAAGCTTCTTTCCCGGATGTGCGTAAGTAAATCCGTACAACGCCCGAAGGGAAGCAAACTTCTCTTCATAAGCTCCATACATTTTATTAATCATAGAACCTTTTCCATGTACCACTTCATCATGGGAATACGGCAGAATATAGTTTTCACTGTAAGCGTAATCCATTGAAAATACAATGGCTCCATGGTTGTCTTTTCGATACAAAGGATCCAGCTCCATATAGTAAAGGGAATCATGCATATATCCCATATTCCACTTATAACTGAAACCAAGTCCCTCCGGATCATCCACATCGCTGGTCACCTTCGGATATGCTGTGGATTCCTCTGCAATGGTCAGGAATCCATCATATGTACCTCTAAGCGCTTTATTTAAATTCCGAAGGAAATCAACCGCCTCATAATTGATATTGGTTCCATCTTCATTTGGAACAAACTCACCCTCCTGTTTTCCGAAATCCAGATAGAGCATCGCGCTGACCGCATCAATTCGTATACCATCAATATGATAAACATCTGCAAAAAACATGGCGCTGGAAATCAAGAAGCTTTGAACCTCCGGTTTCCCGTAATTAAAAAGCAGCGTTCCCCAGTCCGGTTGGCTTCCCTTTCTCGGATCCTCATGATCATAAATATGCGTCCCGTCAAACATTGCCAGCCCATGCTCATCTCTTGGAAAATGCGCCGGTACCCAGTCGAGAATCACACAAATTCCTGCCTTGTGAAGCTCATTCACCATGTAATTAAAATCTTCCGGAGTTCCATACCTGGCAGTTACCCCATAATATCCGGTAACCTGATACCCCCAGGAAAGATCAAATGGATATTCTGTAATTGGCATCAGCTCCACATGGGTATATCCCATTTTCTTAAGATAAGGAATCAGCATGTCCGCAATCTCACGATAATTGTAAAACTCCCGGTCTTCTTCCTCCGGCATCTTCCATGTTCCGAGATGCATTTCATAAATGGAAATCGGCTGATCCTTCGCCTGCTTTTTCTTTCTCTGATTGATAAATCGCTTATCCGTCCATTTAAATGAATCAAAATCCCAAACTTTGGAAGCAGTCGCCGGACGACACTCTGAATAAAATGCAAAGGGATCACTTTTGTAACGGCATTTTCCGTCATACCCTTCTACATAATACTTATATAAATCTCCTTTTTTCAATCCCTCGATCTCGATGGTATAAATACCATCCTTGTCCCCCTTCATCGGGTGTGCGAGAGGATTCCAAAAATTAAAATCTCCAACAACACTGACCGATTTGGCGTTTGGCGCCCAAACCGTAAATCTATGAGTGTTTGATGCTTTTTGGTAATGACATCCAAAAGTTAAATAAGCTTTTCGCGCCTTACCGGTCTGAAATAAATACAAATCTTCACGATTTATAGTTTCATTCATAGTTCAGTCCTCCTTACATTTTTCAACAAAAAAACGCAAACAACCATATCCGATGTTCTTGTAAATGGTCATTTGCGTTTCTCGATTCTATCTTCCCATCTCCTGGTGTATAGCAAAGAACGTAACTTCTTGTCCCTTCACAAGATCCTCATATGGTCTCCCCATCTCTTTCGTTTCTCTGACACGTTTCAATCATTCATCGGCAAATTTTAACGTGTCAATTAAGCTATCTTTACTATACCAAAATTTGAAGAAAAATTCAATAAATTGCACAAAATTAAATACATTTAATTTTGTGATTTGTGCATATGTTTCAAAAAATCAAAATACAGATTTTGAATCTCTCATCTGTGGGTTATAGCCCTCATCTGTCAGTGCATTAATTATTTTATTTTTGTGTTCTGTTCCAAAGGCTTCCATTGTAATTGTAAGCTCCACCGCACTGTTTCGGTTGATGCTTACAAACTGGTTATGTTCCAGTTTGATAATATTTCCCTGTGCTTTTGCAATCACCTCCGAAACCCTTGTCAGCTCTCCCGGCTTGTCCGGAAGGAAAACAGAAAGTGTAAAAATTCGGTCTCTTAAAATCAAGCCATGCTGAACAAGAGATGCGATTGTAATAACATCCATGTTTCCGCCGCTGATAATGGAAACCACCTTCTTATTTTTTGCTTTCAAATGTTTCAGTGCCGCGATGGTCAAAAGCCCGGAGTTTTCCGCAAGCATTTTATGATTCTCTAAAAGATCCAAAAAACACGGAATCAGCTCTTCGTCTTCTACCGTAATTACGCGATCCAGATTTTGCTGAATATACGGAAAAATTTCTTTGCCCGGCGTTTGAACCGCCGTTCCATCCGCTATGGTGTTTACATGACTGCAGGATACAACGGCGCCTGCTTTTAAAGACGCCTTCATGCAGGCTGCTCCTGCCGGCTCAACGCCGATCACTTTGATTTTAGGATTCAAAAGTTTTGCAAGAGTTGCAACTCCTGTTGCCAGACCTCCGCCTCCAATTGGCACAAGAATATAATCAACCGTCGGAAGCTCTTTGAAAATATCCATGGCAATGGTTCCCTGACCGGTGGCAACTGCGGTATCATCAAATGGATGCACAAACGTACAGCCATTTTTTTCAGCAAGGGAAAGGGCATAATCGCATGCCTCATCATAGACATCTCCATGGAGAATCACTTCTGCTCCCAAATCCTTCGTGCGGTTTACCTTCAAAAGAGGGGTTGTCGTCGGCATCACAATGGTTGCTTTCACTCCCTGTTTTGCCGCAGCCAAAGCCACTCCCTGCGCATGATTTCCCGCAGAGGCTGTAATCAGACCTTTGGCTTTCTCCTCCTTAGTCAATGTGCTGATTTTATAATAAGCCCCCCGAATTTTATACGCTCCTGTCAGCTGCATATTCTCCGGCTTTAAATAAACCTCATTCCCCGTCTGAGATGAAAAACAATCACTTTTTATTAATTTGGTCGGGAGCACAATCTCCTGTACTTTATTATATGCATCTTCAAAGTCTTTTAATTCTAACATTTTACTAATCTCCTCTTTCAAATAGTGCATTTACGAACATATCCGAATCAAATCTCTGCAAATCATTGACCTGCTCTCCGATTCCGATATATTTCACAGGGATTCCAAGTTCTGATTGAATTGCTATGGCGATTCCGCCCTTAGCAGTTCCATCCAGCTTTGTTAAAATAATTCCGGAAATATCTGTCGCCTCCTTAAATTGTTTTGCCTGCGCCAGAGCATTCTGACCGGTTGTTCCATCCAAAACAATTAACGTTTCCAGGTAGGCTTCGCTATACTCTTTTTGTATGATTCGATTGATCTTACTCAATTCATTCATCAAATTCTTTTTATTGTGGAGACGTCCTGCCGTATCGCAAAGAAGAATATCAACATCTCTTGCCTTCGCTGCGGCAACAGCATCATAGACAACCGCAGCAGGATCTGCTCCTTCTGATTGGCTGATAATGTCAACTCCCGCACGATTTGCCCACTCTTTCAGCTGCTCAATGGCACCCGCACGAAAGGTATCTGCGGCTGCCAAAAGCACTTTCTTCCCCTGACCTTTCAAAATTGCTGCCAGTTTTCCTACGGAAGTGGTTTTTCCCACTCCATTGACTCCAATCACCAGCACAACACTTTTTCGGTTCTGATAGTCATAGGCGTGATCGTCCAGCTTCATTTGATCCTTGATGGAATCAATCAAAAGCTGACGGCACATAGCAGGTTCTTTTATCTTCTGTTCTTTTACTTTTTGCTTCAGATCCTCTATGATGTTCATTGTCGTGTCAATGCCCATATCACTCATAATTAAAATTTCTTCTAATTCCTCATAGAAGTCGTCGTCAATCCCGGAAAACCCGCTGAAAATGGAATCAAAACTTGATGCAATACTATCTCTTGTTTTTGACAGTCCCTGTGCAAGTCTTTTAAAAAAACCTTTTTTTTCTGACATAGCTCTCTCCTTTTACTCCTCTAAATCTTTTTCAATTAAGTTTACGGATACCTGTGTTGAAATTCCTTTTTCCTGCATTGTAATTCCATATAATACGTCTGCTGCCATCATCGTTCCCCGACGATGGGTAATGACAATAAACTGCGTATCCTTTGTTAATTTATGTAAATATTTTGCGAACCTTGTTACGTTGGAATCATCCAGTGCGGCTTCAATCTCATCCAACAGACAAAAAGGCGACGGCTTTAGGTTCTGAATTGCAAACAACAAAGAAATTGCCGTCAAGGCCTTCTCTCCTCCGGAAAGCTGCATCATATTCTGAAGTTTTTTCCCCGGCGGCTGCGCAATAATCTGAATCCCCGATTCCAAAATATCATCATCCGTAAGTTCCAGCCTTGCTTCTCCGCCTCCGAATAATTCTACAAATACTTCCTGAAATACTCTCTGAATATCTTGAAATTTTTCACGAAACTGCCGCTTCATCGCCTCTTCTAATTCCTTCATCAGTCCGGTTAAATGCGCCTCCGCCGTTATAATATCCTCATGCTGTTTTTCCAAAAATTCAAACCGCTTAGCTGCTTCTTTATAATCTTCAATGGCATTGACATTGACCGGACCCAGACTTCTAATCTGGCGTTTTAAGTTTGTAATGGTTTCTTTCATTTTGGAGAGGCTTCCAAATTCTTCTGTCTTCACACGCTCTTTTGCCTGATGATATGTGATTTCATAATTCTCCCACATATAATCAAACAATTCTTTTTGTTTTTCTTCCTGTCTCTGTCTGGCGCTTTCCAGACGGAACATTTCTTTATCGTATGCCCCGGCGCGCTCCATCATCTCTTCCCGGATCTTCACAGCCTGCTGGTAACTCTCTGTTTTTTCCTGTACTTTTTGCTGAACAGTCCGGAGCACTTCTTCTTTTTCCTGAATTTTATGCTGTTTCCCGAGAATCTCTTCTTTCAATCGCTGAATTTTATTTTCCAGCTTCTGAACAATTTCCACCGCATTCCCTGTTTCTGACTCACTGGACTGCAGTTCTTTTTCCATTCTCTCGGCTTCCAGACGAACGCGTTCATAATTGCTTTGCTGAAACTCCAGATTCTGTTTTTCTTTGCTGAGACGCATGTGAATCTCCGCAATGAGATGGGAATGTTCCTCCGCTCTGCTTCTCAAATGCTCAAGCTCTTTTGCAATCTGTGCGGCTCTTTCCTCATCGGTCCGATAAGCAGTTTCCAAATCAGATTTGTGCGTGAGCAGTCCTTTTGCATCCTCCTTCGCGGACAAAAGCTGGGCAGCCAGTTCTCCCTTCTCTTTCTCAAGATTTTCCTTCCGGCGAATCAAATCTTTTTCCTGTTCCAAAAGAGCTGTCAATGACATTTCTTCCGTATTTAATCTCAAAGAACTCTCCTGATGTTCTTCATTTAATCTTATCACACTTTGCCGGTATTCCTGCAATTTTTTTGTATTCTGCTCCCATTTTCTCTCTTCCGTTGCCATTTGCTCCCGGAATTTTAACAGTTTTTTTTCTAACTCCTCCACTTCTCTGGCGCGTCCCAGAAGATTTCCCTTATTTTTAAAGGCGCCTCCTGCCATAGACCCGCCACGGTTTAAAGAGTCTCCCTCTAAAGTTACAATTCTTACACTGTGATGATATTGGTTGGCAATGCGAATTCCCGCATCCATAGTTTCCACAATCAAAATCTGCCCCAAAAGAGAAGCAAACAATCCTTCATATTGTTTCTCATACACCGCCAGCTGATTTGCCGTTCCGATGACACCCGACTCCTTGAGCATTTCCGGTTTTACAAAAGCCTTTCCTCTGACCGCGTCCAGCGGAAGAAATGTAACCCGCCCATAACGGTTTTTTTTCAAAAATTCGATCATTCTTTTGGCAGTTATCTGCGTATCGGTGACAATATTTTGAATGCTTCCTCCAAGTGCAGTCTCAATGGCAGTCTCATATTTTGCTTCCACTTTTATGATATCTGCCACAGGTCCGATAATTCCGGAAATCATCGGCTGCTGCTCCATGACTTTTTTGATTCCAAACCCATATCCGTCATATCGTTCTGCCATATTTTTCAAAGTCTCATAATTGGACTGAAGGCGATGAACTTTTTCTTGTTTTGCAGAGATCTCATTCCGAATTTCATGACGTTCCTTCTCGATGGTCTCCCCAACCGCCTGCAGATCTTTTTTTCTCTGCTCCATTTCCTCCATCGTTTCTTTGATATAAGAAATCTTTTCTTGAACCTTTTCCTGCTGTCGTCTGTTTTCCTGCCGTTTTCCCGACAGCTCTTCACTTCCCGCCTCAAGGCCGCACACCCGGGCATTTAATTGTTCTTCCATTGTATCAAAACGTTCCAGAGCTTTGGATACTTCCATACGGCTGCTGTTTGCCGCCTCCATCTGTCTACGCAGACTTTCCTGTTCCATTTCAAGCTCCTGCATTCCCTTTTGATAAAACGCAACGCCGCTTTCCGTTTCTGTCTTTTCCTGTTCAATTTCCCGGCAGATGCCAAAAAGGCGCTTTGCATCATCAGAAAACTGTTTCATCTGTTTCTGCTTTTCCTGCAGCTCTCTTCTCAGACGTTCCCTCGTCTCAAGGAAATGTGTTTCCTTGGTTTTCTCCGTATTGATCTGTTCTCTTAAAACTTTAATATCGCCTTCCTGCCCCTGAACCGTCATTTTAGTTTGAGAAATTTCTGCCGTCATGGCTTCTGCCCGTTGGTTTAATTCCATCAAAGCACTATTTTCTTCCTCGTACTTTTTCTTGGCATCTTCCATCCTTCGATTGGCTTCTTTCATCTCATTCTCTGCAATGTTTATTTTTTCCTCAAGATTTGTCAGTTCCAGCCGAAGCCTCTGATCCTCCGTCAAAAACAGCTTGATATCTTCTTCTTTCAGCTGCTCTCTTAAATTTAAGTATTCCCTGGCGCGCTCCGACTGCTGTTTTAAAGGTCCCACCTGACGCTTTAATTCCGTCAGAATGTCTGTCACTCTTACTAGATTTTCTCTTTCTGCATCCAGCGCTTTCTGGGTTTCCATTTTATTTTTTTTGTACTTTACAATTCCTGCGGCCTCGTCAAAAAGCTCTCTGCGCTCTTCGGGCTTCCCGCTTAAAATCTGTTCAATCTGCCCTTGCCCGATGATAGAATACCCTTCTTTTCCGATTCCAGTATCAAAAAATAATTCTACAATATCTTTTCTGCGACACGCGCTTCCATTGATCAGATATTCACTCTCACCGGAGCGGTATACTCGCCGGGCAACCGTCACTTCTTCAAACTGAACCGGAAGACTTCCGTCACTGTTATCCAGAGTAATTGCCACATAGGCAGAGCCCATGGGACGGCGCAGTTCTGTGCCGGAAAAAATGACATCTTCCATTTTGGAACCTCGAAGCTGTCTGGCGCTCTGTTCACCAAGCACCCAGCGCACCGCGTCCGCTACGTTGCTCTTGCCGCTGCCGTTGGGACCCACAATCCCCGTAATTCCATGCTCAAACTGAAATATCATCTTATGAGCGAACGATTTAAATCCATTAACCTCAATACTTTTTAAATACATGAATGCTCATCCTCATTCTCTGATCCCATTGTCTGATCATGATATTTCTTAATTGCCTCAAAAGCTGCATGCTGCTCTGCATTTTTTTTGCTTCTTCCGGTTCCTGTTCCGATGACCCGCTCTCCGATCCGAGCCTCTACGGTAAATACTTTCTGATGATCCGGTCCTTCCTCCTTCACCAGCTGATAAGAGAGTTTTCCCTTTCCTTCTCCCTGCACAATCTCCTGAAGATTGGTCTTGGCATCGAAAAACAAAGCTTTATTCTCAACATCATGGAATAAATGCGCTTCGATAAATTTCGCTGCGGTCTCCAGCCCCCGATCTAAATAAATTGCCCCAATCACAGCTTCAAACGCATCCGAAAGAATGGAATCCCGGTCTCTTCCTCCTGTCAGAACTTCTCCTTTGCTGAGCTTTAAATATGTTCCAAGATCAATGTCTCTGGCGCAGCCTGCAAGTGTCGGTTCACAGACCAAACTTGCCCTGAGCTTTGTAAGCTTTCCCTCTGATTCTTCTTTATAAGTCTTATACAGATAATCGCTGCTTACAAGCTCCAAAACAGCATCTCCCAGAAACTCCAGACGCTCATTATTTTTTTCCTTCTTCATCTTGTGCTCATTGGCATAAGAACTATGAATCAATGCGTGCTGTAATAATTTTAAGTCTCGAAATTCAATTCCGATGTTCTTCTGAAATTCTTCAATCTTTTCTATTTCCATCATCTGCCTATCCTTTTACAATCTGTTCTTTGATTTTGTCATTAATTTTCTGTTCTGTAAAAGTAATGCACTGAATTATTGCATTTTTCATCTCTTTTGCCGTAGCTGATCCATGAACTTTGACAACCAGTCCATTTAAGCCAAGCAAAGGCGCTCCTCCATATTCCGATGCATCAAATCGTTTTAAGGTTTTTTTCAATGCCGGCTTCACAAGCAAACCGCCGATCTTACTGCGCATCGAGCTCATCATTCCGCCCTTTATTTCTTTTACCAAAACCGAAGACAATCCCTCTGAGAGCTTTAAGATCACGTTGCCGACAAACGCGTCACAGACAACCACATCTGCGGCGCCAAACGGCACATCTCTCGGTTCGATACTTCCCGTAAAATTCAATTCACTGCAGGCTCTCAAAAGGGGAGCCGTCTCTTTCACCAGCTGATTTCCTTTCGCCTCTTCCATACCGATGTTGACAAGCGCGACTCTCGGTTGCTTCACCCCAATGACATGCTCCATATAAATGGATCCCATCTTTGCAAACTCTACCAAATATTCTGGCTTCGCATCCATATTCGCTCCGGCATCCAACAGCAACATCACGCCTTTCTGCGTTGGCATAATGGCCCCCAACGGAGCTCTCTTTACGCCCTTAATTCGTCCTACTACAAACTGACCGCCGACCAAAATAGCCCCCGAGCTTCCTGCGGAAACGAAAGCATCCGCCGTTTGATCTTTTACCATTTTCATTGCTACCACCATAGAGGAATCTTTTTTCTTGCGAATTGCCTCTACCGGAGGTTCGTCGCAGGAAATTTCCTCCTCGGCATTGATAACCTCAATCTGCTCGCTTTTATATTGATATTTTTTTAATTCCTCATGAATTGTCGGCGCTTTTCCAACCAAAAAAACTTTGATATGATTTACTTCATTAACTGCATCCACAGCCCCTTTTACAATCTCCGCCGGAGCATGATCTCCGCCCATTGCATCCAATGCAACCTTCATTAATTTTTCCATTTTAAATTCTCCATTCTTTTAAAAAATGTAAAGCGCCTTTTTATAGGTCAGGAAATTTCGTTCCTGTCCTATAAAAAGCAAAATGCCACACGCCTGATTCTCAAACAAGATCCAAACGCATGGCATTTTCATACTATACCATTATTCAGCATGTGCTGAAACGATTTCTTTTTTATTGTAAGATCCGCAGGCTTTGCATACTCTGTGAGGCATCATCAGCGCACCACATTTGCTGCATTTTACAAGTGTCGGAGCAGTCATCTTCCAGTTTGCTCTACGTCTGTTTCTTCTTCCTTTGGATGATTTATTCTTTGGACAAATTGACATCAGGTTACACCTCCTTAAAATTCTTAAAAATATCCTGAATCGCTGCCATACGAGGGTCTGCCACCGTACGATCGCAGCCACACTCTTTTTCATTCAGATTCGTTCCGCATACCGGACACAGTCCTCTGCAATCCTCCCGGCACAACACTCTGGAAGGAAGCTTCGGAACAATTTCATCGAAGATCAGCATGTCTAAATCAAGAATTTTATTCTCAAGATATGGAAATTCTTCGTGTTCTTCCATCGTTCCAAAATCAATTTCTTCCACCACCTGAATTGATACCGGATAAGGAACTTCCTCAAGACAGCGGCTACATGGAATTCCCAATACAACTTCTGTCTCAAACCGAAAACATACCTTATCTTTGCCGCGGTTTTGAATCAAAATCGGAAAGCCTGTCCTGGTACGAATGGGATAAGACACACCTGTAAGCTTAATCTCATCCATATCGATGGATGCCTCCATTTTTTCCTCATATTTTGGTACTGAAATAAACTTTGATAATTGGATCTTCATACTATCTCCTAAAAAATCATACTGTACTATTATACGAATGCGGTACAAATTTGTCAAGGAATTTTCCCTATTTATTTTGCAAGCGCGACCGTATCTCTCGCAATCATTAATTCTTCATTGGTCGGAATACAAAGGAGTTTTACTTTTGAGGCATCGGATGAAATAATTGCTGCCTCTCCGTGAACATCATTCTTTGCCGGGTCAATTTCAGCGCCCAAGTATCCTAAATAACTGCAGATTGCAGCCCGAGTGGCATCGTCATTTTCCCCAAGTCCCGCAGTAAAAGCAATCGCGTCCACTCCGTTCATCGCTGCCGTATATGCGCCGATGTATTTTGCCACCCGGTATGTATACGCCTCCAACGCCGCATCTGCCGCATGGTTTCCTTCTTCCTTGGCAGCCTTAACATCTCTGAAGTCGGAGGATACACCGGACATTCCATAAACTCCGGACTCTTTATTTAAAATGGTCAGCACTTCAGAGGCTGTCTTGTTCTCTTTATTGGCAATAAACTCAATAATTGCAGGGTCCATATCTCCGGAACGTGTTCCCATAATCAAGCCTTCCAGCGGTGTAAGGCCCATGGAAGTATCCACAGACTCTCCGCCCTTCACTGCTGTGACACTGGCACCGTTTCCAAGATGGCACACAATAATTTTTAAATCTTTGATATCTTTTTGCAGCATCTTTGCAGTCTCTGCAGACACAAACTGATGTGATGTTCCGTGAAAACCGTAACGACGGATTCCGTCCTCATCGTAATATTTTCTCGGAATTCCGTATAAATAAGCTTTTTCCGGCATTGTCTGATGAAACGCCGTATCGAAGACTGCAACCATCGGAAGATTTGGCATCAGCTCCTGACAAGCCCGAACGCCAATCAATCCTGCCGGGTTATGCAGCGGCGCAAAAACTCCGCACTGTTCCACTTCTTTGATGACTTCATCTGTAATCAGGCAGGATTTTGTAAACTTCTCCCCGCCGTGTACAATTCGATGCCCTACTGCTCCGATCTCGTCCAGACTTTCTACAACCCCATTCTCAGAATCTGTCAATTGTTCAATCACAATTCCAATCGCCGTCTTATGGTCCGGCATCGCAGGTGTTGATTTCATTTTTTCTTTTCCCGCCGGCTCATGCGTTAGCGCACCGTCAATTCCGATTCTTTCACATAATCCTTTTGCTAAAACCTTCTCTGTTTCAGAGTCAATCAGCTGATATTTTAATGATGAGCTTCCACAGTTAATAACTAAAACTTTCATGCACTTTCTCCTTCACCTAAAATCTATTTTTCATTTTGTAAAGCTGCTGCCTGAACGCAGGTGATCGCCACCGCTCCGACGATGTCCTCTGCACAGCATCCTCTGGATAAATCATTGATCGGTTTTGCAATTCCCTGAGTAATCGGACCGTAAGCCTGTGCTCCGCCCAGTCTCTGAACCAATTTATATCCGATATTTCCGGCGTCAAGATCAGGGAACACCAATACGTTGGCTTTTCCTGCAACTTCACTTCTCGGCGCTTTCGTTGCGGCAACTTCCGGTACAATTGCAGCATCCAGCTGCAGCTCTCCGCAGATTAAATATTGAGGATATTTCTCTTTTGCAATCGTTGTCGCCTCTACAACCTTGGTAACATCATCATGCTTTGCACTTCCGCATGTGGAATGAGAAAGCATTGCCACTCTCGGAGTTTCTCCTACCAACTGCTGGAAGGTCTTGGCAGAACTTGCAGCAATTGCCGCCAGCTGCTCCGGATTTGGATTTTGATTTAATCCACAATCCGCAAACACAAAACATCCGTTGGCTCCCATATCTTTTGCCTGTGTGTCCATCAGCATAAACGCAGAAACAATCTCTGTATTCGGGGCAGTCTTTACAACCTGAAGAGCCGCACGCAAAACGTTGGCAGATGAATTAATCGCCCCTGCAACCATTCCGTCTGCATCTCCGACTCTTACCATTGTCGCACCGAAAAATAAAGGATTCGACAACAAAATTTCTTTTGCATCCTCCGGCAAAAGTCCTTTACTCTTTCTCGCCTCACATAAAGACTCAATATATGTATTCAAATTCGCACAGTCCGCCGGATCCACAAAAGATGCGCCAGAAAGATCCAATCCCTCTGCCTTTGCTAAAATCTCATCTTTCTTTCCCACTAAAATAACATCTGCCAATCCTTCTCTCAGCACGACATCTGCCGCGGTTAGGGTTCTCATGTCACTGGTTTCCGGCAATACAACGGTCTTCCTGTCTGCTTTTGCCTTCTCTTTAATCTCATCAATAAAACTCATTTACGTTGCTCCTTTCAACTTTCCAAAAAGATGAATTTAATCCTGTTAAATTATACAACATCATTACTTTACATACAATAAAAGATATGTATTTTTCGTTGTACACATTTCAAAAAAGCTATATTCATTCTACAGTTTTTTGGTGTCTATGACAAGATCGTTCCCCTTTATTTTTTATTTTTTGTGCAATTTTACTTGATTTTTCTTATATTTTATAAAATTCCACTTCATAGTGCTTCGCACTGGACGGACTTCGTCCGATAAGGTATACTATCTGTAAATATTTTGGAATTGGAGAATTTTTTATGAAAACTGCCGCAATTATTTGTGAATACAACCCTTTTCACAATGGTCACGCCTACCATATTCAGAAAACCAAAGACTTTACCGGGGCAGATTTTATCATTGCACTTATGAGTGGAAACTATGTCCAGAGAGGAACTCCTGCAATTATGGAAAAACATCTGCGGACACAGGCAGCTTTGCTTGGCGGAGCAGACCTTGTTTTGGAGCTTCCAATCTGGGCAGCCACAAGCTCTGCTCCTTCGTTTGCTTTGGGCAGTATTCATCTGTTAAACAGTCTGGGCATTGTCGATTTCCTTTCGTTCGGAAGTGAGTGCAGTGATCTCCATTTGCTGACTCGGATTGCTTCCTTCCTTTTGGAATCCGATGAAATCATTGAAAAAGAAACGGCCAAATACAGTCAGTCTGGTCACTCCTATCCCAAAGCAAAAGATCTGGCTTTGAGAGCCCTGCTTCCGGATTCTTCCTGGATTTCAATCATCCGTGAACCGAACAATATTCTCAGTTTAGAATATCTTAAGGCACTGCTTTCTCTGAAAAGCTCTATTGTACCCTGCTGTATTCAGCGGGCATCCAGCGGGCATCACGATGCATCCCTTCACACTTCCATAAGCTCTGCTTCCGCCATCCGAAATATCATGGAACAAGAAGGGCTCACTAGGATTCTTGCCCAGGTTCCGAAAGAAGTGCATACTTTATATCAAACTCATTTCACCAAAGATTTTCCTGTGCGCGCCGATGCTTTTTCTCTTTTGCTCCAAAAGAGTCTCTGTGAAACTTCTGACTACACAAATTTTTGGGAAATTTCAAAAGACTTCAGCGACCGTCTTCGCCGTGTATGGTCTCCAAATTTGTCTTTCACCGAAATAACCGAGCAATGTAAATCCAAAAATATTACATGGAGCCGGGTCAGCCGAAATCTGCTTCACATCATGCTTGGCATGACAAAAAAACAGCATGAAACCTTAAAAACTCTGCATATGATTCCCTATTTTCAGATTCTCGGTTTCAAAAAATCAGCTTCCCATCTGATTGCAAAAATGAAGCAACACACTGCAATCCCAATGGTGCGCCATCTCAGAGAGCTTGATGATCCGCTGACCTTTGAACAAAAGCAGCTCCTTGATGCAGAATATCGCGGAAATCTTTTCTATCATCTGATTCTGGGCAATGAATTTCATATTTCTCAAAAAGATCGTCAAATTATCGTCTAGTTTTCCCTCCCGGCTCATAAAATTATGAAGAAACTTCTGAATCAGATCCGGGAGGGTTATTTATGAAACACAGAAATTTACAGATTTTACTTCTTATCCTTTGCTCCATTTTATTTTTCTTTCCTGAAGCTTCCTCAGAAGGTGCAACAAATGGACTTCTCCTCTGGTCTGGAACCATCGTCCCCACACTGCTTCCCTTTTTTCTGCTCACCGGGATTATGAATAAATATCACGCTTTCTATTTGGTTTCTTACTTATTTTTCCCAATCTATCGCCGTTTTGCCTGGCTGAACCGAGATCTTGCCTATACGCTGATTCTTGGTTTTTTCTGCGGATATCCTCTCGGTGCAAAAATTATCAATGATCTAATTGGATCTGGTTCTTACACAAAAAAAGAAGGACAGAGCCTTCTTGCGGTGTGCAATAATGTCAGCCCCATGTTCACCATCGGTTATACCCTGACGCTCATTCTAAAGGATCAATTATCCATCCCCCTCTTTTTTCTTTGCCTCTACACTCCAAATCTTTGTTATTTCCTTTATCTTATGGCAAATGCAAAGAAAAAAAAGATGTTTTTTGACCGTCAAATCAAAACATCTTTGTTAACACAAAAAACGATGGATGAGATCATTTTTGACAGTCTGCGTTCCATCTTCTCTGTCGGTATTTATATTATGATCTTTTCCATCGGTGCAAATCTTTTAAAAGTTCTGGATCCTGTGCCTTATCTCACAGATTTTATGATCGGTATTCTTGAGATCACCACTGCCGTGACACATTTTGGTTCGATGCAGATCTCTCTGCAGACAAAAGCCTCTATACTCTGCGCTGTCAGCTCCTTCGGAGGTTTATCCGCTATGGCTCAAACCATGAGCGTCTGCCGTTTGGGAAATCTATCTTTCAGAAAATACCTGTTTACAAAAACCACATTTGCAATCCTAAGTTTCCTTCTGGCATGGTTTTTGTTTTAGCGCTGTTTTCGCCGTCAACCCTCGTCAGAGATGAAATCTTCAACCGTTCTCGTTTTAGCCTGCGTCATTGAGACTCCGGATAGTTGTTCTTCAATTTCTTTTGCATTGGATTGTATGGATTTCAAATCAGAGTCCAACGCAGAAAGCAATTGATCAAAGACACTCTGCTGTGCCTCCCGAACACTGGAAACATACCCCTGCACATCTTCCATAATTTCATTGACATAGCGAAGCGCCCCGGCTCGAATCTGATCCGCCTCCTCGTTGGCATTATGTACAACCGCACGGGCAGTCTCTCTGGCATTGGTTTCAATCTCGTCTGCACGCATCTTTGCCATCTCCACAATCTCATTGTGATCAATTAACTCCCCGGCTTCTTTTGCAGCCTGATTTACAATGTTTTGAGCTTTCGCACGCGCATCCTCTAAAATTGCATCCTTGCTTAAGATAATTTTATGACTGCGCTCAATCTCCCCCGGAATCTGTTTTCTCAGCTCCTCAATGACCGTTACTAAAACGTCTTTATCAATGTTAATTTTTCCCGGGCTGAACCGCGCCGGCTTTGCCTCGTCAATTAAAACCTCAATATCATCAATCATCTCGTGTAAATATTTTTCACTCATCTTCCTTCTATGCCTCCTTTAAATTATACTTTGCTTTGAGACATTCCTCTACGTAAGGCGGAACCATTTCTGACACATCCCCGTGATAAGACGCAATTTCCTTTACAATTGTGGAACTTACATAAGAATACTCAATACTGGTTGTAAAAAACATGGTGTCCAAATCTTTATTTAGTCTGCTGTTGGTCTGTGCAATCTGAAGTTCATACTCAAAGTCTGTGACTGCCCGGAGTCCCCGTACGGACACTGCCGCATTCTGCTGCTTTGCAAAATCAACCAATAACCCCGAAAACGATTGTACCTCCACGTTTTTCAGGTGTTTTGTTGTCTCCTGAATCATCTCTATTTTTTCATCCAGAGTAAACATTGGTTTTTTAGCGCTGTTGGTTAGAACAGCAATGATCAGCTTATCAAATACCTTAGCAGAACGTTCAATAATGTCAAGATGTCCATATGTAATCGGATCAAAGCTTCCCGGATAAACGGCAATACTCATCTTAAGAATCCTCCCGTGATTTTTTTAAAAATGTATGTTGATTGGTCTTATATTTTTTTATCTTCTCTACTTTGAGATTCTTATAATCTTTTTCCAAAATCACAGTCTCCACGGAAGACTCCACAATAACAACCGTATGATTGCCGCAAATCGACGACCGGTCAAGCAGTGCAAGAATCCGCTGCTCCCAGCCCTTCTTGTACGGCGGATCCATAAAAATATAATCAAACACGATTCCCCGCTTTTCAAGCGTGCGAATTGCCGACTGCACATCCGCTGCCATGACGACAGCCTTTGCTTCCAGATTTGTATATTTTAAATTCTCACGAATGCAGGATACCGCATTTTTTGCCTTTTCTACAAAATAGGCCTGATCTGCTCCTCTGCTTAAGGCCTCAATTCCAATTCCTCCGCTGCCTGCAAATAAGTCCAAAAAAAGACATCCTGCCACATGATATTGTATCATATTAAACAAGGTTTCCTTAATACGATCCTGCGTCGGTCTTGTTTCCATTCCCTCGATGGTCTTTAACTTCAAACTTTTTGCACTTCCTGATATGACTCTCATAGATCAACATTCCTTTTTACTTTTCTTCTATTGTATTATATACAAAAATTTTGTCAAGAACAAAGCAGAGTCCGCACCGTCTCAAAAAAAATAGGAAGGTCAAAACTTTCCGATATTATAAAAATAAATGCCGAAATTCCTGTTTCCCCAAGAATTCCGGCATCTATCATTCTAAAGATTATCGTTTGTTATCCTATCGGGACATTTCCTCTTCCTGTCTGCGGATCATTTTACGAACCATTTCTCCTCCGACAGAACCTGCCTGTGCAGTTGTCAGATGTCCGTTGTATCCTTCTTTTAAGTCTACCCCAATTTCATTTGCAACCTCAAACTTAAATCTGTCCAAAGCTCCTCTTGCTTCTGGTACCTCAACTCTGTTTGTTCCTTTGCTTCTTGCTGAAGTTCGTTCTTCCATTTTGAAAGTCCTCCATTTCTTTTGTCTTGTTTTTTGTTACAATCATAGTATGCTCTAAGACACAAAAGATACTCTGGGAGTTTTTTCATAGTCTGGAATTTTTTATTTTCATCAGTATCGCACATGAAACCCTTTTTCTTTTTCCACAAAAGGCCGCTCCTCTTTTTCGATCCGGTCAATTCTGAGAAAACGATTTCCTTCCTGCATCAGAGTAAGAAACTGTTTTAACTCAAAGGAATTTCCCTGAACTTCCGCTGTCACAGAGCCGTCAGACATATTTTTGACCCATCCGGTTAAATGACATCGTTCTGCATTCATTGCTGCAAAAAACCGAAATCCCACTCCCTGCACTCTTCCCGTAAACCTTACATAAAAACGTTCCATTGAACTTCCTCCTTTATAAGTTTTTGGCAAGACTGATCTGTTTTTCCAAGCGACTGTTTTGAAGTCTCGAAAAATCAAATCCCTCTTCCTCCAGTTCTCTGACTGCATCTGATGCCTGCTTCAAAAGATCTGCATTAGTATAAATATCTGCCAAAACAAAATCCATCATTCCACTCTGGCGTACTCCGAAAAAGTCCCCCGGTCCCCGCAACTTTAAATCTTCATTTGCAATATAAAATCCGTCGTTGGATCGATTCAGCACCTCAAGCCTGCGCATCGTTTCTTTCTTCCTGGACCCTGTCATAAAAATACAATAGGACTGATGCCTTCCTCTTCCCACACGTCCCCTCAGCTGATGGAGCTGCGCAAGTCCAAATCTTTCGGCATTCTCTACCATCATCACCGTGGCGTTGGGTACATTCACCCCAACTTCCACAACGGTCGTAGACACTAAAACATCAATCTTTCCTTCGGAAAATTCATCCATAACTTTTTGTTTCTGTGCAGACTTCATTTTTCCGTGGAGACAGCAGATCCTTACGGATGGAGGAAGATTATTTTTTAACATTTCTGCGTATTGCATTACATTTTCGCCCTCCATTGTTTCACTTTCCTCTACCATCGGACAAATAATATAAACCTGACGTCCCTGTTGCACCTGCTTCGTCAAAAAACGATAAGCCGTCGGCCGATAATTGGTGTTTACCACACAGTTTTTAATCGGGAGACGTTCCGCCGGAACTTCGTCAATGATGGAAACGTCCAAATCCCCATAAAGAATAATGGCTAAGGTTCTTGGAATCGGCGTCGCACTCATCACCAGTACATGAGGCTTTTCCCCTTTCAAAGACAGACTTTGTCTCTGCCGCACGCCAAACCGGTGCTGTTCGTCTGTAACTACCAGCGCTAATTTGTGATACGTTACTTTTTCCTGAATCACCGCATGAGTTCCTATGATAAGATCCACCTGATGACTTTTCACAGCATCATATATTTCTCGTTTTTCTTTTGCCTTGGTCGATCCCGTCAAAAGAACCGTGCGAATTCCAAACGGATTCAAAAGTTCTTGAAACGTCTCATAGTGCTGGTTTGCCAAAACCTCTGTGGGGGCCATTAAGACGCCTTGATATCCCGCTTTTGCACACATAAAAAGCAAAATTACTGCCAAAATGGTCTTTCCGGACCCCACATCTCCCTGCACCAGACGATTCATCACTTTCCCTGATTTCAAATCTTTTGCCATTTCACGCAGCGCCCGTTTCTGTGCTCCGGTTAATTGGTAAGGGAGACGATCAAGCAGCTTCTTAACCTCTTCACAGACCGGAATCACATATCCCTCCCCATCTTCTTTTTCGTCGGAGGAAATCATGTGCATTGCGGAGATAAAGATAAAAAATTCATCGAAAATCAACCTCTTTTTGGCTTCAATGAGCTGCTTTTTTGACTCCGGAAAATGGATGTTCCAAATGGCATCGCTGTAATTCATAGGATGATACTTTTGCAATATTGTCTCGGGAAGATATTCAGGAATCGCTTTCATATAGCGTTCCGCCTGACGGATCGCTTTTGAAACAATCTTATTGGTAAGCCCGCCAGTCAACGGATAAACCGGCTGGAGCGTCTCTTGTTTTTTCCTGTAATCTTCCTGAGTAAAAATTTCCGCATGTTCTATTGTGATCCGACCGTTTTTAAAAACGGGAGTTCCGCAAAAAATATAATCTCCGCCCTGATGAATCTGCTTTTTCAAATACGGCATGTTGTACCACACAAGGGTGATTGTTCCGGTATGATCTCTTCCGAGACACGTTACAAGCTTCATCCTCCGCACATACTGTACATGGACTTCCGAACAAATCCGCACTGAAACAGAGACTCTCTGTCCGATTTCCAAGTCGCAAATATCTTTCGGATCTTCATAGGTCAGATAATATTTCGGGTACATGCCAATTAGATGATCTACACTTTGAATCCCCAGTCTTCCAAAAGCCGCCGCTGTTTTTTCTCCGATTCCCTTCAATTCTAAAATACTGGTTGTTCCATCCATAGGATACTCCTAATCTGTCAAATCAAAAATGACAGCAGTCCTGACTCGCATTTGGTCGGTGCCGCTGCCATTTGATTCACTTGCATTCTTTTTAAATCTCTGAGTTTCCTTTTCTTTATCTTACTCTACAGACAGAAGGAAATAATAAACCGGCTGTCCTCCGTACTCCAACTGCACATCACAGTCGCCGTAGGTTTCCTCAACCTTTTGCAGCAGCGCTTCCGCCTGTTCCTCTGTGGTATCTTGTCCATAGTAAATGCAAATCAATTCACTGTCTTCATCTACCATCTTATCAAGCAATTCCAGCGTCACATCAGAGATACTGTTTCCAACCTTCTGAATTCCGTCATCGTCAATTCCCATAATATCGTCAATTTTGATTTCCATCCCATTGACTGAGGTATTACGGACCGCATATGTGATCTCTCCGGTTTTCACAGACGCAATGATCTCTTTCATTGTTTCTTCATTGGTCTTCGCATCCTGTTCCGGCTCGAATCCAATAATCGCGGAAAGTCCCTGCGGAACTGTTGTTGTTGGAATGATTACGACTGTTTTATCTTCAATCAACGACTGCGCCTGCGTTGCTGCCAAAATAATATTTTTGTTATTCGGGAAAACAAACACAGTCTCTGCGTGCACATTCTCAATGGCATTGAGCATATCTTCTGTACTTGGATTCATCGTCTGTCCTCCCTCAATGAGAGAATCTACTCCAAGGCTTTTAAAAATCTCATTCATCCCTTCGCCGATGGAAACGGCAACAAAGCCATAATCTTTTTTTGGTCCCTGGGATGTCTCTTGGTTTTCGGAATCCTTATTTTGTGCATTCAATCCCAGTCTTTCCCGATGTTCTTCTCTCATATTGTCGATTTTCATATTGGAAAGCTCGCCAAAAGTCAGCCCCTTCTCGATTGCCTTCCCGGGATGATTGGTATGCACATGAACTTTCACAATCTCTTCATCTGCTACCACAACAATCGAATCTCCAATCTCTGTGAGAAAAGCTTTAAATTCCTGCTCCTCCTTCTGAGTCAGCTCTTTTTTGGTCACTACGATAAACTCTGTACAGTAGCCAAATTTGATTTCTTTTTCAGAAATCGGCTGCTCAGAAACCACAGGCTGTCCGGAAGATTTCGGAACCATCGAAACATCGATTTCTTTTCCCATTAAAACGTCCACTGCTCCGCTTAAAAACTCTACCAGCCCTTGTCCGCCGGAATCTACAACACCTGCTTCTTTTAAAACCGGAAGCATCTCCGGTGTCTGTTTCAGAATTTCATTGGCTTCCTTGAGAACGACTGCAGCAAACTTTTCAAAATCCTGCGTTGTTCTGGCACAGCGAACCGCTTTCTCCGCCGTTATCTTGGCTACCGTAAGAATGGTTCCTTCTTTCGGCTTCATCACTGCTTTATAAGCGGTATCTACGGCATTTTTAAATCCTGCCGCAACCGCTTCTGTTGTAAGAACCTGCTGATCTTTGACCCCCTTATAAAATCCTCGGAACAGCTGTGACAAAATAACACCGGAATTTCCTCTGGCACCTCTTAAGGAACCACTGGACAACCCTCTGGCTACTTCCTTGATTGTAAGCTCTGGGGTATTCGCAACCTCCTTGGCTGCCGCTATCGCGGTCATGGTCATATTGGTTCCGGTATCACCGTCCGGTACCGGAAAGACATTCAACTCATTAATATATTCTTTATGCGCCTCTAAACGCTTTGCTCCGCCAATTAACATCTTCTGCAGCAATGCCGCATCTATTTGATTCATTTTTTTCTTTGCCTCCATATTTCTCATTATCCAATATCTTTTACGCCTTCAACGTAAATATTAATCCGTTCTACCTCCAGGCTTGTAAATTCCTCTACCCGGTATTTTACAGACTCCATGAGATTGCTGGCAACCGTAGAAATGGAAACTCCATAAGATACAATAATATGGAAGTCAATTGTGATCTTATTATGATTGACAGAAACGAAAACGCCCTTGCGGATATTGTCTCTGGTGAGAAGCTTGGCAATCCCATCCTTTACATTGACCATCGCCATGCCTACGATACCAAAACACCCAAGGGCACAGATCCCTGCATATTTTGCGATCACCTGATTTTCAATGGAAATCTCTCCATTCTTTGTATTCATATGTCCTTTCATAAATTATACCTCCAAATGAGAATTCATATATAATATGAGTATACCTTATCCTTTGAAATCCGTCCAGTCCAAAGGCAAAAGAATTCAAAGAAAAGCAAATTTCATCTTGATTTTTCATAATCAATCTGTTAGAATGTAATAGTTGTCGAGCCTGGAATGTAACAGGGATAAGATTGGAAAAGGAGGTGCTAACATGGCAAAATGTGCTATTTGTGGCAAAGGCGCTCATTTTGGAAATGCAGTGAGCCATTCACATAGAAGATCAAACAAAATGTGGAAATCAAATATTAAATCCGTAAAAGTAAAAGTAAATGGTGCAGCAAAAAAAATGTACGTTTGTACTTCATGCTTAAGATCCGGTAAGGTTGAGCGTGCATAAGCATTTACAATTTATTTAATATAGAACCACAAAAGAGCCATTGCAGAATGGTTCTTTTTTCTTTGCGATAGCGATGAGTCAAAGTCCGGGCTTGTCCGGAACCTTGGCGTTCGCTTACCATCCCGGAATGTGCCTTTTGGCGCTTCCGGTGATTTTTCAGGAAATGAATTCCTTGTCTTTATTAGTATGTTCATTCTGCCACATCTTTATCACTCTTTTGCATCAATTACAAACGTCTTTGAAAAATCAATGAAAAAAAAGGCAATATGCAATGACGATACATCCGCATCCCATAATCACCTGCGTCAGACTATGGTCAATACATAATCCAACCTGTAACCCCAGTCCAAAAAAGAAAAAGCCAATTCCCCATACACGCTTCATATTTTCACCTCAAGACCTTATATTCAAAACACATCCATGAGCCTTCGCTTGGAATCGCAGTCCACAATGCAGACAAAATCCCACCTGATATATTCTATGCACCGCCTGCAATTTATGTTCCAAATTTCCTAATTATCAGAACAAATCGGACAAGTCTGTCTCGAACTCTCTACATCCCGCAAGCATTTTATGATAAAAAAATGTAAAAACTTTCCTATATCATAGAAAATCCCGAAAACCATTTTAAAGAATTGTTTCCGGGCGTCTTCTCCATCCTTATTTTTCTTTTTTTTGTTCTTTTTCCAAGTCTTCTACGATATCTTCCAAAGTCTCTTCCTTTTTTGTAAATTTATCAATGACATCTGGTACCATATCTAAAAGCTTTACGATGGTTTCCTGATTCTTTACATTGACCAGCTTGGTCTGTCCATTGCGAATCACCAAAACGGCGCTCGGCGTCATTTTTCCTCCGATTCCGCCTCCGCTGCGATTTTTTTTGTCCGCCGCAAAAGCTCCTGCTCCCATCCCAAAGGATACATCGACCAATGGCAAAATGATCGTATCGTTGATATAGATTGGTTCTCCCACAACAGTCTTTGAGGTCAGAAAGCTTTCCATCCCATCAAACAGCGATCCCACCGTATCCTTTAAATTCTCCTTATTCATCATGTCAACCTCCTAACATTGTGATCACACGGTCTTTTTGCTTCAACAAATCTTTATCTCTGAAAATCTTCCACAATAACATCAATATTCTATATCGTCGGATCCTTCCTCGAACCAGAACCTTCCCTTCCAGAATTTCCCTTGAAAAATCCGGTGTGATTTCAAAATAACGGGCACTTGCCGGCATGATTGCCGCAATCAAGCCAAGTATTTTTCCGGTCAGCGCCGGATCATCGGTCCCGAATACAAGATGTCCTTTTATTTTCTGGGGAAGTAAAAGACGAATTCCGTCAAAACCATAGGTTTTGATTCTGACAACGGCATTCTGAATTTTCTCATCTCCAAAAGCTTCTCCCACAGCTTCCATCTTTTCTGTAAATTCTTGAATTTTCTTTGGAATACTTTTAAGCTTATTATAACACTTTTGAAAGAAATCTACGATTTTTTTTTGATCTTTTACCGGTTTTTCAAGCTTTTGCGGCGTTTCTTTTTTCGCTTTCTTTTCTTCTCCCTCCCACACAAGATCGAAGACATCTTCCGTGTCTCGCTCCTTGTCTGAAACTGCCTCAGTATTCGGATCCTTTTTCTTCTCTTTCGGCGGCTTCGATTTCACTCCCTCTTTTTCTGAGCGCTGCTCTAAAGATGTTTCTTTTTCTTCTGAGCCAAACAAGGACCACCTCCGGGAATCTGACCGGTACATAGGAATCCCAAACACATGGATTCCAAACTCCATCTCATCATTATAGAGAAGCCTTCCCCTTACAATCACCAGAGCCCATGAAAATCGAAGCTTTCCTCTCAGTTTGTTCCCATCAAACTCACCCTCTGCCTGATAGCAAATTGGACAAAGCAAAAGTATCAGGAGAAGCGCCACCGGAATCAAAATCAGTATCCCTAATATTTTTAAAGCAACAAAAATAATACTCATGATTTTACTTCTCCATTAAAATAGATATCCGCATTTTCCAGACAGTCTTCCCGGTACAGCCGATCCACAATACGTCTCAACACTACCAGAGCATCTTCTTTTCCTGCCGCCATACCGACGATCACCATCTCTTTTTCTCTGTAAAAAGCTGACAAAAGCTGATTATATTCATAAATTTCCAGAACACTCCAATTCCAAACAGGCAGAGTGATACAATATAGAACCGGAATCCTTTTTCCCTGCCGAATCCGTTCCATCAATCTGTATTTCTGCGATCTTAAGATTTCTGATATGTATACATGTTCCGCGATCTTCATTCTTTCACCTGCTTTAAGAAAATGGGGATGCATTGCTACATCCCCATTTTAACATATAATCTTGTCGATTACTCGCCAATTTTAACGACTTTCAACATATTTGTGACACCTTTTCCACGGTGATCTGCCGGTCCTCCGCCGGTTAACACAAGAATATCATCCTGCTCAGCCAGACCTGCCTCCAAAACGATATCCGTTGCCTCATCCAAAAGATCCTTGGTTGTTTCTGCCTTATGAGATTTGAACGGACGAACCCCCCAATAAATCTGCATCTGACGAACCACTGCTTCATCTGGAGACAGTCCGATAATCTGTGCATCCGGTTTGAATTTTGATACGATTCTCGCCGTAAATCCAGACATGCTGGATGCCAGAATACATTTTGCATTAATATTATGCGCAGTCTGTACTGCGGAATAAGCAACTGCCGCTGAAATTCCACGATTTACATAAATCGGACGATAGTCTTTGATCTTCGTATCCAAATGAAGTTCTGTGGAAATTGCAATCTGGTTCATCATACGAACTGCTTCTACCGGATGCTTTCCTTTTGCTGTTTCACCGGATAACATGATCGCATCGGTTCCATCATAAATTGCATTGGCAACATCTGTCACCTCTGCTCTTGTCGGGCGTGGATTGCGAATCATAGAATCTAACATCTGTGTCGCTGTGACAACCGGCTTAAATGCATTGTTGCATTTTTTGATAATGGCTTTCTGCATAAACGGTACTTCTTCCGCCGGAATCTCCACACCAAGGTCTCCGCGGGCAATCATAATTCCAGCAGACGCCTGAATAATCTCTTCAATGTGTTCCACACCTTCAATATTTTCAATCTTAGAAATCACACCCACATGCATATTGTGCGCTCCGATGATCTCTTTAATTTCTTCCACCGCCGCTGCATTTCGGATAAAAGATGCCGCAATAAAATCAATTCCATTCTCTAAACCAAATTCAATATCTGCCTTATCCTTTTCTGTGATGGACGGAAGATTCACTCGAACATTTGGTACATTGACACCTTTACGGCTTCCCAGCATTCCTCCATTGACTACCTCACAGACAATGTCCGTGCCATCCTTAATTTCTTTCACATGAAGTTCAATCAGACCATCGTCAATCAGAATTGTATTTCCTGTTTCTACGTCTTTTGGAAGTTCAGCGTATGTAATGCTGACAATTTCATTGGTTCCATCTACTTCTCTTGTTGTCAGAACAAAGTCCTGTCCTTCCACCAACTCTACGTCATCATCGGTTGACAGCAATCCAGTACGGATTTCCGGCCCCTTTGTATCAAGCAAAATTGCAATTGGCAATCCAAGTTCTTCTCTGAATTTTTTAATTCTTTTAATTCTTCCCAGCTGTTCTTCATGATCTCCATGAGAGAAATTCAGTCGCGCAATATCCATTCCCTCTATCATCAGCTGCTTTAATACAGCATCATCGTCCGTTGCAGGACCCATGGTACAAATAATTTTTGTCTTTTTCGTTAGCATAATATTCTCCTTTTGCTTTCATATATAGATATTAGTATCTCACTTTTTCACATGCTTATGGGTAAATAAATGATCCTGACAGTATTCGTAATCCCCATCGCATTTTGAACAGTATCGAAACTCCAATGTCGGATCATCCAATTCTGTTCGATGGCACACTGCACATTCATGCAGCGCACCGTTTTTCTTCTTCGGAACAACCTGCTTCTTTTGAAAGTCCCGGCTCTTTTTTTTCTGAACCGTTCTTTGCGCAAAGGCAGCGCCCCGGCTTCTGATTCTTTTCATAGAGAAGAAAAACAGCAAGAAATTTAATAAAGCTGCTACAATGGATACTTTAACTGAAATTCCCTGTGCTGTAAAGCCTGAGAAGAGAAAAATATACGCGAGATATGCCCCGTCCAAATAAGCAAGCCATTTGACACGGATCGGCAAAATCATGTACAAATATACCTGCATGTCCGGAAACATCGCCGCATAGGCTAAAAACAAAGTCATATTCAAGTAAAAGGTATCCATATATACTGAAGCGCCATACATTTCCCCATAGAAAAAGGTCAGCACTCCATATGTAAGAAACGCTCCGAGAATCGTTCCCAACACTCCGATGAAATAGTACATATTAAACCGAAACGTTCCCCACACTTGTTCCAAGGAAACTCCGATTGAATAATAAAAGAACAATACAAAAAGAATAAAAATCAAACTGGAATCCGGTCCAACCATTAAAAACGTAATCAATCTCCAGACCTGTCCGTGAAGAATCAGATATGGATTCAGCTTTAGCATATAATATAAGGAAGGAGATACCATCTGTATTACATACCCTGCCGCATATAATATGACAATCACCATCGGCAGATTGGGGATCGCAAACTTTCCAAACTTCTTTTCTAATTTATTCAGCCACATAAAAACCCTTTCTTAAAACATGTTTTTCTTTCCTAAGATATATCCCCCGACAATGGTCAAAATCAAGGAGATCACCACAAGAACCGCAAAGCCATAAGGAGAATCCGCCATTGGAACCGGTACATTCATTCCCCAAAAACTGGCTATCATTGTCGGAATGGACATGACAATGGTAATCACGGCCAATACTTTCATCACAATATTCAGATTATTGGAAATAACAGAGGCATAGGCATCCATCGTCCCGCTTAAAATATTACTGTAGATATCCGCCATCTCAATTGCCTGTTTATTCTCAATGATAACGTCATCCAACAGCTCCTCATCCTCCGGATACTGTTTAATTTTCTCTATTTTCAATAACTTTTCTAAAACAAGTTCATTGGAGCGCAATGAAGTTGAAAAATATACCAAACTCTTTTCCAGCTCCAGCAGCTCAATTAATTCCTGATTCTTTGTGGAAATATGAAGCTGTTTTTCTACGGAATCACTCTTTTTATCAATGACTCTCAGATATTGAAGATAAAGAGAAGCATTGCGGTACAGAATCTGCAAAATAAACCGTGTCCTCTTAAATGTCCAAAAATTCCGGACCCTTCCATCGCGAAAATCTGTTAATACCGCCGTATCCATCAGGCAGACGGTAATAATCACCTTCTCTGTCAAAATAATACCGCACGGAATTGTGACAAAATATTCTTTTTCCTTGCGTTCCTCGGTTGTCGGGACATCCACAATAATTAAAGTATATCCCTCCTCTACCTCAATATGAGAGCGTTCTTCTTCATCCAGAGGAGCTCTCAAATCATCTATGTCAATCTTATATTCCATAGCAATTTGGGCAAGTTCTGCTGCTGTGGGGTGAATCAACGATATCCATGCACCTTCCATCGGTTCACTGATTTCATGGATCTGATGGTCCATCGTGCGATAATATTTAATCATTGTCCGCTCCTTTCCCATGGCACAACATGTCCCATAATATTGTGTCAAAACAGGAATCTGCCTTTTATGCCATCCCTGTCTCATCACTTTTGCTATTTTGAATTTTTATCCATTTGGTCTTACTTCATTATAAAGAACTCATTTTGCTTTGTCAATTAACACTACTGTACCAACCGGCAAGGTCAAATCCCTAATTGTTTTGTTAGATTTTGCCAAATTTTCTACCGTTGTTTTGTTAGATTTTGCTATACCAAGAACGGTATCTCCTTTTTTTACCACATATGGAACAAAAGCTCCCTGGATCACCGGAGTAAAACCAGGAATACACAATTCATCTCCCGGCTGAAGATTATACACATTTACAAAAGGATTATGTCGCATAATATCCTTTACCCGTATCCCATATTGCTTCGCAATCTGATATAGAGTATCCTTTTCTTTTACTACATAGACACTTCCTAAACATTTTCGTTCCGCCATTGTTCATTCCTCTGCTTTTTTATTAGACTATGCCCGCAGATTCAAATGTTTCCATTATTGTTTCCGTTTTTCTTAATTTTATACCCTCTTGGACACTGGTGAATTCACAGTACCGCAGACTTTCTTCCCCATATGAACATAACCGCATACAGAACATACAAATTTTTTCATATCCGCTCCCCTTTCAACAATAGTAATAGTTATTAATTATAATGTCACATTTGCAGAAGGATTATAATGTATTTGCGGTTTTATGCGAAAAACAGACCCTGCATTGAAATGTTTTATAGGTAATTTTTCCGTTAAAATAAAAAGATTCCATTTGCAATTATGTCCAGAATGTTTATAATAAATATAATGTTACGGTATTTTTGTAAAATACCATAATAGATAATTTGCAACCTTGAAAGAAAGCAGGTATACGAGAAGATGAAACGATTAGGAATTGATATCGGTTCAACAACAGTGAAAGTTGCTGTTATTGACGAACAACATAATATACTTTTCTCCGACTATCAAAGACATTTTGCAAAAATTCAGGAAACTCTGGCTTCCTTATTACAAAAAGCCAGGGATCAGATTGGAGAAACCATTTTTGCTCCAACCGTTACCGGCTCAGGCGGACTTTCTATCTCCTCTTATTTAGAGATTCCGTTTTGCCAGGAGGTCGTCTGCGTATCCACTGCCCTGCAGGACTACGCACCCCACACAGATGTCGCCATTGAACTTGGCGGTGAAGATGCAAAAATTATCTACTTTACCCACGGAATCGATCAGAGAATGAACGGTGTATGTGCCGGAGGAACTGGTTCGTTTATCGACCAGATGGCCTCCCTTCTCCAGACCGATGCCGCCGGTTTAAACGAATACGCCAAAAGCTATGACACCATTTACCCAATTGCCGCGCGCTGCGGCGTATTTGCAAAAACAGACATTCAGCCATTGATTAATGAGGGAGCTACCAAACCAAACCTTGCGGCTTCCATCTTTCAGGCTGTAGTCAACCAGACCATCAGCGGTCTTGCATGCGGAAAGCCAATCCGCGGAAATGTTGCCTTTCTGGGCGGTCCCCTTCACTTTCTGACAGAGCTTAAAAATGCGTTTATTCGCACGCTGAATTTGAAAGATGAGGAAATTATAGCCCCTGTCCACTCCCATTTATTTGCGGCTGTGGGAGCAGCTCTCAATGCCAGAGAGGAAATCTCAACAGATTTTGAACACCTCTTAAATCAATTTGAGAAAAAAATTCAGCTTCAGCAGGAAGTCGATCGTCTGGAGCCTCTGTTTGGCAGCGAGCAGGAATATAAAAATTTTGTCAAAGAACATAACCGCCACGTGGTCAAACGGGGGGATTTAGCTACATATCAGGGCAATTGTTATCTGGGAATTGACGCCGGTTCCACCACAACCAAAGTTGCTTTAGCCGGTGAAGGCGGAGAGCTTCTCTATAGTTATTATAATAACAATAACGGAAGTCCTCTTCACGCGGTAATTGAAGCGCTTCACGAAATCGATGCCAAAATGCCGGGCACTGCCCACATCGTATCTTCTTGTTCCACCGGATATGGGGAACATTTGATCAAAGCCGCCCTCAATCTGGATTTTGGCGAGGTGGAGACCATTGCACATTATTATGCGGCAGCCTTTTTTGATCCGGAGGTGGACTGTATTTTGGATATCGGCGGACAGGATATGAAGTGCATTCGCATTAAAAATGGCGTCGTAGATGATGTGCAGCTAAACGAAGCATGCTCTTCCGGCTGCGGTTCCTTTATTGAAACCTTTGCCAAATCTTTGAATCACTCTGTGGAGGAGTTTGCAAAAGTTGCCCTGACAGCAAAACATCCAATTGATCTTGGTTCCCGCTGTACAGTCTTTATGAACTCCAAGGTAAAGCAGGCACAAAAAGAGGGCGCAGGTGTCGGTGATATTTCCGCCGGCCTTGCTTACTCTGTCATCAAAAATGCTTTATATAAAGTCATTAAACTTACCGATGCATCTGACCTTGGAAAGCACATTGTCGTACAGGGCGGTACCTTTTATAACGATGCGGTCCTTCGCAGCTTTGAGCGCATCTCCGGATGTCATGCAGTCCGTCCCGATATTGCCGGGATTATGGGAGCATTTGGTTCAGCGCTGATTGCCAGAGAACGCTATGAAAAGGGGATGGAAACTTCGATGCTTCCTCTGGAAGAAATTTTTGCCATGAGCGTAGATACTTCCATGACACGATGCAAAGGATGTACCAACCATTGTCTTCTGACAATCAACAAATTTTCCAATGGACGCCGCTATATTACCGGAAATCGCTGCGAACGTGGAATTGGAAAAGAACCCAACGAAGAAAATATTCCAAATTTATATGATTATAAGCTTCACCGCACTTTTGATTATGAGCCGCTTCCCGAAAAGGAAGCTTCCCGCGGTGTCATCGGAATTCCGAGAGTGCTGAATATTTACGAAAATTACCCGTTCTGGCATACCTTTTTTACAGAACTGGGATTTCGGGTAATCGTTTCACCGGAATCTTCCCGCAAGATCTATGAACTCGGAATCGAATCTATTCCAAGCGAATCCGAGTGCTATCCGGCAAAGCTTGCGCACGGACATGTTATGTGGCTGATTCAGCAGGGGATCAAAGATATTTTTTATCCGTGCATCCCATATGAACGAAACGAAACAGAGGGCGCGAATAATCACTATAATTGCCCAATCGTCACCTCCTATGCGGAGAATATCAAAAATAATATGGAAGAACTTTCCACTGAAAACATTCATTTTATGAATCCATTCCTCGCATTGGATAATGAAGAAGCCTTAAAATCACGTTTATTTGAAGAATTGAAAGAATCTTATTCTCTTTCTTTGGAAGAAGTTGAGCGCGCAGTTACTTTAGCTTACGAGGAACTGGATCAAGTTCGCACGGATATTCAAAACAAGGGGGAGGAGGTTTTGGCATATCTTGCCGAAACCGGCAGAACTGGTATTGTTTTATGCGGACGCCCTTACCACATTGATCCCGAAATCCATCATGGCATTCCAGAATTAATTAATTCCTATGGCATTGCCGTTTTAACAGAAGACTCCATTTCCCATTTATCAAAAGTAGAACGTCCGTTAAATGTACAGGATCAATGGATGTATCATTCCAGATTATATGCCGCCGCAAACTATGCAAAATCAAATAAACAACTGGAGGTTATTCAGCTGAACTCCTTCGGCTGCGGTCTGGATGCAGTTACAACAGACACTGTTAAGGATATTCTAACAAAATCCGGTCGTATTTATACGGTCTTAAAAATTGATGAGGTTAACAATTTAGGTGCTGCCAGAATCCGAATCCGCTCTCTTATCAGTGCGGTTCGTGTCCGCAAAAAACACCGCATTGAGCCAAAACCGGTATCTGCTGCAATCAAACGTGTGGAATTTACCAAAGAGATGCGAAAAGATTATACTCTTCTTGTACCGCAAATGTCTCCGATTCATTTTGAATTCTTAGAGCCGGCTTTAAAGGCATGCGGATATAACGTAAAAGTTCTAAAACAGGGCGGCATGAATGATGTAAACACCGGTTTAAAATATGTAAACAACGATGCTTGTTATCCGTCTTTGATTGTCATCGGACAGCTTATGAACGCTTTATTATCCGGGAAGTATGATACTGACAAAATTGCCCTGGTTATCTCTCAGACCGGCGGCGGATGCCGGGCAACCAACTATATCAGCTTTATCCGCCGTGCTCTGGAAAAAGCAGGTTACGGACATATTCCTGTGGTAGGACTCAGCGCACAGGGAATCGAAAAAAACAGCGGATTTTCCTTTACCCCTGGACTGCTCAACCGTGCAGTTCAAGCCGTAATATACGGAGATGTTTTTATGAGAGTTGTCTACAAAACCAGACCTTACGAGGCAAAACCGGGCTCCGTTAATAAACTTCATCGGCAATGGGCTGCCAAGTGCCGTCGTGACGTTGCCAACGGTAATTTCTTTACCTTCCAGAAAAACATTCGGGGAATTATTCGGGACTTTGACCGGATTCCGTTAAAAAATATTAAAAAACCTCGTGTTGGAATTGTTGGAGAAATTCTTGTCAAATTCCTTCCCGATGCCAACAATCATCTGGTGGAATTGTTGGAACGTGAAGGCGCTGAAGCTGTTGTACCGGATTTGTTAGATTTCTTTATGTATAGTTTCTACAACAGCAACTTTAAGTATCGTTATCTTGGGAAATCCAAAAAATCTGCGATGATCAGCAATTCCGCAATTTGGATTGTAGAGCGTTATCGCCAGACATTGCGAAAAGAGCTTGCCAAAAGCCGGCGCTTCGAGCCGCCTGCATACATTAAAGATCTGGCAGCTTACGCCAAACCATTTGTTTCCATCGGAAACCAAACCGGTGAAGGATGGTTCCTGACCGGTGAAATGATTGAACTGATTCACAGCGGAGCTCCGAATATCGTTTGTACTCAACCTTTTGCCTGCCTGCCGAATCATGTGGTCGGAAAAGGCGTCATCAAAGAACTTCGTCAATCCTTCCCGGAGGCAAACATCGTTGCCATCGACTATGATCCGGGTGCCAGCGAAGTTAACCAGATCAACCGAATCAAACTAATGCTCTCCGCAGCAGAGAAAAACTTAAATTCTTAAGAGCTTTCCTATCGCAAAACACAGCAAAGCAGATCAAATTCCGCAATCATGCGGAACTTGATCTGCTTTTCACATCTTCACCCGGCGCCTTTTTTGCTTCCGTAAACGCCATGTTTTATTTTTCTGCTCGATTCAAAATATCATCCAGCAGCATTGCAGCATCCTTTACGCAATCCGAACAGGCTCTTAACATATTTCCTGTTTCAACGCCCTTTAGATCTTTACAAACCGTCGCTTGATTTTTTTCCTTAAAACGTTGAACCAGCTCTCTTGATTGCTGATATGTATTTGCCTTTGAGTTGGGCTTCTGTAAATTTCCGCTGCTGTTTTTGGCTCCCAAAACAGCCACAGCGCCTGTGATTGCCCCACAGGTCCCTTCCATTCCTCCCATTCCAAGTCCGTGACCTTCTGTCAGCTTAAACATCGTCTCCTCATCAATGCCCGCTTCCTGACAAAATGCACATGCCACTGCCTGTGCACAATTATAGCCTTTTTTATGATTTTCTTCTGCTTTTTTTGCTTTTGCATTCATTTCTTTGTCCTCCTTCGTCAGCTGCATCGAAACACACTTCCTCCTATTATCGTCGAACACTGAGTCCCCGCTTTGCCAGATAATCTTTCAGATCAGAGATTTTTAATTCATTAAAGTGAAACAAAGAGGCTGCCAATGCCGCATCTGCTTTTCCTTCCGTCAGGGTATCATAGAAATGTTCCTTTGTCCCTGCTCCTCCCGATGCAATGACCGGGATATCTACATTTTCCGCTATGATCCGCGTCAGCTCATTATCATATCCTGTTTTTGTCCCATCACAATCCATGCTTGTCAGTAAAATTTCTCCGGCGCCACGGCGCTCTGCCTCCATTGCCCATTCCACGGCATCCAGACCGACATCAATTCTTCCTCCGTTTTTATATACATTCCAGCCGGCTGCGTCGGTTCTTTTCTTAGCGTCAATTGCCACAACCACACATTGACTTCCAAATTTATCTGCAGCCTCATTAATAAGATTCGGCGTATTGATTGCAGAAGAATTAATCGAAATCTTATCCGCGCCTTCCCTTAGAATTGCTTTGAAGTCCTCCACTGTACGGATTCCGCCGCCTACCGTAAAAGGAATGAATACAGTCTCCGCAACCTTTCTTACCATATCAATCATAATGTTTCTTGCATCGGATGACGCTGTAATATCCAGAAATACCAATTCATCCGCGCCTGCCTGATCATAGGCTGCACCAACGGCAACCGGATCTCCGGCATCTATCAAATTTACAAAATTTACGCCCTTTACAACTCGTCCGCCTTTTACATCCAGACATGGAATAATTCTCTTTGTATGCATGTCCATCCCTCCCTATAATGAAATAAAATTTTGAAGTATTTGCAGTCCGACGGTACCGCTCTTTTCCGGATGGAATTGACAGGCAAATATATTTCCCTTCTCCACCGATGCATCAATATCTACTCCATACTGGGTGGTCGCCGCAACAATCCCCGGATCTTCTGCCTTCAAATAATAGGAATGTACAAAATAAACGTATGGATGCTCTGTCATTCCCTGAAACAGCCGAGAATCTTTCTTTGTCTTAAGACTATTCCAGCCCATATGAGGAATTTTCAGATCTCCGGTCTTTGGAATTCGCAGAATCTTCCCTTTTAAAAGCCCCAGACCGGAAACTCCCGGCGCCTCATCGCTTTCTTCAAACATCAATTGAAGCCCCAGGCAAATTCCCAGAAACGGAATCTCTTTCTCTGCCACTGTGTAAATCGTATCCTCCAGTCCGAAGCTTCGGATCTTTTCCATAGCATCTCCAAAAGCCCCGACTCCCGGAAGAATCACCTTATCACTTCCAAGGATTTCGTCACGATCTCTTGTGACTCTTGTTTCCTCTCCTAAAAAATGGAGCGCTTTTTCCACACTTTTTATATTTCCCGCATCATAATCAATAATTGCTATCAATGAAACGTCTCCTCTCTTCCTAATGTATGCCCAAAAATTCACGACTGTCCATCGGAATGGCAATTCCCTTCTTCTTCAGCTCCTTCCCAATTTGATAAAGAGAGTGATGTACTCTCACAAAGGATGCTTTCTCATTGTAGAATGCCATTTTCTCAAATGGCCACCGAAACAGGCTTGGTGTTTCAAACCCTTCTCCTAATTCTAATATAAAAAGCTTTTTATTTAAAGTATTTTGCAGCCATTTTGTATAATTCGCCCAGGAATTTAGATAGGCGCCCTCCAGATAAACTGATTTTGTTTCTTCTGTACGGACATTGAAAATCAGTCGCTCTCCACATTTGGGACACTCCAGGTGTTCAATCTCCCCGCATTCCTCATAGTGAGAAATCAAATCGTTTAATCCCAGATGAGCCGGATACAGCTGTTCCTCACACGGCTGACTGCATTGAAAAAAATCTCCGTTCCCGCAGGGCGCTGTTATATGATCTTTTTTCAACTTCGTATGATAGAGCAGTCCATCATCATTACTGGTCACAATAAAATATTCTGTTCCATCCAACACCTGCTCCAGTTCTCTGAACTGATCTGCCTCTCCCATAGAATACAAAAATTCCCTTTCATACACCGTACGCATCCAGACAGAATCTGCATCTTCTTTTCCAATCAGCGCCTGATATCCCGGATTCTTTATCTCCTTTCCAAAATCAATCAGTCTGTCGGCACAAAGCTCCCTCCCGATTCCTACCAATACCAAATCTGCTTCTTTTATCTGTGTCTTAAAATCTTTTATCATTTTTTCATCCTTTTCCTATGCCATTTCTACCTCGAAATAAAACTCCACTCCATGGTCTACATTTGCCACGCCATAGTCTCTGCCATGGGCTCTCATCGTCGCTTCTACAATGGATAAACCGATGCCGCTTCCGCCATACTCTCTCGTTCTTGCCTTATCAACCTTATAAAACTTCACCCACAATTTATCAATATCCTCCTGCGGAATATGTTTTCCTGTATTAAACACTTTGACCCGCAGATTTCCTCCATGCTGGCAGTAGCGGACTTCAATTCTGCCATTCTCACTGACATGATTGCGCGCATTGCTCAAATAATTGCTGACAACTTCTTCGATCATAAATTCGTCCGCCCAAACATGAACAGAAGGTTCCTCAAACAAAATTTCCACGCCTTCTTTTTCCAACAAGATTTTATTGGCATCCACCATGTTCTGAATCAGTTCCGTAATATCAAATCGTTCCATCTCCACCTGATTGCTGCCGAACTCAATCTGATTTAACGTTAAGAGTTTCTGCACCATCCGGTTCATCTTTTTCGCTTCATCTGTAATGACATCACAATAAAACTCTTTGCTTTCATCATCATCAAAAATATTATCCCGCAATCCCTCCGAATATCCCTGAATCAGAGCAATCGGCGTTTTCAATTCATGCGATACATGAGATAAAAATTCTTTTCGCATTTCATCAATCTGAACTTTTTGTTCAATATCCTTTTGCAGTTCATTATTTGCCGTTTTTAATTCCGATATGGTCTGTTCCAGTCTGGAAGATAATTCGTTGATGCTGTTCCCAAGTCTGCCCAGCTCATCTCTGCTGATATCATTCACCTTCACATCAAAATCTAAATTGGACATCTGTTTTGCCGCTTTCGCCATCTCTTCAATCGGTTTTGTAAAACGCTTGCTGTACAGATACATTGCCACAGCCCCGCCTGCAATTAAAATCAGCCCCACATATAATGTAAATTGTCCCGATAGCTTTGCACTGGTCTGAATACTCTCCATCGGAGTGCTGATAATTACCGTATACTGTCCATCCAGATACCCCATCAGATTAATGCTGGTTCCCATATTTTTATTGGTGTTAATCATCACCGCATATCCCCGGGCATTGATCTGATTGCTGATCTTATCAATATTATCCTTGAGAATATTCCAAAGACTCCGATACATCATGCTCTTTTCTCCCTCGGAACTATATACAATCTGCCCGGAAGGATCATTGATTAAAATTCTGTAATCGAAGTTTTTCGCCACCATGTCAATATCCGACTTGCGCACCGTATCCTTTTCAAAAATGCATTGTATTTTTTGGTAAGACTCCCGAATACTTTTCTTCTCTTTCATAATATAATAAGATTTCAGCATCGTAAAATTAATCAGCACAGAAAGAAGGATCACAGACGTCATAATGACAATCAGCATCAGTGTCATCTTTGTTTTGATAGATTGATTTTTCAAAAATTTCTTTTTCAATTCCCGTCAACCTCAAATTTATACCCCATACCCCAAATCGTATGAATATAGGACCCTTTCTCTCCCAGTTTACTTCTCAGCTTCTTTACATGAGTGTCAATGGTTCTTGCATCTCCAAAATAATCATAATTCCATACTTGATTCAAAATGCTCTCTCTGGTCAGTGCCTTCCCCTGATTGGACATAAAATATTGCAGCAGTTCAAATTCTTTGTAGCTTAAATTAATACTTTTGCCGCCAATCGAAACGTGATGACCTCCTACGTCCATCAGGATTCCTCCAGCCTCCATGGACTCACCTTCACTTTGTACGGTTCTGCGAAGAATCGCCTCCACTCTTGCCACAAGAATTTTAGGGCTGAACGGCTTTGAGACATATTCGTCTACGCCCAGTTCAAATCCCAGAAGTTCGTCCTGTTCCTGATCTTTTGCCGTCAACATAATGATCGGTACGGAAGAAATTTTGCGAATCTCCTTGACCACTTCCCATCCATCCATCTTCGGCATCATCACATCCAGAATCAGCAAATCAATTCCCTTCGTCGAAAAGAAAACATCCACTGCCTCCTCTCCGTCCGCAGCTTCCAACACCTGATATCCTGATCTCACTAAAAAGTCTTTTACCAGCTTTCTCATTCTGCTCTCGTCATCTACAACTAATATTTTCAAATCACTCATCGTGCGAATTCCTCCTGTTTTTTCTATTTTATCACAGGAATATGTAAGAAATGTGAAAAAGAACCTGGAAGACTCAAAAAATCTAACAGGTTCTTGCTTCTGCAATTTTTATTTTTCAGAGATGGATTTGACTTTTTCCAAACCAAATAAAATGACAATTCCTATCAGGAAAAAAATCGGATGGAACGTCTGAACACTCATCGCCGCCTTGGCATGTTCTAAAGTTGTCGGTCCCATGATAATAGCATACAAGGACCCGATCATCATCCCGATGATAAAATAAATCATCCGAGAACGATGCTGCTCCAAAGCCCTCCGAATGGTCTTAATGACAACTGCAATCCCAGCGAGCACGCCCAATCCAAAAATCACCACAACCGGAAGATAAGAAAAATTAAGATGGATGACTTCTTTTAATGCTGAGATAATCGGTACATAGAGTCCAAAAATCAAAAGCATCGTAGATCCTGAAATTCCAGGAAGAACCATCGCGGAAATCGCAATCATAGCAACCACAAAAATATACAGAACCAGAGTTAGATTTAAATGCTCTACGCTGATGTTCACTCCCTTTCCGGAAACCGGATTAAAGAAAGTAATTGCGGCAACTAAAACAACTCCAAGAACTGCCCACGGAATATTCTGATAATTCCCCTTCAAAGCATCTTTTTCTTCCTTCCAGATCATCGGAATCGCAAAAATAATAAGTCCCAGAAACAGGGAACTGATTTCATAAATCCTCTGATCAAAAATACTGGCAAGAACAGAAACTGCTGCTCCCATTCCAACAATCCAACCAACACCGATACGCAGTAAAAATTTAATTGCTTCAATTCGCTGGTCTTTTGTTCCTGACATCAAATGATCCAGAGATGTAATAAACCTATCATAAAATCCCAGCAAAAATGCAATTGTTCCCCCTGAAACACCCGGAACACTATCCGCCAATGCCATACAAAAACCTCGTATAAAATTCAGCATAGTACCTCTTCTCCTATTTTTTCGATTACACTGTCTGCAGCAAACAGAATTTATTGTAACATATCTCTTTCTTCCCGAAAAGATCGAAATAAAGAATCTGGTTTTCTTTTTTTGTACATCGAGGCTGCTTTCCCCTATTCATTTCCTGATTTCAGAATCGTTGCTCCGCCTGCTACAAAATCACCGTCATAAAATACAACAGCCTGTCCCGGTGTAATTGCTCTCTGAGGCTCTTCAAATACAACCTTGATCTGATCTTCCCCCGCCTTGTATACTCTGCACAAAACTTCCGGGCTATTGTAACGAATCTTTGCCCGAAGTCTCATTCCCTCATGAAATTCCGGCACAGACATACAATTCACCTGATTTCCGTATAAGACATTTGACAACAGCTGCTCTTTGCTGCCTACAACCACCTCGTTGGAAGACTCGTTGACGCCTATGACATAGCCCGGCGCCTTCAAAGACAATCCAAGCCCTCTGCGCTGCCCGACCGTATAATAGATAATTCCCTTATGTTTTCCCAAAATCTTTCCCTCAGGATCCACAAAATTTCCTGTAGGAATCTCCATTCCTGTCATTTTCTCAATAAACTGACCATAATCATGATCAATGAAGCAAATATCCTGACTGTCCGGTTTGTTCGCTACCAAAAGTCCCAGATCCTCTGCAATTTTTCGGATTTCGTCCTTGGAATACTGTCCAACCGGCATCAGCGTCCTGGATAATTGATTTTGTGTTAAATTATAGAGAGCATACGTCTGATCTTTTTTCAAGGTTTTTGATTTTTTCAGCGCGTAACGCCCTGTTTCCAGTTGCTCAATTTGTGAATAATGACCCGTGGCAATATAGTCTGCTCCGATATCCAGGCATCGTTTCAAAAGAGATTCCCATTTGATATATCGGTTGCATGCAATGCATGGATTGGGGGTTCTGGCATGTAAATATTCCTCACAAAAATAATCAATGACTTTTTCTTTAAATTCTTTGCGGAAGTTCATAACATAATGAGGAATTCCTAACGTCTGTGCCACATGCCGGGCATCCTCCACCGCTGACAGTCCGCAGCATCCTCCATTTTCTTCTTCCACTTCCCTCTCTTCTTCCTGCCAGATCTGCATCGTTACACCGATTACATCATAACCTTGCTCTTTCAGCAGGTAGGCTGCAACCGATGAATCCACTCCCCCTGACATACCAACCACGACTTTCTCTTTCACATTCTCCTCCTAATACTCTTCCTCTTCTTCCTCTTCGCCAATATCAGATTTAGGCTTTTCCAACCCTTCGATTATAATTCCCTTTTTCTCAGCATAATCCCACAGCGCCGCATGAATTGCCTCTTCTGCCAAAAGCGAACAATGCACTTTCACCGGAGGAAGCCCGTCTAAAGCCTCCAGCACCGCTTTATTGGTAACCTCCAGAGCTTCTTTTACCGTTTTTCCTTTCACCAGCTCTGTTGCCATACTGCTGGTTGCTACAGCTGCACCGCAGCCGAAGGTCTTAAATTTCACATCATTGATAACTCCATCCTCACTGATGTCCAGATAGATTCTCATAATATCTCCGCACTTTGCATTTCCAACGGTTCCAACACCGCTGGCATTTTCAATCTCTCCTACGTTTCTCGGATGCTCAAAATGGTCCATTACTTTTTCACTGTACATTGTGAATTCCTCCTAATTCTATCAATCTTCGTTCTTATCCTCGGCTCTTCTTTACGAAATCTTCGTAGAGAGGAGACATTGTTCTTAATTTCTCCACAATTTCTTTTATTTTTTCTATCACATAATCCATATCTTCCTTGGTTGTTTCTTCTCCCAGAGTCATGCGCAGTGAACCGTGGGCAATCTCATGAGGAAGCCCAATTGCAAGAAGAACATGGGACGGATCTAAAGAACCAGAGGTACATGCAGATCCGCTGGACGCACAGATTCCCGCCATATCCAGCATAATCAGCAGGGATTCTCCCTCAATAAACTGAAAGCTTATATTAATATTGTTGGGAAGTCTGTTCCTGGCATCTCCGTTTAATCGGCAATATGGAACTTCTGCAAGAATCCTCTCAATGGCATAATCCCGAACCTCAATTTCTTTTGCCGTACGCTCCTTCATTGTATCAAGAGCAATTTCCACCGCTTTTCCAAGGCCTACAATTCCAGTGACATTTTCTGTACCTGCACGACGCTTTCGCTCCTGCGCCCCGCCATGTACAAAAGAACGCAGCTTTAACCCCTTGCGGATATATAAAAATCCGATTCCCTTTGGTCCGTTTAGTTTATGCCCACTGGCGCTGAGCATATCAATATGATACTCATCGACATCAATCGGAAGCTGACCATACGCCTGCACTGCATCTGTATGAAAAATGATATCATGTTCTTTTGCAATCTCTCCGATTTCTTTAATCGGTTGAATGGTTCCGATTTCATTATTTGCAAACATCACAGAAATTAAAATTGTATCTGGACGAATTTCCGCTTTTAGCTGATCTAAATTTAAAATTCCTTTCTCATCGACATCAATGTAGGAAATCTCAAATCCTTTCTTTTCCAGATACTCACAAGTATGAAGAACCGCATGATGTTCAATTTTACTTGTAATAATATGTCGGCCCTTGTTTTCATAAGCCTCAGCCGCAGCTTTTAACGCCCAGTTATCGGATTCTGATCCGCCTGCCGTAAAATAAATATTAGGACGTTCGGTTCCAAGAGATTTTGCAATGACGTCTCTGGCTTCGTCTACAGCTTTTCGGTTTTCAAGAGCCGGCGTATACACACTGGATGGATTCCAGAAATTTTCTGTAAAATACGGAAGCATTGCTTCTACAACTTCCGGTCTTGCCGCCGTTGTGGCCGCATGATCTAAGTAAATTACTTTTCCCATAATTATAATTCCTGCCTTTCTGCTTCATGATATTTATTATGTATCTTTTTGGATTCTTCCATTAATTCTTTTAAGGTAATGGAATCAACAGTATTGCGAATGCTCTCATCAATTTTCTTCCAGACAGTTTTTGTTACACAAAATTTCTCCCCGCTGCAGGTTTTATTCTCACCTGTAAACGCTGCACAGTCTACCGGCGTCAAATCGCCTTCCAGCGCTCTTAAAATGTCTCCAACGGAAATGGTTTCCGGATCTGCTGCCAGAAGATATCCTCCCTGAGCTCCCCGAACACTTTGAATCATACCTGCCTTCTTCAATTTCGGTAAAAGCTGCTCTAAATATCTGATCGAGATTTTCTGACGTTTTGCAATGGAACTGATGGACACCGGTTTGTCTTCACTGTAAACAGCCAGATCCACCAAAGCCCTCAGTCCGTAACGTCCTTTTGTCGATAACTTCATTCTATCACCTCAATTCCGACTATTAAGCTCGGATTTATGTTCTTATCTTAACACTCCCCCTTTTTTCTGTCAACTAAATTTGTAATATCTCATTTTTTATTTTCATACAATAAAAAAAAGCACAACAGGTATTGTTTATGAAAAAGGCAAGCCCCTTTATTCAGGGAACTTTAATATTAACCGCTGCAAATCTATTTTCCCGTCTGATCGGCTTCTATAATAGAATATTTTTGGCAGGTCTCATTGGTGCACATCAAATGGGAGTTTATCAGTTAATTTTCCCAATTTATCTTCTGGGCTTTTCCTTCTGCTTTCAGGGATTTCAGTCTGCCCTTTCTAATATTATTGCTTCCAAAAAGGCACAGGGAGCTGAGGCAGATGCAAGAAAAATTTTAAAAATCGGAATTTGCTTTACCCTCATTCTATCTCTTTGTTTTTCCATGGCTGTTTTTTTCTTTGCCGATTACATTTGTCTGACATTCTTAAAGGACTCCGACTGCATTCCATGCCTTAAAATTGCCGTCTGCGCTCTTCCGTTTGTAGGAATCAAAGCCTGTATTCACAGTTATTCCCTTGGAATGGGCAATTCGGGACTTCCTGCCGTCTCTCTTTGCGTTGAACAAATTTCGAGAGTTCTCAGTATTTTTTTGATTTCCGTTACCTTTTTTCAAAATCTGCCCTCCGCAGCTATGATTGCGGTTCTGGGAATGGTTATCGGCGAAATCATCTCATTTTTCTTTACTTTGTTTTTCTACTTTTATCATCACACACAAACACAAACATCTGCCGCCGCTGCCCATTCTCTGCTGAAAGAACTTTTATCTCTGGGCATCCCGCTGACTTTAAATACACTCTCTGTCACGCTGCTTCAGAGCCTTGAGAACATTCTCATTCCCATGATGCTAACCCGCTTTTACGGAAATCAGCATCAGTCCATTGAAATTTACGGCATAATGACAGGAATGGCACTGCCCTTTCTTCTATTTCCGTCCACCATTACCGGCTCCTTGTCTGTGATGCTTCTCCCAAAGGTTTCTGCTGCAAAGGCATCCGGAAATTTGCACGCACTGCACCGTTCTTCAAAATATCCGATTCTTTTTTGTGTATTTCTCGGCATTGCAGGGTTCTTTTGTTTCTTTACGTTTGGTCCGTGGATCGGGACAACGGTTTTTCATAGTGTCCTTTGTGGAAATTATCTGCGCTCCCTGTCCTTCCTATGCCCGTTTTTATATCTCTCCGGAACGCTCTCCAGCATTTTAAACGGATTAGGAAAAACAAAAACCACTCTGCTTCACAATAGTATCTCACTCACGATACAAATTTTGTTTATCCTGTTTTTCATTCCGACAAAAGGAATGATCGGTTATATATGGGGACTGATGGCAAGCGCCATTTTTCTTGTCACAATGAATCTTCGCCATTTGAAAAAAAGCCTGGAACAGACAAAGTAAAAAACGTCTCTTTGCAGACGCACATCTCTAAAATATTTTAACAGATCATCGGAAGTGCCAAAAGGCAAATTCCGGGATTGTAAGCGGCCGTCAGGGTCTCGGGCAAGCCCGGACTTTGACTCATCGCTATCACAAAAAGACAGGAACGAGAAGTATTTGCCTTATCGTTCCTGTTTTAAAACGGATTGCTATCTGATTTTTAGAAACGTCTCGTAAAGATCCAAAGCTCCATATCCCCACTCTCGATTAGGATACACGCGATCCGGTTCTCTTCTTGCTCCTCGAATAAAATAATTCTTAATTCTTGTCGTATTAATTTCCGGATCATTTCCTTTTACACTTCCCCATTCCAGCATCAACGCTGACATTCCCGCAGCAATCGCTCCGGAAACACTGGTTCCTGTTTTTCTCCCATAACGATTTTTCGGAAGCGGTCCCAGCACCTCGACTCCCGGAGCAGCAAAATCAGGCTTTATGGTATTTCTTGGATACCCACGGCTGCTGTCAATAAAAATACTGTTATTATTGGAATTATAATTTGCCGCACACATCAGCAGATCCGTATTGCCCGGTGAAGTCAGCGTATTATAAGGAGTCGATTCCAGAAAAAAAGTATCTTCTGATAAAAAATTCGTAATCGGAAGCCACAAATCAAATTGGCGGTTCCCCATACCATCATCGCTAATATAAATATTCCAGATTCCCTCTGCCGGGTGGCGAAACCGCATCACGACAACCGGCGCCCCTGCTGAAGTATCCACAGTAAAATAATCAACGACAAGGTTTGTTTGTTCCAGAAGAAACGAAACTTCTCTTTGTCCTCGGATTCCTCCTGCAATCCGCCCGGTTTTCTGCCCGGAAGGCGACTCAATATCCACATAATACCGATTTGGCGGAAGTCCCCAAAGTTCCAGTGTAAATCCATACTCCGATCCTCCGACTTTTACTTCCGCTTTTGCTGTTCCATCGGAAATTTCTCCGGCATAGTGATGTCTTGCCTGCCCCTCGTTTCCCCCGCTCGTCACAACGGCTGCCCCCTTCAAAGGCGCAATCATAGAAAGATACTGCTCCAGCGGTCCGGTTCCAAGATGCGATCCCTGACTGGTTCCCACTCCAAAGAATAGAACCAACGGTTTCTGGAGTCGTTCGGCTGTCTGCGTAATATAGCGAATTGCAAGGAGCAGATCAGTCTCTGCGTATGCCTCACTCTCCGGAGCCATACAGTAATATTCTTTCAGATATGCCTTTGCCTCCCGAAGTTTCACCACAATAAGCTCTGCACCGGGTGCAATTCCCGAAAAACCTGCACTCAAATCCTCATTCCCCGCAATCATTCCCGATAAAAAAGTTCCATGCCCGGAGCGATCTGTTGTAGGTACTTTCTCCAGAGGACTGGGAGAATTTAACGCCTCCTCAATCTCTTCTTTTGTGTATTCTGTACCGTAATCAAAAGGTGCATTTTCCTGACCGGTTTCTGCCGTCTGATCCCAAATGGAATAAATTTTTGTAGAGCCGTCTGCATAAAGAAACGCAGGATGCTGATAATCAATTCCCGTATCGGCAATTCCAACCAGAACTCCATTTCCGTACAAATCTAAATTCGCTCTTCTCACTTGTGCCACTCCGATATCTTCCATAACAGATTCATCCATCAGCCCAAAGCATCTGGGGATAGAATTATACTGGTATCGCTCGCTCCGAAACTGTTCCTGACCGTTTTTCGGCACGTAGGCAATCGCAAATCTTGAGTTGATCGGCATAACACATTCCGTCCGAAATTCTTCTTTTACATACTCAATCAGACCGCTGTAATCCGCAATAAACTCAAAAAACTCATCTCCCCGGGCAGCATTCTTACAATCCATTGACAAACCTCAGATTTTTTTACAATATATGCCCGTCCTGAAATTTTTATGTCTGCTAGATCCGCTCCGTCAACAACCCTTTTTGATATGCCCAAAGAAGCTGTTCTAAATCAGAAATTTTTTCTTTTAACTCTTTCCCGTTATCGGTATCCTCCACACGTTTCCTGCGCGTCACTTTATTGATCACAATTGTATCTGAATGGATATCTGTCTCCTCTCGAATTGCCGTGTCTCTGGATACAAAGGGTTCATGGGCAGCCAGTTTCAATCCATAGGAATTTGAAACCAGTGTGTACCCCGCAATCCCTGTTGTCTTTTGATATGCCTTGGAAAATCCTCCGTCAATAACAAATAATTTGCCGCCGCACTTTATCGGGCTTTCTCCCTTTTTCACTGCAACCGGCATATGCCCATTGACAATCTTTCCTGTATTGGGGTCCAAGCCAAATTCCTCTAAAATCTGATTGATCACTTTTTCATTTTCATACCATTGATAATAATAATCCTTTTTCTCTTTCTTAATATCTGCATCTTCCAAAAAGTATCTCTCAAACGTTGCCATTTTTGCTTTTCCGTACACCGGTGAGTTTTCATTGGACCATATAAACCACATAATATCCTGTCCGTACCGGCGGGCTTCTCGGTCCTTTTCCTCATAATATCCCTGCCGCGCAAGATGTTCTAAAACATCATATAGTGTTTTCCCTGAATATTTTTGCCCCTGAATTTCAACTTCCCGAAAGCTCCCATCTTCATTTAACGGCACACACCCATGATATAACAGCATATCATTAAAAACCTTATAAAGACTTCCTTTTGCAAATAAAAATCTTACATGCTCCTGCAAATATGCACAATATTTAAAAGCCGTCACCAGATGTTCCATTACGTATTCTTCTTCTTTCGTCAGCTGATAAGGATCTTTCGGATCAATGGTCGGGAAATTGGTATCTTTCAGTTCATATTCTTGTCCGTCGATTACAATGGTTCCTTTTTCATAATTAATTTTATCCAAAAGCAACCTTTGATCCATTTTAAAATCAGGTCTGCGCATAATCAACTGTCCCTCCAGCTTAAATTGTATCACCGCAATGGCTTTATGCATTTTTTTATTTAATTCCTCTTCTCTCATATTGCGGTCATCCACCTCTCCGGACATATGAAAAAGACTGCATTCATCGTCTTTATAACACTCCAGAGCGAATCTTGCCAGCGGAATCAAATTAATTCCATATCCGTTTTCCAGGACATCCATATTATTATATCTGGCGCAAATACGCACCACATTGCAAATGCATGCCCGATGCCCGGATGCCGCACCCATCCACAAAATATCATGATTTCCCCATTGGATGTCCACATTGGCAGACCGCATAATACAATCCATAATTCGATGCGGTCCCGGACCTCTGTCATAAATATCTCCGATTACATGCAGATAATCTACCGACAAATCCTGAATCAAATGTGCCATTGCCGCAATAAATTGGCGTACTCTTCCGGTTGTAATAATTGTCTCCAAAATCTGTTCCACATACTTTTTTTTATCGGCAGTCCGATGCTCTACCATCAGCTCCTCCATAACATATGCAAATTCCGGCGGCATCGCTTTGCGAACCTTTGATCTGGTATATTTGCTTCCCACGGCTCTTGCCACATGAACCAGACGAATCATTGTATCATGCTGCCAGGTCAGCAAAACATTTCTCGGCAGTTTCTCTTCCATTAAATCCATTTTCTGCTCTGGATAGTATATCACAGATGCAAGATTTTTCTTTTGTTCTTTTGTCAGCCGGTTTCCAAACTCGTCCTCAATCTTGCTTCGGATTGCCCCGGAGCCATTTCTGATAATATGACTGAATTTTTCATATTCTCCGTGAACGTCTGAAATATAGTGCTCCGTCCCCTTCGGCAGGTGCAAAATTGCCTGAAGATTAATGATTTCCGTTGAAGCAGAAGCTACATTCGGATATCTCACCGCAAGTTCCCTTAGATATTTCATCTGATCCATCTGGTAAAACCCTCCCTGTTCAAAATTTGTTCACTGTATTGTAATATTATAGCATTATTTTTAAGACTTTCACAAAAACTTTCTTTTATATTTCTTAAGATATGGCTATCTGCACAAATCCAGAAGCATCTTATGGTATAATAAGGTACCTGCGCAGATCACAGGCGTACATACAATAAGGAGGAGATTTTCATGAAACACAAAAGAATTCTTGCAGCCGTTTTGCTTACTGCAGCTGCTTTTTCAGGCTCGGCATGCATGAAAAAACAAATCAAGGAAACACCGAAGGAACTTCACTGGGAATTCAAAAAAAACGACCGCAGCTGGGAAGACAAATTATCCAAATCAAAACTTCAAATTGTCAGTTCCTATGGCGACACTCAGGCATTTCACCCCAAAGTCCTGCATTTTCCCAAGCCATGGAACGGATACCGTTACTGGATGGCATATACGCCCTACCCGGGTGCAGACCAGAAAAGAGAAAACCCTCATATTCAGGTATCCAACGACAAGATCACATGGAAACCGGTCTCAAAAACAGATCAGCCTCTGGATCCTATCGTTCCATTTGAGTACCCGGACAAGCAGTATAATTCCGATACCCATCTGGTCTACCGAAAAGATTTAGATGTCCTGGAATGTTACTGGCGTCAGGTCGATAATATAAAGCGCATTGACCGTATTTTTAAGCGCACGACCACAGACGGGGTGCACTGGAGCGACCGCCAGCTTGTCTTGGAATCTGACGCGCGCATTGACGGAATCCTGAGTCCCTCCATTCTATATGAAGATGGGAAATACAAAATGTGGACCGTCAATTATTTCGGGGAATATCCAATTCTTTACCGCGAAAGTACCGACGGATTTCACTGGAGCGCACCAAAAGAGATTTATCTTAAATATCCGTCAGACAAATTGCGCAGCTGGCATCTGGATGTGATTCATACAAAAAAGGGATATGAAATCCTTGTGGTCGCTTTTTACCACGGTCATCGACACCGGGATATGAACCTTTATTATACCTCATCAAAAGATAATGAAAACTATTCCGAATGTATTACAGTCCTAAAGCCATCCCGCACAAAAAACGCATGGGATAATCGCGGAATTTACCGCAGCAGCTTTTTCATAGAAGATCATACTTACTATGTCTATTACAGCGGAATCGGTTATCCTGCGGGGCCGAAAAGTTCACAGGGGGTCGGGCTGACTCTGGGACCATCCATCCAACAGCTCAAAGGATATGACAAATAAATCATAACCGAGTACCGTCTGTACAGCAAAAAAGTACCGAAACATTACAATCTGTATCATGTTTCGGTACTTTTTTGTTATTGATCCCGAAGATGAATCTGAGGGCTTCCATGTCCTTCAATATAATCTTTGGTAATGGTCACACTTCCGATGGTATCGTCCTTTGGAATCTCATACATAATATCCAGCATAAATTTTTCAATAATTGCACGAAGCGCTCTTGCACCGGTTTTCTTTTCCAAGGCTTTTTCAGCAATTGCCTCCAACGCCCCCTCATCAAATTCCAGTTTTACTTCATCCAATTCCAAAAGCTTCTGATACTGCTTTAAAATCGCATTTTTCGGTTCCTTTAAAATCTGCACTAACATCTCTTTTGACAGTCCTTCTAAGGTAAAAATCATCGGCAGACGTCCGATAAATTCCGGAATCATTCCATACTCCCTCAAATCTTCATTTGTTACATTGGATAAGAGATTCTCTTCCTTATCAAATCGATCTTTTAAGTCTGCCCCAAACCCAATGGAAGTCTTTTTCATCATGCGTTTTTTGATAATCCCTTCCAGATTCGGAAACGCTCCGCCGCAGATAAAAAGAATATTTTTTGTATTCATTGTGGTAAGGGGTACCATGGCGTTTTTACTGGTTGCGCCCACAGGAACTTCCACCTCGGCTCCCTCCAGCAATTTCAGCAGCCCCTGCTGTACAGATTCTCCACTGACATCCCGGCTGTTTGTATTTTGCTTCTTTGCAATCTTATCAATCTCATCAATGAAAATAATTCCGTGTTCCGCCTGATCCACATCATTATCCGCCGCCTGCAAAAGCTTGGACAGAACGCTCTCCACATCGTCTCCAATGTATCCGGCTTCCGTAAGAGATGTCGCATCTGTAATCGCCAATGGCACCTTTAATAATCTTGCCAAAGTCTTCACAAGATATGTTTTTCCACTTCCGGTCGGACCAATCATCAGCATGTTGGATTTATCAATTTCAATTTCATCCATTGTATTTGTGACGACTCTTTTATAATGATTATAAACGGCAACAGACATCACCTTTTTGGCATAGTCCTGCCCTATCACATATTCATCCAACATCGCCTTGATTTTATGCGGAGCCGGAAGATCCTTCAGCTCAAGCTTTGGCATTTCTTCTTTTTCCTTTTTCTTTTTTTTGACTTCCTGCTGTGGTTGTCTCATCTGCATATCATTCATAATCTTTTGAATGTCAAGGTTGTCAAGATCCATATTTCTTGCATCAATAAAACTAAACTGTCCCTGTCCCATTGTGTTTAATGTCCTTTGCATACAATCTGTGCAAATATAAATATGATTTGGAAGCGACAGCATCTTGCCGGTCTGAGATTCCGGACGGCGGCACAGATAACAATAATGCTCTACCTCTTTTGAATCTTCTTCCTGTTTTACTTCTTCGATTTCATTTTGATTTTTTTCTTCTGACATATACATCGTCCCCCATTTCTTATGTTGTTAAACAGAGTACTTCTCTTATGATTCCGGTTCCTTTTATCATATCCTCTTTTGTCATTCTCGTAAAGCCCAAAATATATTGCTCTCTTTCCGGGCATTTCTCAATCCAATAGCGAGATAACGGATAAATCCTGACGCCTCGTTTCTGAAGATCCTGTTCAAACTTCCGGCAATTTTTTACCGGAAATTCTGTAATCACATGGACGCCTGCTCCCTGTCCCGATACTTTCACCTGATCCCCCATCTTATGCAGACAGGACAGCAAAAGATCATGCTTTTCCTTATAAATGCTTCGCATTCGGTTCAAATGCCGTTCGAAATGTCCTTCTGTCAAAAATAAAGTCAAAACTCTTTGATCAATTCTGGAAACTGCACAGGAAAACGCTTTTCCAACCTTCTGATATGCCGGCATAAGCTTTTGCGGCAGCACCATGTAACTAACACGGATTGCAGGCGCAATTGCCCTGGAGAATGTTCCCATATAAATAATTTTTTCACTTTGCGCAATTCCCTGAAGCGCCGGGATGGGCTTTCCCACATAGCGAAATTCGCTGTCGTAATCATCTTCCAGAATATAGCGATCTTTTTTTTGTGCCGCCCAGCGTATTAACTGGCTGCGTCTTCCGATTGGCATAACAACTCCCGTTGGATATTGGTGTGCCGGCGTCACATAGGCCAGTTCTGCCTGAGATTGCTCCAGTTCTTCCACTAAGAGCCCTGACGAATCCATAGAAATCGGACAAATCTCAAAGCCCAATTCCCTTAGCATTCCATGGGCATGAATATAAACCGGATTTTCGATTCCCACCGTTTTTTTTCTCCCAAAAATCTGACGGAGCAAAAACAACAAATTTTCCATCCCTGCGCCGACAACAATCTGCCCCGCCGTTACATGAACCCCCCGGGACTGTCTCAAGTAATACATAATCGCTCTGCGCAGTTCAAAGTCTCCCTGAAAATGACCTTTTTGAAATAATTCACTGTTGTCATCAATCATAATATCCTTTAACAGTTTTCTCCAAATATGATATGGAAACTGTGACATGTCCGCTCCTGACGGTGAAAAATCATATGGAACGGTTTCAGTCTCCGGCTCTTTTTCTTCCTGCAAAACCTCCGGCGGAATGTTGAAATCCGCCAGCTCTTCCATCGGACAGACAAAAAAACCGCGTTTGGGCTCTGCTTTCACATATCCCTCTGCCGCAAGCTGACTATACGCCGTATCCACGGTATTGCGGCTGACTTCCAAATGTCTGGCAAGTCTCCTCGCCGAAGGAAGTTTGGCTCCAAACGGCAGCGCCCCTGTTCTGATTTCTTCTCTGACCGCCATATAAATCTGCTCGTAGAGAGGAGACTTTTTTTCAAAATCCAGTGGAATTAACAGCATACTGCCACCTACCTACTTTGCATTTGAAATCGTAATCTTTTGAATAACAATATCTTTTACCGGCTGACTTTCTTCTCCGGTTCCATTATCCTTGGTCTTAGATGCCGCAATCCGGTCCAGCACATCATAACCATCAATCATCTGTCCAAATACCGTATAACTTCCATTCAAAGAAGGATATCCTCCCTGATCTAAAAACAGCTGCTTCTGCTTTTCTGTAAATTCCATGGTCCCTTCTTCCATGACTTCCTTTGCCGTATCAGCTTTCGCCTGAACAATAAAAAACTGACTTCCATTACTTCCGTCTGTTCCACTGTTCGCCATGCATAAAGCTCCTCTCAGAGGAAGCAGCTGATCCGAAATTTCATTTTCAAAAGTTTCTCCCCAAATACTCTCTCCTCCGGTTCCCGTACCGGTAGGATCACCGCTTTGAATCATAAAATCATTCATCACACGATGAAACTTTTGTCCGTTAAAATATCCGCTGTCTGCCAGCGTCACAAAATTCTTGACTGCCAGAGGCGCCTGTTTTAAGAAAAACTTAAATTTCAGTTCTCCATAGCCTTTGACTTTCATGACCGCGATCGTTTCTCCTTTTTGCGCATCTGCCAGCTGGTCTGTCTTTTTTGCCGCTGTAATTTGAGGTACCTTATATTTTGACAACACCTTTTTTTCCTTCTCTGTCGTCGCAGTTTCTTTTTTTGACTCACTGCTTTTTCCGATCCCGCATCCTGCAAAAATTGCCGCCGAAAGAAGCAGACATCCCATCACAATGACTTTCTTCATAAACCTGTTCTCCTTTTTACTGCTCTCTGATTTTATCCGCCGGAAATACAATTCCCATCTGACGCCGCGCTTCATCGGTAATTTCCATCTCAATTCTGGAGGACTCCAAAAACGGATGTTCCACATTGTTTGTTTTTATCAGTTCCAGAAAATCTCTCGTCTCAAAAATCATTGGATTCTCTCTGGATTCAAACCCCAGCTCTTCCTGACTTCCATCGCGATAAAAAATCGTAACCTTTTGAATAATTGGACACTGTTCAATTACCATACATCCATTTTCCCCCTGAATCTGTGTGGGAAGCATAGAGTCTGTAATCTTAGAATAGAGAATTTCCGCCTGCTTATCTCCATAAGAAGCAATCAAACTTCCAGCGCCGTCCACGCCATTCTTCAAAAAAATACTATCTGTCAGAATCTTATTTGGTCTGCCAAACAGACTTGCCAGAAAATGAATACAATATGAACCAATATCCATCAAAGCTCCATTGGATAATTTTGGATTAAATGCATTTTCAATAATTCCGTTTTTAAATTTATCATATCTGGATGAATATTGGCAATACTGAATCGTAGCCCGGCGAACATCTCCAATTTTGTAAAGATTTTTAAGAATTGCATCAAACCCCGGTGAATGTACGTTTTTCATAGCTTCCATAAAAACGACGCCCTGTTCCTTCGCTGCCTGAATTAAAAGCTCCAGCTCTGTCTGATTGGAACACACCGGTTTTTCACATAATACATGTTTTCCATGATTGATCATGGTAATAGAATGAATATAATGCATAGAAGTGGGACTCGCTACATAGACGGCGTCAATATCCGGATCTCTTGCCATTTCTTCATAATTATCATAAACTGTTTCAACACCATATTTCGCAGCAAATTGCTGCCCTCTCTCCTTTGTTCTGGAATAAACGGCGGTCAGCTCAATTTCGCCCAGCTCTTTGACCCCTTCCATCAGCCAGTCTGTAATAAAATTTGTCCCGATCACAGCCAATCGTATCTTCATAATCTTCCTCCTGATTTTCTTTTATTCTCAGAAACGCACAGCTGCCCGGCGATCCTCTTTTTTCTAAAAACAGGTACCCAAAGCGAACACTTTTGAGCCCCTTCGGCATGAAAGTGTTCGCTTTGGGTAATGCCGTTACGAAATCAGCCCGTTTGCTGAGCCCATACCGGCACATAGGTTGGTAAAAACTCATTTACCTTAAAAAAAATTAGGCATTCTCAAACTGACTGTTATATAAGTCCGCATAAAATCCGCCTTTTGCCAACAGTTCCTCATGATTTCCCTGCTCTACAATATCCCCGTGGTTCATCACTAGAATCATATCTGCATCTTTAATAGTAGAAAGACGATGAGCAATCACAAAGCTGGTTCTTCCCGCCATCAAATTGTCCATAGCCATCTGAATTCTCTCCTCAGTTCTGGTATCAACCGAACTGGTAGCTTCATCTAAAATCAAAATTTTAGGGTCTGCCAAAATCGCCCGTGCAATGGTTAACAACTGTTTTTGTCCCTGAGATACATTATTGCTTTCTTCATTTATTACCATATCATATCCGCCCGGCTGTGTCACGATAAAATGATGGGCAAATGCGGCTCTCGCCGCTCCCTGAATTTCTTCCTCTGTGGCATCCAGTTTTCCATAACGAATATTATCCCGGACAGACGCATGATAAAGCCATGTATCTTGAAGCACCATTCCAAACATTTCCCGTATGTCACTTCTCACAAATTCCCGTATATCATGACCGTCAATTTTAATAGAACCTCCATTCACATCATAAAAACGCATCAGAAGCTTAATTAATGTAGTCTTTCCGGCTCCGGTTGGTCCCACAATGGCAACCTTCTGTCCTTCTTTTACATTCACAGAAAAATCATGGATAATGGTCTGCTCCGGATCATACCCGAATTTCACATGTTCAAAGCTGACATTTCCCTCCAAAGCAGTAACATCGACCGGATTTTCTAAAACTTCTGTCTCTTCTTCTTCTTCTAAAAATTCAAAAACTCGTTCTGCGGAAGCTGCCGTTGTCTGCATCATATTTCCAACCTGTGCGAGCTGTGTGATCGGCTGACTGAAATTCCTTACATACTGAATAAAAGACTGAATCTGTCCGACCTCAATGGCATCCTTCATTACAAGAAATCCACCCAGAATAGAAACTGCAACATAGCCTAAATTTCCCACAAACTGCATAAGCGGCATCATAGCGCCTGAGAAAAATTGTGATTTCCATGCAGAGTTATATAAGCTTTCATTGACTTTTTTAAAATCCTGAATCACACTCTCCTCTTTATTAAACGCCTTCACGATATTATGACCGCTGTAGATTTCCTCTACCTGACCATTTAATTCTCCAAGATTTGCCTGCTGTGCCTTAAAGTACGGCTGAGATTTTGACATAATCAATCCGATTAAACCGATGGATAATGGCAATGTTAACAAAACTGCTCCGGTCATCGGAAGACTGATCCGAATCATCATCACGACCACTCCGATAATTTGTGTCGCGGAAGTAATAATCTGCGTCATACTCTGATTTAAGCTCTGCCCCAGAGTATCAACATCGTTGGTCACACGAGACAGCACCTCTCCATACGTTCTGCTCTCAAAATATTTCATCGGCATTCGATGAATCTTTTCCGAAATATCTTTTCTCATCTGATACGTTACATGATTGGAGACATGGGTCATAATCAATCCCTGAACAAAGGAAAATACCGCGCTGATTACATACAATCCCAGTAAGAGCAATAAAATATTTCTTACTTTCTCAAAATCAATTCCGCCGCTTCCGCTGACTTTGCGAATCAATCCATTAAAAATTTCAGTGGTAGCATCTCCCAAAATTGTCGGTCCCACAATATTAAATACAGTACTTGCAATGGCAAAAAGAATCACCAATACAATCGGAGCATAGAACCGGCGCATATATCTGATTAGTTTTTTCATGGTTCCTTTTAGATCTTTTGCCTTTTCTGCGGCTCCCAATCCTGCCCCGGGGCCTCTCATGTGACTTCTTTTTTGCTGGTTATGATTACTCATGCTCAGACACCTCCTTGGCTTTCTTAAGGTCTTCCTCTGATAGCTGTGACTTGGCAATCTGCTGATATACCGGACAAGTTTCCAAAAGCTCCTGGTGGGTTCCTTTCCCTACAATATTTCCTTCATCCAAAACAATAATCTGATCCGCATGAAGAATAGTACTGATTCTCTGTGCAACGATCAAAGTGGTACTTCCGTGGGTTTCTTTTTGTAGCGCACTCCGAAGTTTTACATCCGTCTTATAATCTAAAGCGGAAAAGCTATCGTCAAAAATATAAATTTCTGGATCTTTCGCTATGGCGCGAGCTATGGAAAGACGCTGCTTTTGTCCTCCTGATACGTTTGATCCACCCTGAGCAATCGGTGACTGATATTTTTCGTCCTTTTCTTCAATAAACTCCTCAGCCTGAGCAATTCGTGCCGCTCTCCTGATTTCTTCCTCCGTGGCATCCTCTTTTCCGTAAGCTAAATTAGACGCAATCGTTCCGGAAAATAACACGCCTTTTTGAGGAACATATCCGATTTTATCGCATAAATCTGCATGACGTACTTCTTTGACATCCCGTCCGTCAACCAAAATGCTGCCTCTTGTTGCATCAAAAAATCTTGGAATCAGATTAATCAAGGTCGATTTTCCACTTCCGGTACTTCCGATAAAGGCTGTCGTTTTACCCGCCGGCGCCACAAAACTAATGTTGTGCAGCACAGCCTCATCCGCATCCGGATAAACAAAATAAACATTTTTGAATTCGACCTCACCCTTTTTCTCCGGCAAAAATTCTTTCGGATTCTCTGGATCTTTGATCATAATCTCCATATCAAGAATTTCATTGACACGCTCTGCAGCCACCTGTGCCCTCGGCATCATAATTGACACCATAGAAATAAATAAAAACGCCATAATAATTTGCATTGCATACTGAATAAATGCCATCAAATCTCCAACCTGCATTTTTCCAAGATCAATATTATCTGCTCCCACATAAACAATTAAAACAGTTAATGCATTCATAATCAGCATCATTACCGGCATCATAAACGTCATCGCCCGATTCACAAACAAGTTGGTTTTCATTAAATTCTTATTGGCCTCATCGAAACGTCCTTTTTCATGTTTTTCCGTACTAAAAGCACGAATCACAGACAATCCGGTCAAAATTTCTCTTGTCACCAGATTCAGTCGGTCGATTAATTTCTGCAGGGATTTAAATTTGGGCATCGCTACAGAAAATAAGATAAAAATCACTGCCATAATCGCCCCAACTCCCAGGGCAATGGTCCATGTCATCTTAGCGTTGGTTGTTAAGACTTTAAAAATCCCTCCGATTCCCAAAAGCGGCGCATAAATAACAATTCGGAACATCATGGTCACGAACATCTGAATCTGCTGTATATCGTTGGTACTTCGCGTTATCAGAGAAGCCGTTGAAAATTTATCAAATTCAGAATTTGTAAAATCCATAACTTTCTGAAAAATACGATTTCTTAAGACACGGCTTAATCCCGCTGCCACTCTTGCAGATAACAAAGTAACGGAAATCGCAGCTGCCATAATTAAAAACGCCAATCCAACCATTTTAATTCCCGTCATCATCAGATAATGAATTTGCACGTCATCCAAATCAATTCCGATTGCCTGATATTCCGATGTCACAAAGGAAATCGCTGCCTGACTGATCAGACTGTCTGGCATTTTTTCAACATCCATTTGTTCCATTTGCGCCATCATTTTCTTCTGATTATCACTCAAATTTGCAGCAGCTTTCGGATTCGCTTTCATTTGCTTTGCCATCTGCGCGGACAGCTGCAGCATCCCCTTGGACATTGTGTTATCCAGTTTTTCCCTCTCGTCTGAGGAAATATTTTTTCTGACATACAGCCGTCCCTTTTGATAATTTTTATAATCAGAGGCTTTCACATCCTTCTTACTGTAAAGCTCATAGGCATCTTTCATACGGTCTGCGTCTTTTTTCTTCATCACAGACGAAAGTCCTAAGAACGTCTCCTCGCGCATAACATCCGGCACTGCGTCCTCGATTCCCTTTTGCTGGATTCCGATATTTACAATATTGGATGTAAATGTCGGAAGTGACAGGTCGCAGACTGCCTGTACGATCAGCAAGAGTGTGATCGCAACCATCGGCAGATACGCTCTTTTTAAATATCGAAATAATTTAAGCATTGTCTCCATCCTTTCCAAGTTGTAATTCTTCGATTTGTTCATCCAAACGATCTGAAAGTTTTTGAAGAAGTCTTATAAATTCTATTTGTTCCTCTTCGGTGAAAGCTTTCATGACCTCTCTTGCCACAGAATGCGACTTCTCCATTGCATTTCGACAAATTTTTCTTCCATTCTCCGTAAAATAAATTAAACTTCTTCTCTGATCCTTTGGATCTTGCTTTTTGATAATGAAACCATTTTTCTCAAGCCTTCCGATCATTACATTCATTGTCGGCGGCCTGATTCCAAGCTTTGAGGCCAGTTCTCTCTGACTCAATCCCTCTTTTTTCAACAATATCATTAAAAGCGGCATCTGTCCGGGATGAATTTTAGCCTCCTTAAAAAAGCGAAATCCATAGACAAAATTCTTATGATTAATTTCCCCCAACAGATGATAAACACCGCCTTCTGTATACATAATAACTCCTTTCTTTGAAATTTATTTCAGTTTCTCATAGAAATCCAAATAATTAGTCACCTAATCATTAGGTGACTAATTGACATGGTATCATTTTTCTCTGGCAAAATCAACCCCTTTTTTTCTTTTCTTCAAAACCCCTGGAACACTGCTCTTATTTCTTTCGCCTGCCTTTCCAAAAAGAGACAGAAAGAGCTGTCAGTATTTTGATAAACCGACAGCTCTCTCTTTTCTCTTATGCATTTTTACCGCAGCATTTTTTATATTTTTTACCGCTTCCACACGGGCAGGGATCATTTCTCCCCACTTTCTTTCCTTTTACAACTGTTGTTGAATTTCTGGACTCTTTGTACAGTTCCTTTCTCCGCTCTTCTGACAAAATGTCATCCCATTCTTTTAAAGTGTAGAGCCATTCTGCACGGCATCCCACCATATTATAATATAACTTCTCATGATCAATATCCAGCTGAACCTGCGTATCCTCTATCATCTCATCAATTGGATTCGGTTCTTTCAAGCTGTCGTTGATTCCATCTAAGAACCCTACAAACATCTGAAGATCTGTCTCATACTGCTCTGCCAGCTCTTTGACCGTTCCGGATACTACAGTATCTTTATCTGCCAAAAGCTTTTCGTAGATTCCCTTCTCAATATTAAAATACGTCAGCCAAAATTCCTGTCCTTCTCTTGTTCGATCATCAAATTTATATGCATAGTCGCGCCACTCCTGTAATAAAGCCATATTCTTCTCCATCCTTTTTTCTAAAATGTTCTTTGCTCTTGCTACTATAACAAATTTTATGTAATTTTTCAACATGATGTTCTCTATTCATTCCATATAAAATAAAAACAGTGGGAATCCCGCAAAGCGTTTTATAAGATAGGAAAGTCAGAACTTTCCTAATCTTACAAAAAATCCCCCATTCCACGGCTTCGTAGAATGGGGGAATACTTAAGGGGAGGATAAGTATTTCTCATCCAATCATTGATTGGATACTACTATTATGTCCTCCTCTCGGATTTCTATACATATTTTTCTCATTTTTTTATCCACTCAAAACAAATGCTTTCTTTGAGGCTGATTTTAAAATGTTTGTTTTGGGGAAGGATAGAATTTTTAAAAATAATATGTTACAATACAAACCAGAAACCTGACTGAAAGGAGTTTTTATGAATACGAAATATAAGCAAATTTTAGCATCCGCTATGATTCTATCCCTCCTTCTTATCATCGGACTCACCATATTTTTCGCAGTCATCGGAAGCCGCTGGTTTTGGATCATGCTGTTTTTGATGTTCTTTTTCCCGATTTTTCTGTGGGCAATGTCCTTTTTATACAGATGGAGCAAGCATACATCTGATTCCTAATCTAAATGCTTTAGATATTCTTTGATTTTTTTTTCGAATCCATTTTCTGTCGGCTCATAAAACGTTGTTCCCAAAAGCTCATCCGGAAGATATTGCTGTTTCACATAATGCTTTGGATAATTATGTGCATATAGATAATCCATCCCATGCCCTAATTTTGCCGCACCCTTATAATGGGAATCCTTTAAATGATTGGGAACCTCCCCGATTTTATGATTCCTGACCATATCCAACGCCTGATCCACAGCAAGATAGGCTGCATTGCTCTTCGGTGCACCTGCTACATAGGTAACTGCCTGCGCTAAGGGAATTCTGGCTTCCGGCATCCCAATCCGCTCCACTGCCTGCGCTGCTGCCACAGCGACCAGCAGAGCCTGAGGATCAGCATTCCCCACATCTTCCGCAGCACAGATCATGATACGTCTTGCAATAAAAGTTACACTCTCCCCGGCGTCAATCATTCTTGCTAAATAATAAATTGCCGCGTCCGGATCAGATCCCCTCATACTTTTGATAAATGCGGAAATCACATCATAATGGTTATCTCCATCCTTGTCATAGCGTGTAACTCTTCTCTGAATACACTCCTGCGCTACATTCAGATCAATCACGATATCACCGTTGTCATTGGGCTGGGTTGTCAGAATTCCAAGTTCTATGGCATTCAGCGCGCTGCGCGCATCGCCCTCTGCCATATCTGCCATAAAATCCAGTGCATCCTCTGTAATTTTGCCATTATAAATTCCCATTCCCCGCTCTTCGTCCAAAACAGCTCTCTGAATCAGTTTTTTAATATCTTCCTTTTCCAGAGCATACAGTTCAAAGACATTGGACCGGGAAATCAAAGCCTGATTTACCTCAAAATATGGATTCTCTGTTGTCGCTCCAATTAAAATCACCGTTCCGTCTTCTACAAAAGGAAGAAGGTAATCCTGTTGAGCTTTATTAAATCTGTGAATCTCATCAATAAACAAAATTGTCTTTTTCTGATACATGCCAAGGGTTTCTTTTGCCCGACTCACGGCTTCCTGCATATCTTTCTTGCCGGATGTCGTTGCATTCATCTGCACAAAATTTGCCTTAGTCGTATTTGCAATAACCTTGGCAAGCGTTGTCTTCCCCGTTCCCGGCGGTCCGTAAAAAATAATCGAGCTTATCTTATCTGCCTTGATTGCCCGATACAGCAATTTGCCTTTTCCAATAATATGAGACTGCCCCACAACTTCATCCAATGTTTTAGGGCGCATTCTCCCTGCCAAAGGAGCTTCTTTTTCCTGATTCAATTCTCTTGCATATTCAAATAAATCCATAGTCTTCCTCCGAATTTCATCTTAGCACAGCCCGGTTATAAAATCTATGAATTCTTAAGAGTTTTTTTATAAATAAGACATGATTTTGCCTCATTCCTTTGCTATAATAAAAACAAGAAACAATAAATGCCAACAGGGGAATTATTATGAACAATTTGATTGAAAAAATTTCTTATACAGAAGTTACAAAGAATATCAGTCAGACAGAATATGATCAGACGCAAGAAGAATACCTGCTTTCAAAGTCTCCCGAAAAATACATGATCAGTCTCCCGATTCGAGTTCTAATGTTCGAGGGAGCCCAGAACAACTCTCCGTTTACTTACTATTTTTATGAGGAAAACGGAGAAGATTTATTCTTAATCCAACGCCAAAGACACGGATCTGTCGTCAACAAAACTCGATTCTCTCTTTCCAGAGAACAGGGACGTAAAATTTTAAACGGGGATTATCAATTTCTTTTAGACAATGAGGAACCCATGCTGAATTCTCTTTATTTTCAATTTACAGTGAATCAGCTTCATCCAATTTATAAAAAGGAATGTACTAGAAAGATTTTTCATCAAAATCGATTTCTGGATGAAATCATTGATATCTCCATCGCACGCACCCCTTATCATTCAGAGGAAGATTTTTTTGCCGAATCGCCCGCCAGACTCCGGGCAATCAACCACAGCAGTCTGCGCCGAAATACCCGGCAGTATTTAAATCTGTCAAAACCTATGATGGAGCTGGTAAACTTTGAAAATACTCTGATTGAGCAAAAATAGGTACTTCAATTTTGAAGTACCTATTTTTTTAGCTTCTGATATTTTCCTCGGGTTGCAAGTCCACCCCGGATATGACGCTCGGATTTATTTACATCCAGTACTTTCCGGGTTTCCTTCGCCAGCGCATGATTGATCATTTCCAGCCGTTCCGTTACATCTTTATGTACCGTGCTTTTACTGACGCCAAACTGCTTGGCAGTCTGCCGCACCGTTGCATTGTGCTCTATGATATAATTGGCGGTTTCAACGACCCTCTCCTCGATATAATCTTTCAAAAATATCCCCCTGCAAACATCGTTTTTACAATGTATGCAAAGGCTTTCCCACTTATACCTCAATCAACGATGATAACACTTTAAGTTCTTTGTTCCCGTCGTTTCATATAATACAAAATTCCAATCATATCTGCCAGCACCCACCCAATAGGAACTGACATCCAAATTCCCACGACGCCAATTGCCGGCATGGCAGAGAGCATATACGCAAGCAAAACTCTTGTGCCAAGTGATACGATTGTAAGAATTACAGACATCATCGGAAGATTTACCGCCCTATAATATCCATACAATAAGAATAAAACTCCAATTCCGGCATAACATGAACCCTCAATTCTTAAATACCGAACTCCCTCCGCAATCATTTGTGTCTCTGCAGGACTGATAAAAATTTCCATCAGTGGTTTGGCAAATAAAAAAACACACGCGCTGATGATCAGGCAAAAAAGTATGGCGCTGATTCCGGCGCTTACAATTCCTTTTTGAATCCGCTCTTTTTGTCCGGCTCCATGATTTTGTGCCACAAATGTGGAAAATGCATTTCCAAAATCCTGTACCGGCATATAGGCAAACGAGTCAATCTTCACTGCGGCAGCAAATGCAGCCATAATGGCAGTTCCAAAACTGTTCACCAGCCCCTGTACCATTAGAATTCCGAAATTCATAATGGATTGCTGAAGACTGGTCAGAAACGATAAATTTAAAATCACAGAAAGGCTCTCTTTATCCCATCGGCAGTCTTCCCTTTGCGGTCTTAACTGTGGAAATCTTTTCAATGTATAGACGGCAATCCCAATTCCGGAAACATATTGCGAAAATACCGTAGCTGCCGCCGCACCGGCAACTCCCCATTGAAATACTAAGACACAGACAAAATCCAACACCACATTCATAATTGCAGAAACTGCCAAAAAGATCAGCGGAACTACAGAATTTCCGATTGCCCGAAGCAGGCTTGCAAAATAATTATAAAAAAAAGTCGCCAAAATCCCCATGAAAATAATGATTAAATAATTTTTCATCAGTGACTGAATCTTCTGCGGTACTTGGAGAATCCATAAAATAGAATCAAGCCCTGCATAAATTATCAGATTGATGGCAATGGAAACTGCCGCAATCAGCACGAAAGACATAAAAATGCTCTGTCTCATCTTCCGATCCTCACCGGCTCCGTACTGTATGGAAACAGCGGCTCCATTTCCCATGCAAAGCCCTAACAGTATCGAAGTAAGAAATGTCATCAAAGTATAGGACGATCCCACAGCTGCCAGTGCATCAGCCCCCAGAAATCTTCCAACCACCCAGGTGTCTGCAACATTATACATCTGCTGTAAAAGATTTCCTGCCATCAGCGGAAGAGCAAAAAGAAGGATATTCACGGTAATAGGTCCTGTGATCAAACTGCGGTTCTTCTTTGTCTCCATATGCTTCCTATCTTTTCCTCTCTTTAAAAATATACCAATTGCTGCTTCGGCGGATCTGCTTTTTCGATTCGTTCTGCTGTTAATATCGGCATTGTTCGATCATATGCCTCCTGATATTCTGAGTGTATCTTTGCTGTAACCGTCACCCATTCTTTATTTAGTACTCTTTTTAAAGTCTTTGATTTTGTTTGGTGCAGTCTGCAAAGATATCCCACAAACGTAATATCATCCTCACAACAGGTCATGGCTTTTCTCCCCGGAATGATCATTCCGGATGGCATCTTAGGACTTCTCCTAACTTCCGCACGAAATTCTATGGTCTTTCCATCATATACCTCTGGGCGTTCCATGGCATCAATATACCAAATCCCATAATCATCATCTGCAATTTGAATCACATCCGCATCTAAATTGTACGGGAGAATCTCTTCCATATTCATCTCCCTGCCGTCTGCCCTCTCAAATCCGACCTGTGCTCTCGGATTCACTGCTTTTATACTTCTTCGGAAACTTCCAACATTAGTTGTATCGTCGCATCGGTTAAAAATAACCAGATCTGCCATTTGAAACATTTCCACAAACAAAGATTTCATATTTTTCAAATACAGCTCTGCCGTGGAGGCGTCAACGGTCACAATTGTCTGATATAATTCCAAATCGCTTTCATCCGTGGTATCCATCAAATCTTCAATTTGATACATTCCATTAAACTCAATCATTACCCGGTCCGGCGCATAATTTTTCTGACAGGATACCACAAACTCTTTCGTAAAATCTTCTATTTTTTCTAATGCAATGACAAAAGAATTGGTTTCTTCCAGCATCTCCTGATCATATTGTGCCTCTCCTTCTTCAAAGACAAGAATCATCGTCCTCTCCCCGTCATTAAAATAATCCTGACTCAGGGTGTCTTTGATCAGAGTGGTTTTTCCGCTTTCCAGAAATCCCCAAAACAAGTATGTCGGTAATTCATACATGGCTTCTTCCCCCTACGCTCTCAAAAAAATAAATCTTCCAATTCATCTTCTTTTAATTTTGAACCAATGACACAAATTCTTCCGGTATAGTCGGCACCGCCCGTTCGGATTTCATATTCTCCCGGTACCAGATCAAATTGAACCCATGCTCCGTCTTCCATCTGTAAAATTCCTTTGGATCTTAAGATCATTCCATAGGAATCATCCTCAGATAATCGTTTTAAAATTTCTTCCAATTTCTCTGCTTTATATTTCTTTGGCGTCTCTCTTCCCCAGCTTGTAAATACTTCATCCGCATGATGATGGTGATGATCATGTCCGCAGCCACAGCCGTGCTCATGATGGTGATGATGATCGTGTTCATGATGATGTTCATGCTCATGATGATGATCGTGCTCATGATGATGATCGTGCTCATGATGGTGGTCATGCTCATGATGATGCTCTCCGCATACCGGACAGATCTCCTCTTCCTCCAGCAATTCTTTCGCCATATCGTTGCCATCTTCCATCACCTTTAAGATCTGATCTCCGGTCAGCTGCTCCCAATCTGTAGTGATCATTGCCGCTTTCTGATTATGTTCGCGAAGCAGCTTTACACAATGCTCCAGCTTTTCTTCCGGCAGATCTCCAGTACGGCTCAAAATAACGACGCCGGCATATTCGATTTGATTATTATAGAATTCTCCAAAATTTTTCATATACATTTTGCACTTTTTCGCATCTGCCACAGTTACAAAGCTGTTCAGATGAAGTGAGGTATCCTCTGCTACTTCCTGCACGGCTTTGATCACATCCGATAATTTTCCCACTCCAGATGGTTCAATGATGATGCGATCCGGTTCATACTGCTGTACAACTTTTCTCAAAGCGGTTCCAAAATCTCCGACCAAAGAACAGCAGATACAGCCGGAATTCATCTCCGTTACTTCAATTCCCGCATCTTTTAAAAATCCACCGTCAATTCCGATTTCTCCGAATTCATTTTCAATCAGAACAACTTTTTCATTCTTTAACGTTTCTTTTAACAGTTTTTGGATCAGTGTTGTCTTTCCTGCTCCCAAAAATCCTGAAATAATATCAATCTTTGTCATATCGTCCACCTTCTTTTATTTTTGTATTCTAATACAGAGTCGTTTCTGTCCAACATAAGATTATTCTACTACTTCCTCAAGATTTGTCAAAACTTTCTTTCTGCATCCGTGCAAATCAAATCCGTCCGCTTCACGCCATATGAGAAAAAGACACGGAATTCCTAAAAAAACTAAATACCGCATCTATTTTTGTTCCTCCTTTAAATCTGATCTACTCTCCAAGAATCTTATGACATTCATCAATAATACTTTGTTTAATCTTATCTTCGTTGATTCCTGAAATCAGTCCAAATACACTGATGGAAGGTTTTTCTACTGGCTTTCTGTAATTTGTTGTTATTAAGATCAAATCAACATCATTTTGTTTTAAAGGAATCTCACTCATACTTCCTTTTAAGATTTTCCCTGGAATATTAGCTTCCTCTAAAATCTTTTTTACCGCTTCCTGCGCCACCGTTGACGTCGCCACTCCACTTCCGCACGCTACTAAGATTTTTACTTCATTTGCCATAATTTTATCCTCCAAATGCTTCTCCAAATTGTATTTCAACTCGTTACTAATTCATGAATTAACTTATGTCATTATAATATATCCAACCAAAAAACCATTCAAGCCAAGTTTTCGTTTGTACATTTTACCCAAAATGTTCTAAGCCAAATTCCGTTCCTGTTCCCAACATCCATTTTGTACCAATAAATAAGGAAGCAGCTTTGCGTCACTATCGTGCAAAGCTGCTTCCTTTTGCATTCCTCAATTTTAACATTTTCTGTTTTATCAGAATCCAAAATGCGGATTTCCTCTGATGTTCCATCATCAGCCGCGCAATCCAAAAAAAGATTAATTCAGCAGATTTTTTTTAATTTCCAAGGGCGTATGCCCATAGAGCGTATATAACCTCAAATTCATCCAAAGCTCCGTTAACTCCTCTGCAAACTCATCTGCCTGCTCTTGATTCAGGAAACAGATACCTTCGTTTTGCAGCATGGCAAACACTTCTTCCGGATGAACGCCGATCTTTAGCATTCCGGCACAAAGCTCGGTAACTCCCATTGTCTCCTCAATTGAAAAGCGCATCTTTTCCATGAGATAGCTTCCGAAAACCATAAGGGACTCATCCCTTCCCTGAGCCAGCTCCTGAATCTCGTTTTTGGATGGAAGATACGGCTTATATGCTGACCGTTCCTTCAAAATTTTGGAAAGCAGTCCTTCCCCGGAACTCAAAAGCTTTTCTGTAAACATATTTTCTCGATATATAATATAAGGATTCTTTTTCTGTGACGGCAGATAGATGTCCGTCACAATTTCAAACTCACTGATCTCCTTTTTTTCGTACTTTCGGTACAAATCCGCAATATCATGAAGAGATACCGCACCGTAAAGCGCCGTCAGACCTTTACAGTAGTTATAAGCGGTCTCATAATTTTTCTGTTCTCTCCAAAAATCATCGGTGCTGATCTGTTCATAAGCCGTCTTTACCTCTTCTGGAATCAAAAGCCGCCCATCTCCGTCAATGGAAACATACCCGCCCCGAAAAAAATAGGATAACATCAGCGCCAGCTCCTCCTGCTGCCGGGGTTCCTCATTTCCATATAACGCCGCTTCAAAAGCCTCCAGCTCCTCACTGTCCGCACACACAAAAAACGGTCTCATATTTTCTGGATCTATGACACTGGAACTCACGTATCTGATTAACTCCTCTTTTCGATATTTATAGGTTCCTGCAATATCATGCATTCTGGCGATCCCTTTGATTTCATCTACGGTAAATTCGCTGTACATATCTTCCATACTATCCTGCCAGACATCTGGAAACAAAATTACATTATCTTTCATTTTCCATCCTCTACATATTTCTTAAACGGCCGCGGTGTCATAAAGGTACCGCTGGCGCTTCCCACCAGCAGCTCTCCCACATAAGCCTTTCCAACGAAATTCATAATTGTTTTTCCCGTGGATACTGCCTCTGCCTCGATCCGAACGACAGACCCAATTGGAATTCCTTTCAAAAAATTCGTAGACAGCTGTACGGTCGGAGCAACATCATAGTCTCCTAATCCCGCCGTCAGCGTTCCAAAAGTAATGTCAAACATTCCAACCAAAGAGCCCCCAAACACAATCCCAAACCCATTTCGATGAAACTCAGTTGCCTCGTATTCCATCGTCAGGCTTTTTTTATCATAATCGTATGCAATGATCTTTCCATTCAATTCTCCAAACACACTATGTTCACCAAATTGACGAATGTCCTGCATTCTTTTTTGCATCTTCCTTTCAAATGTTTCTCTGTCCATCCTCTTCTCCTATGCCAATTTATTTCATGCGAGTGTGCATCGTCAAAAATATTTTACCATATTTCATGTATAGAATCAGTCCTTTTTTGTCATCCTATCAAAAAAGGAGAACATTTATGGATAATGAACAATTATTAAACGCAACTTATCAAAATATTCAAATGGTCCTGGAAAGTCTTCCGGAGCTTCGCAAAATCACCACCGACTGTGACCTAAAATCTCAGTTTATGGAACAGGAGGAAGCCTATCAGGCTCTGTCCGGCCAAGTCAAAGACCGTATCGAAACTCTCGGTTATGAAATGGAGGGATTGAATGATCTGTTAAAAAATTATTCTGAGTGGATGACAAAATTAAAGGCCTATACGGATCGCTCCTCCAGCCATCTGGCAGAAATGTCCATTCAGGGATATACCATGGGCATGATTCAATGCATCCAAAAAATGCATCAATGCAATGATGCGTCCAGGGAAACCTTAAAGCTTTCCCAGGATTTAGAAACCCTCCATCAAAAAAGTATTGAAAATTTGAAAAAGTATTTGTAATCTGCGGTTGGTTGTGCTATGATGAATACGTTATTGATAGATGTAATGTTCACGACCGATACGGCTGCATTCAATTCTATAAATGCAGAGACCGTCAGAGGTTTGTGAATTTTTTTATTTTTCAGAAAGTTTTAGAAATTTTCTTAAAATATGCATCATGAAATAACTGTATCAATTTTTTAAGCAAGAAAGTGGAGGTACCCAAATGAATACTGGTACAGTAAAATGGTTTAACTCAGAAAAAGGTTATGGATTTATTTCACAGGCTGAAGGAGACGATGTCTTCGTACACTTCTCAGCAATTCAGGGAGACGGATTCAAAACTCTGGAAGAAGGACAGAAAGTAAGCTTTGACGTAGCAGAAGGTCCTCGTGGAAAACAGGCTGAAAATGTAGCAAAACTTGCATAGTCTTTTTCTTTTAAGATAAGATTTTCATGAATTTTGCAAAATGGCAGGAACTTTTTGTTTCTGCCGTTTTTTGTCATAGCGATGATATCTTATCAAACTGCTCCTGGAATTGCCTCGGTTTTCATTTCAAGCCCTGCCACACAGATCACATTCGGCGTATTTTTTATATCCCGCAATCCTAATCCGATCATCTTTCCCACAAACGGAGTTGCCATCTCTTTTCCGTCTTTGTTATAAAAATGCCCTCCTATATGCCCGATGACTCCCTTCTGTTCTAAATGATAAAGATCTCTGGCACTCAAATAGGCTTTCCAGCTCTTATAAACAATAGACCCTACACTGGTAAGAATCAAATCCGCATCCTTAGCCAGCTGAAGACAATGCTTAATATTGGGTTCTTTCTCCTCTCCTACTCTTGTGCTTCAAATTCATTGGGCGCCTTTGCCACTTCCTTTGGTCTCTCTGCTTCAATTACGTTATTTATTGTTCTTCTCCTGTTTCTTTTGCATTGTTTACGTTGTTCTTTCTGTCTCCCTTTCTGTTGTTCTCATATTACCACGTATAATCCAATTATCCTCTTTTGAAGGGAATGGATTATTCTCCTTTCTCCCAATCTCTTGGGTTTTATCGAATACTCCATTATAATACTTAAAGCACTGTGGATCTGTCTCTATATCACTACAGCAGCTGACCAGCAGATTGTTTCTAAATTCACCATCACTAATGACAAGGATGACTTTGAACATCTGCTCATTTCACTTAATTCTCTCTCCAATCCTGAGGATATAAAAATAGGGTTTGAATCAACTGCCCATTATGCCTTCAATCTTGAACTCTTCCTTGAGAATGCCCACCACAGCTTCATGGAAGTTAATCCAGTTCTCATCAAAGAATATAAAAAGTCTACAACTTTAAGGCGAACCAAAACCGATTCTGTTGACTGCGAATCAATAGCCCGATGGTTAATGACTGTTGAGTACAAACCCCATTCAAAAGGATTTTACCACGCTTATTCCTTAAAGTCACTAACTCGTTTACGGGACAGACTGATTCGTCAGCGTTCCTTTTACCTTGTGAAGATAACCAATGTTTTAGATCATACCTTCCCGGAATTCAAACCATTCTTCAATGAGCGGCTGTCCAAAACTGCCATCTATCTCCTTGAAAACTATGGCTCTGCCGAAAAAATGGCTCATATGAATTCTGCATCCTATGACAAACTTCGTTGTATTTCAATAAGTAAGTTTTCTATACAGAAGTTCCTGCATTTAAAAGAACTGGCAACCAACACCGTTGGTGTCAATAATTCTATCTTTGATATTGAGTTAAACAGTTTACTAACCTTATACAACTCTCTTTGTAAAGAAATCAAAATCCTTGAAACTGAGATTACCCGACTTATTGAAGAAGTACATCCTCACTATATGTCAATTCCCGGTATTGGTCCTATCTCAGCTGCTGTTATTTATGCTGAATATGGTGATATATCTAACTTTTCCAATCCCGAGCAGATGCTTGCATTTGCTGGAATTGAGCCAGGAATAGATGAATCCGGAACAGAATCTCATGGTGGCAGAATGGTAAAGCATGGTTCTTCACAGCTTCGTTACGTTCTTCTTAATGCTTGCCTTCCTTTAATCCGTTTTGATATAACATTTGCAACCTACTATGCAAAGAAACGTGCAGAAGGCAAAAAACACAGTGTAGCTATTACTCATGTAGCAAAGAAACTGATTAGAGTCATCTATGCATTGGAGAGGCAGGATATAGACTGTAACGTTCAAAAACTGCGCTAATATCTACCTTACATAATTTTATCTGTTCCATCTGAAATACGATATTTTCAGATGGTCTATTAAGATTACCCTTTTTTATTACACAAACTTTTTTCAAAAAACACTTGACTATTTATAGTTTGTCACCTCCTGCACAACGCTTCAACATTTTCTCGATCTTTGCATATTTGTGCATTTTATACAATCTACCTTGACATATAATTAAAGTGCAAAACGTTGCTATCACAAAAAAGACTGCCGCACTTATGTGCGACAGCCCCCTGTCTGACATTCTACCGTATTTTTACTTTTAATGTCTTTTTCACTTTTCCGGATTTTGCATAGACTGTGATCGTCCCTTTCATCCCATCTATGATATACTTATGAAATTTTCACTATGACTGCACCAATTGAATAATTTTTTCAATGTTGTTTTTTCCGTTTTTAAATGCCAGTCCTACAATAATACAGAGCACCACACAGACAGAAGTCCACAAAATACCGATAACGCCGATTGCCTGATACAGTATTCCATTCATCATTCCGATTCCCCAATAAGCAAAGACCGCTCCTATGGATGATAAAACGATCAAATTCCGCATCCACTTTTTTAAATGATTCAGCATCTTGCTTTGATATTCAATTTCCTTTAACCTCTGCTGCTTTGTCTGCATCGTTTTAAAACCTCCTCTTAGTATTTTAATCCCGGATTAAAGAATCCAACCATTACACCGATAAATGCTATAACAACTAAGATTAACATTGTAACAACCGGAGATACTTTTTTCTTAGCCATCAGCCACCAGCAAAAGATGACAAATGCAGCAGTTAAAAATCCAGGATATACAGAATCCAACTGATTCTGAAGATTTAAAAATTCTTTTCCTGCATCATTGACCAAGTGGAAGGATGTTTTAACAGATACCCATGTTGCAGCTACAGATCCCACAACCATGGTTCCCAGCATTACTATTGATTCACGTATGGCAGTGGCTTGTTCTCCTACCAGAACGTCCACGGCTTTTCCACCGAGCTCATATCCTTTAAAGTATAAGAATTTCATCCCGAGAGTTACAATCAGGTTCCATGCGACAATGTAGAAAATCGGTCCTACGACAGATCCTCCGCTGGACAGTCCCAGCGCAATTCCCAGCAAGATCGGAATTAACGTTCCTACCAGAAGAGAATCACCGATTCCGGCAATCGGTCCCATCAGACCTGCACGCAAACCATTGATGGTCTCTGAATCTACATCCTCATTTCCATTGGCCTTTGCCTCTTCCAAACCGGCTGTAATTCCGACAATCACGGAACCAACCTGAGGTTCTGTATTAAAGAACGCAGTATATGTATTCATCGCTTCTTTTTGTTCTTCTTTTGTATCATACAGTTCTTCTACCAGCGGAAGCATTGCGCAAAGATAACCGAATGTCTGCATATGCTCCTGTGAAAAACATGTCAAATGTCCATAATACCAGTTGCGGAATGATTTATTTAACGCTTTTTTTGAAAGCTTTTTCTCTGCCATATTAAATATCCTCCTCATCGTCATCGTCAAAGGAACCACCGGAAGCCAACGCTGCTTCTTTTGCCTTGATTCCAACCATTTTAATATTGTAGTAAATAATCGCGAACATCGCTGCGACTACGGTTACTGAAACCAGGTTCAATCCCATTGCTGCTGCCAATGTAAAGCCAAAGAAAAATGGAATAAAGTCAGCCGCTTTTGTTACAACCTGTTTTAATAAAATTGCGATTCCGACGCAAGGCAGCATACTGCCTACCGTAAATAATGTTTTCATGGCAATCCCGTCCATCGGCAATGTCGTTTTGATCGCCTCAACTACAGGAACTCCTAATTTGCACATTGCAACTGCCGGAATAAAACTGCAGATCATATGAGAAATCCAAGGCAGCACCATATCTACCAGATAAAGTTTCTTAAATTCTCCTTTTTCCACTGCCTGCCATCCGATGTGCTGCCAAACTAAGTTAATCGTTGCAGTTCCGTAGAACAATACGGTACCGATTGTTCCTACCATTGCTCCAAAGGAGGTTGCCATTGCAATTCCCTTGGCAGATGCAGGATCCAGACCGTAAGAATTTAATGCCAGCATTGCCAGCGGAATACCGATATAAGATACGGCACGAACATCGGCTGATACCGTTCCTCCCGGTGTAACCAATGCGATATATACGACCTGCATTGCCGCACCGACTAAAACGCCGGCCTGTACATCTCCGAGAACAATACCGCAGACAAGACCTGCTACCAACGGTCTTCCCAATGTGTAGTTACCAATGGCGCTTCCTCCCATACCCGGCATACTTGCAAGGCAGGCAAAAATACCTAAAATAATTGCTTGTAACCAACTGATTGTCATAATATTTTCTCCTCTCTTTTTTTAATTAAAACCAAATTGGCTTCTAAATTTATCCCATGTTCCGATGGAAGCTTCTTTAATCAATGCAAATTCAATTTCATAACCTGCTTTGCTGATCGCCTCTAAAGCTTCTGCTTCCTCCTGAGTGATGGACTGGTTATTTCCAAGTTTCACAGCTCCCGGACGGTCGTTACAAGGTCCGATAATGACCTTTTTCACATCACTTGGCACGAACCCGTCATCTACCAGAATTTTTTTCATCTGGATCGGATCTTTTGTAATCAGGAAATACTGATCTTTGCTGTCCAGCACTTTCTGACATTTTTTCCTCCATGCTTCATAGGTCCACACAAAGGTTTTTTTCGAGCTTGCACTTTTGTAAGCCATCTTCAGGGCATCGGTTGTAGCCGCCTTATCATTTACGGCAATTAATCCGTCACACGGATACTCCAAAGACCATCTTGTAACAGTCTGTCCATGAATCATACGGTCATCAACTCTTAAAAATGAAACTGACATATCTTTTCTCCTCCTTATATATCGTCGTCCTCATCGTCCTTTGCTGATGTGAGAACAAACTCTTTGACTGCGTCCTTTGCTTCCTTCAGTAAACTTTCCTTTAAGATTCCTTGATCCACATCATCTTTCATCAGTGTTGCCGTCAACGCCATTGCAAGATTCATACCTCCGAAAATAACTGTATTTCCCAGCATTTCCTTTTTTGAAATCTGTTCGATCGCGTTGGTGAGAGGGGAACCTCCGACAATATCTCCCAGAAGAATGATTTCATCATTCACCGTGATTTTTTCAATCGCATCAGAGAATTTTGCCGCAAATTCATCGGCGCTCATGCCATCCTCTAATCCTGCGCTGATCACATCTTCCCGCTCACCGCCGGCAAGCATTTTTAACACACTGTGAAGTCCGGGTGCAAATGTTCCGTGGCTGACCAATACTACATATTTCATCCTCTTTTCCTTTCTTTTGGGTATCTCTTATTTACAAGCTTATTCTATCAATTCATCAAAAAAAGGACATCTGTAAATTGTCATAACTTTCAATTTACAAATGTCCTTTTTTTATATGACAAATGTCATCTTAAGGATTCAGCATCTCATCTGCCTCTTTGTTTAGTTTTAAAATATTCGCATCAAATTCTTCGTCTTCCGTCAAGATTTTTTGCATTTCACTGTCAATATGCCGGAATACTTCATTATATTTGTGGAATTTCGGTGTTTGCAGCGATTCCTTCATGACCTGATCTAAAAGTTTTATTTTTACAATGGTATCCTTTCCCATATCCTTCTCTAAAATTTTCTCTGCTTCTTTTGAATTTGTTACCGATTTTAGAGAAGAAATCCCATGGGAATCCCGAAATAGTTTCTGTTGTGTTTTTGTATCATAGGTTAGTTTCTTGAGAAATTTCCAAGCCAGGGTGCTGTTGGCTGTCCGGCGATTGATTCCCATCATCAAATGATCGACCTTTGTTTTATTTTCTCCGTCCGGTCCCGATGGAAGTTTCATACAATCCCACTGAAACTCAAAATATTTATTAATTTTCCATGGATATGGTTTATACGTTCGGAATTCAGAAAAGGTCATCGGTCGAAACGCGATTTTCCCCGTATCGAAATCATCTGCCGTCATATTCTGGAAATCTGACAGCTGCCGCACTTTTTTCACAAATAAAATGGAGTTTTCTATGTGTTCCGATGAAAGATTACATGCTGTGCCGCTGGGATGAAACAATCCGCCGCCATTGCTGTACACGGCATCGTCCCAGTCATAATCGTAAACGCCGAACTGGTCCAGCCGTCCATCTCCGTTCGTATCTTTTGTAACTTTCTTACATATATTATAAAAATCATCCCAAGTCCACTGGTTGTCCGGCATTGAAACCCCTTCTTTCTGCAAAAGAGATTTGTTGACAAACATCAGGGTCGGCACACTTTCATAGGGCAGTGCATACTGGCCTTCTCCATATTTCCCGGCATCATAGCTTTCCTGATAATAATCGCATTTTTTAAAGCTTCTGTCGCCTTTCATCAAATCATTCAAATTCTTCAGCATCCCGGTGGATGAAAAGGTACTGAAATCTTCCGGCAGAATCATAAAGACGTCCGGCAGATTCCCTTCCAGAGCCCTTTGAGAAATCCACTCTGAATAGTCGTCTTTTAAAATTCCGCTGTCATATTTAACAATAACATTGGGATTTTCTTTTTCAAACTCCTCAATGGCTTCGTCTATTATTTTATAACAATTATCATCCGGGACATCCCATTGATTTCCCGCAAACATTCCAAAGGTTAAAACCGTCTTTTTTTCTTTTGGATACACCACAAAGCCAATAGAAAACAGGCTGACAATTAATCCGGCAGCGATTAACCGCTTCCACCATTTTTCGATCTTACTTAGCATTTACTCACTCCTGTACTTTGCAGAGCCCGATTGAACCTCCCAAATAGCCAGTTGGGTGCGGTCCCTTAAATTCAATTTGCTCAGAATCGTACTCAAATAATTTCTTACCGTTCCCTCGGAAAGCTTCAAAGCACCTGCAATCTCTTTATTGGACATGCCTCTTCCAACCAGCTTCACAATCTCCCATTCTGCATGAGTCAGATCATCCACATTCTCCGGCTGGATCATAACATCATAATGGCTCTGCGCCATTTCCGAGAAAAAATCCACAACCTTTGTTGCCACCTCGGGATTGATCATAGCTCCGCCGTTGTTAACCGTATGAATGGCCTTTTCCAGATCATCCATGGAAATTCCTTTCAAAAGATAACCGCTGGCGCCATGTTTTAATGCACTGAACACAAATTCATCATCATCAAAGGTCGTCAAAATAATAATTTTAATCTGAGGATACTGATCTTTAATGATTTTGGTACACTGTACCCCATCCATCTCAGGCATTCTCACATCCATTAAAATCACATCCGGTTTTTCCTTTCGCACCAGCTGGATCACTTCTCTTCCATCCTTTGCTGTTCCGATGACTTCAATTCCTTCTCTCGTTTCCAGAACAATCTGAAGACTTTGCCGGATCAATTCCTGATCATCTGCAATGATTACTTTTATCATAGTTTTTCACCCCATCGAATCGGTATCTTTGCCGAAATCTTAAACCCGTTCTTTCCATCGTAGGTAACGCTTCCGTTTAGCATCTGAATACGCTCCTGTATGTGAATGAGACCAAATCCGGTGTGAATTTCCTCACATCCGATCCCGTTATCACAAATTTCCAAATACAGCCATTTATTTTCCTTCCATATGCGAATCTGAATCTTTGTGGCTTTGCCGTGGCGAATGGCATTGGTAATTCCTTCCTGAATTACCCGATAAATCATATCTTCCTCATCGAAATTAAATCGAAATTCCTCTACATCACACTGATATGCCACCTTTACCTTAGACACCTGAGTGGTATCCTCAATCAATTTTTCCAATGCCTGTTCCAGATTTCGATGCTCCAAAGCATCGGGGCGCAGCTTATTCACAGATCTCCGAATATCGGAAATTCCCTGTCTTGCCACAAGAGATATTTTATTTAACTGCTTTTTCGTAGCATCCACCGAGAAATCAATCATCGCAATGCACGCGTCGATTCCCGCAGACAAGCCGGTCATGGTGTGTCCCAGCGTGTCATGAATTTCTCTGGCAATACGGTTTCTCTCCCTTGTCTCTACCATTTTTTCGGTCATCTGCGCATAATCCTTTAACTGTTCGTTCATTTCTTTTAATTTCATATTTGCCGTCTGAAGCTGAAGATTTAAAAGTACAATTCTGGCATTTTCTTTCATTTGATTCCTCATTAAAATAATCATATAGACAATAAAGACAATGATGTTGAGAGAAATCAGAATATTTTTGATTCCCGAAATAATGGTACTGATCTTTGCCGGATATACTGCAAGAAATTCCTGAAATGAAATCATTGGAAACATCATAGAGATGATACCGTAATCGGAAAAAATATAAATAATTCCCATGATTCCTAAAAATAGAAAGCGATTGTGTTTATCCCGAATGGCTGTCACAATATCTGCAACCACCAAAAGCAAAATCCCATTATAACTCACATATAAAAATTTCATAATTAAAAGACAGAGCAGTAATTCCACCCCGTACAAGAAAACCGATAATTTTACTGCTTTCCCTTTTTTCCCTCGTATTTCAATAATATAAATTAACAGAAAAAAAGCAATAAATATAATAACCGCAGATCCAACCGGTTCTGACGGAAGGTAAGTGATATTTTCCAAAAAGCTTCTGGCGGAAAAATTTTCATTGATTTGATTTAATGTCACAAGAAACACAAGAGACAGAAACCCTAGGATCACAAAATTTATGATGCTCATAAGAATTTTTAAATAGTACAAATTATTATTTTTTCTATCCATACATCCTCTTCCTACTGCCACCGGCTCACATCTGCCTGCTCTACATTTTCCCTGGTGATCATCTGCACCGGTACTACGTTTCTTTTCTCCAATGTTTTCCCATCCAGAATCTTATAGGCAGATTGAATGGCTGTACCTGCCATCTTTTTCGGAGATTGGGCGGAGGTTCCCTCCATCATTCCATCCAGAATCAGCTTCTTTCCCTCCGGAGATCCGTCGACTCCATAAACAAGCACTCCCTGTCTGGCATTTTTACTGTCCAATGCCGCCAAGGCTCCCATGGCGGCTGGGTCGTTTAATGCCATAATCACATCCACCTGATTGTACTGCTGAATAATTTTTTCCACTTTTGGAAGAGATCTCTCAATCTGTCCCTGTGTATCCGCAGATGCAAGGACCTGATACTCTCTGTGCCCTCTAATGGTATCCAAAAACCCCTGAATTCGGTCTACGCCGGATTTTGCACTTTGGTGAGTCAGCAAAACAATTTTTGCTTTGCTTTTCTTTTTCATCATAGCCTTTGCGCACTGTACTCCCGCCTGATAATTATCCGAGACAATGGTCATGGAAATCAAATCTTCCCGATATACCGGCGTATCAATGACAATCACAGGAATTCCGGCTTTTTTTGCTGCTTTTAACCCCGGCTCAATTCCTTTCCAATCCACCGGATTTAAAAATATTGCATCCACTTTCTTTTTCACAAGATATTGCATTTGTGCATTCTGTTTTTCCTGATCCAAAGCAGGATCCAGAGTGATCAAATGATCTCCCTTTTTTTCTACCTGCGTCCGTATCTGATTATTGACCACCTTATAAAATTCATTGTTCATTGTCATGTAGGTTGCACCGAACACTCGCTGTACTGTGCGATGTTCTTTCCAATAAAGCCAAAACACCTTGGTGTAAATACCCGCGATAACGCCAAACAGCCCTATGACAACCACAATGCCAATCCATTTTTGCCAGATTCTGATTTGCACCTGATTCATATTTCAAACTCCGTATATTTTACAGCCATGCAGACGGACTGGCGTCACTTGGCATTCTAAGATCTCCTCTCGGAGAAACTGCGACACTTCCCACTTTAGGACCATCCGGCAGACAAGATCGTTTGAACTGCTGGCTGAAAAATCTCCAATAAAATTTATCCAGCCATTTCTGAATCGTTTCTTCTTCATAAATTCCGTCAAAGGTCTGCCTTGCCATACGGTACAATTTCTGTTTTGGAAACCCAAAACGCAGCATATAATATAAGAAGAAATCATGGAGCTCATAAGGGCCCACCAGATCCTCAGTCTTCTGGGAAATGACCCCGTCTACCGGCGGAAGTAATTCTGGGCTAACCGGAGTATCCAAAACGTCCTTTAGGACCTCTGACAGTTTTGCATTTTCCACAGTCTCTGCATAGTAAAGTACCAAATAGCGGACCAGGGTTTTTGGTACGGAGCAGTTCACGGCATACATGGACATATGGTCTCCATTATAAGTTGCCCATCCCAAGGCCAGCTCTGACATATCTCCGGTTCCGATTACCATTCCATTGTATTGATTTGCCATATCCATCAGAATCTGCGTTCTCTCGCGCGCCTGAGAATTTTCATAAGTGACGTCATGAAGCTCCTCATCATGTTCTATATCTTTGAAATGCTGGCGAACTGCTTTCTCAATATTAACTTCTTTGAAGGTTGCTCCCAGCTCATGAATTAACGATACCGCATTTTGATACGTACGGTCTGTTGTCCCAAAACAAGGCATGGTAACACAAATAAGATTTTTCCTTGGGATTTTCAGCAGATCAAAGGCACGCGCTGCCACAAGAACTGCCAGAGTGGAATCCAGTCCCCCGGAAATCCCCACCACTGCATACTTACAGCCAGTGTGTTCCAGCCGTTTCTTCAATCCCATAGACTGAAGGGATAAAATCTCGTCACATCGTTTTTCTCTCTCTTCCTTCTGACTCGGCACAAATGGATTTCTCGGAAACGTTCGGGAAATATGATTTTCTTTTACCCTCAATGAAAATGGGATCTCCTGATATTGCGGTACGTTTCCTCCGGGAAACGATGTCATTTTCCTTCGCTCCGCAGATAATTTTTGCACATCAATATCCGCATAGATCACTTCATTGGTAAATCTTTTTGCCTCTGCCAGCACAGATCCGTTTTCGCAAATCACATGATGTCCACTGTATACAACATCCTGCGTTGATTCTCCTTCGCCGGCATTGGCATAGACATATGCGGCAAGAAGTCTGGCAGACTGATTGGAAATCAGATTTCTTCGATAAACCTCTTTGGTTGTGGTTTCCACGCTGGCGGAAGGGTTACAAATAACGGTAGCTCCTGCCATCGCATGGTACGTGCTTGGCGGCAGCGGAACCCATAAATCTTCGCAAACTTCACAGGCAATTGCCAATTCCGGAATTTCATCACAGACAAACAACAGATTAGTACTAAACCAACACATTCGTTCCTTTTCCAAAGAAATCAGCTCTTCCACATCCTGCCCGGATGCAAAATAACGCAGCTCGTAAAATTCACTGTAATTGGGCAGATGTGTCTTCGGTACAATTCCAAGAATTTTTCCGTCGCATAGTACCGCCGCACAATTATATAGTTTTTGTTTTACAGTCAATGGACATCCCACAACCACAACCATATTCAAATCTTTTGTTGCGTCCGCAATGTTTAACAACTGTTTTTTACATTCGTCCAGCAGCGGTTTCTGCAAAAACAGATCTCCGCACGTATATCCGCTGATTGTCAGCTCCGAAAACACCAAAAGACTGGTTCCCCTTGTTCCAGTCTCTTTGATAATTTCTATGATCTTTTCAGCATTATATACGGGATCTGCAACTTTCACTTTCGGTGTTGCGCAGGCAACTTTGATAAATCCGTCTTTCATTTTTTTACCTCATTTTTATCCCTGATCATCCATGTTTTGTTTTCTTAATCCTGCTCCATATTACTGAGCTTGGCGGCCTGATCAGCCGCAGTCAGACTATCAATGAGTTCGTCCAGATCTCCATTCATAATGGAATCCAGCTTATGCAGAGTCAGTTTGATCCTGTGGTCTGTTACACGCCCCTGAGGATAATTGTACGTACGAATCTTTTCGGAACGGTCTCCGGTCCCAATCTGACTTTTTCGCTTTGCAGCTTCTTCATCGTGGGCCTTTTGCTGTTCCAATTCATATAGACGGGAACGCAAAACCTTTAATGCTTTATCTTTATTCTTTAACTGTGACTTTTCGTCCTGACAGGATACGACAATTCCCGTTGGAATATGAGTTAATCGAACCGCAGAGTCTGTTGTATTGACACACTGTCCGCCATTTCCAGATGCACGGAATACGTCAAATTTACAGTCATTCATATCAATCTCAACTTCCACATCTTCCACCTCCGGCATAATTGCCACAGTAATGGTCGACGTATGAATCCTTCCGCCGGACTCTGTCGCTGGAATCCTCTGAACGCGGTGAACTCCGCTTTCATATTTGAATCTTGAGTAGGCTCCCTGACCGGATACCATAAATACCAGCTCCTTAAATCCTCCGATGCCGCTCTCGTTAAAACTGAGCGTATTCACCTTCCATCTGCGTCCCTCCGCATAGCTTCGATACATCCGAGCCACGTCAGCAACAAACAGCCCCGCTTCATCGCCGCCGGCTCCGGCACGCATCTCCACAATGATATTTTTATCATCCATCGGATCCTTTGGAATCAGCAAAATCTTTAATTCATTCTCCAGTCGCTCGATATTTGCCTTGGATTCTGCCAGCTCCTCTTTTGCCAGTTCCTTCATCTCCTCGTCGGTCTCTTCCTCCAACATCTCCAAACTGTCTTCCACGTTTTGTTTTTCTGACTTGTACTCCTTATATTTTTCCACAATTGGAGTTAAATCATTCTGTTCTCTCATAAGATCGCGGAACCGGTTCTGATTGGATGCCACATCCGGATCATTTAATTCCTGTAATACCGTATCCAGTCGATCCACTAAACTTTCTAATCTATCAAACATCTTTCTCTCCTTCTCTAAAGTATCCGAACACCAGACGATCCAGTCCGGCAAGATCTTTTTTCACCGCCACATTTTGAAACCCTGCTTTTCGCATCAAATCCGAGACATCCTCTCCCTGATCCCATCCGATTTCAAAAGCCAGCATTCCCCCAGAATTTAAATACCCTGCAGCGTTTTTGATTATCTTTCTGTAAAAATAAAGTCCGTCTTCTTTCCCGTCCAAAGCCAGCATCGGCTCATGATTTTTCACTTCCGGCATCAGTTTAAGACACTCTCTGCTTTTTATATACGGAGGATTGGAAATGATAAGATCATAGGTTCCCGTCACATGTTCAAAAAGATCACTTTGAATAAATTCTACCATAGGCGCAAGATTTTTACCATTGACTTTTGCGACGTTCAGCGCTTTTTCACTGATATCCGTTCCCACACAAATCCTGGGGTTCATCTGCAGCGCCAAACTAATTGCAATACACCCGGAACCGGTACATAAATCCAAAATACTCTCTGGATGAATTCTCTCATTCATGACCTCTTCCAGCACAATTTCTGTATCCTGTCTCGGAATTAATACATCCGGAGTCACCCAAAAAGAATATCCCATAAATTCCTGAGTTTCCAGAAGATATTGAAGTGGGATTCTCTGCTCTACACGCTTTTTCAGCATCTCCTGATACCGTTTCAGTGCTTCTCCTTCTTCCACCTCTTGTGTCATCCCAAACAAATAGTCTTCCCGGCTCAGCTGAAAACAATGGGAAAATAAATACCACGCTTCACCGGAAGCATTGTCAATCTGTTGTTCTTCTAATATTTTTTGTCCATACAGGACCCATTCTCTTCTATTCATCCTTTTTACGTTCCTCGCGAAGATAATCTCTCCAATCAAAAACACCTTCCACCGATGCAATGGCAACTTCAATCATCGCAGCATCCGGCTCCCTGGTTGTCAATTTCTGAAGGCACAACCCCGGTTTACTGAACAGCTGCACCAGCGGATGGCTGCTATTTCCCGCCAGACGGATCAGCTCATAGGATACCCCAGCCACCAGCGGAAGAAACAATAAACGCAGTACGATCCTAAGCCAGATAGCGTCCGCCCGAATGAAAAAGAAGAACACCATGCTGATGATCATCACAATCAACAGGAAACTGGTTCCGCATCGCTTATGCAGTCTGGAATACTTTTTTATATTTTCCGGCGTCAGATCCTCTCCCGCTTCCAGGCAATTGATTGTTTTATGCTCTGCGCCATGGTACATAAATACTCTGCGTATTTCTTCCATATGAGAAATCAACACAATATAGCCAAGAAATATTCCAATTCGGATCAGCCCCTCCACAACTAAAATAAGATATGGATTCTGCACCCATTGCCCCAAAAATTCCGATGCCAGATAAGGCAAAACCATAAACAAACCGATGGAGATCACCAGAGATGCGATCAATACCAATGTCATTACGACTTTCTCACCTTTCTCTCCCATCCATTTTTCTGCAATCTGATCTAATTTTCCGGCTTCTTCCTCCTCCACAAAGCCTGCAGAATAATTTAACGTCTTCATACCGATGACCATAGATTCCACAAAATTAACCATTCCTCTGAAAACCGGCAGTTGAAATACCGGATACTTCTGTGTAAAACTTACACAATTTTCTACCTTTGTCTCGATTTCCCCATCGGGCTTTCTGACAGAAACCGCATAACGATCCATATTTTTCATCATAACGCCTTCCATCACTGCCTGCCCGCCAATGCGCACCGCCATAACACTCTCCTTATAAAAAGAAAAGGCTGAGATTTATGATAACCTCAACCTGATTCCTAACTTTTCTACTTGACACCATATTTACGATTGAACTTATCAATACGTCCACGAGCCTGTGTAGCTTTCTGCTGACCTGTGTAGAATGAATGACACTTAGAGCAGATTTCCACGTGGATATCTTCCTTTGTAGATCCTGTTACAAATTCATTTCCACAGTTGCATACTACTTTTGCCTGATAATAATTTGGATGGATTCCTTCACGCATGTTTTTCACCTCTTCTAATAATAAACTTTGTTGGATTTTGCCAACATCTACATACTTTGACTTTCGTCACTTGTTGTTTTTATAAACAGCTTTTTTATTCTACCATACCCGACCAAAGAATGCAAATATTTTTTTATTTTCTCAATAAAGATCGTCTGGTCAGCTCAATAAACTCCCGATTGTTCTTGGTTCTTTTAAATAAATCCAGCATCTGTTCCAAAAATTCATCGGATCGATTGCCTGCCAGTTCCTTGTGAAGGGCGCTGACAACATCCCGTTCTTCTTTCCGAAGCAGCAGCTCCTCTCTTCTGGTGCTGGATTTTGCAATATCAACCGCAGGAAAAATTCTCTTCTCAGACAATCTTCGATTCAGAACAATTTCCATATTTCCGGTTCCCTTAAACTCTTCAAAAATAACATCATCCATCTTACTTCCGGTCTCCACAAGGGCCGTTGCCAGAATCGTAAGGCTGCCGCCTTCCCTCATATTTCTGGCTGCGCCAAAAAATTTTTTCGGCATATACAATGCGGCAGGATCCAATCCCCCTGTCAAGGTGCGGCCGCTGGGCGGAACTGTTAAATTGTAGGCTCTTGCCAGACGTGTAATACTGTCCAGTAAAATCACCACATCTTCCTTATGCTCCACCAGACGTTTCGCCCTCTCCAATACCATTTCTGATACCCTTTTATGATGCTCCGGCAATTCATCAAATGTAGAATAGATCACTTCTACATTTTTTCCTTCCATGGACTCTTTAAAATCTGTCACTTCCTCCGGTCGCTCGTCAATCAACAGTACGATCAGTCGAATATCCTTATAATTGGAACTGATACTCTGCGCTACCTGTTTTAGCAAAGTGGTCTTTCCCGTTTTTGGCGGGGACACAATCATCCCCCTCTGACCTTTCCCAACCGGTGATAAAAGGTCCACCATCCGCATGGAAATAGAAGAATTTTCTCTTTCCATTCTCAGTCTCTCATTGGGAAAGATCGGCGTCAGATCTTCAAAATGTTTTCTCTTTGCCGCCGCTCCCGGAGCATATCCGTTGACTGATTCCACAAACAACAGGGCGCTGAACTTCTCACTCTGCGTCTTAATCCGAATGGCTCCCGATAAAATATCTCCGGTTTTTAAATTAAATTTGCGAATCTGTGCAGGTGATACGTAAATATCATTATCTCCTGGCAAATAATTTTCACAGCGAATAAATCCATATCCATCCGGCATCACTTCTAAGATTCCATTTGCTTTTTGCCCGCTGTCCAGACTTTGTATATTTTTAGGAAACTCCTTTGCAGGCTGTTTCTTTTCTTTCTGTTCTCTGTCATATTTTTCTAATACTTCGATTAATTCCTTCTTTTTCAGCGCAGAAATTCCTGTAATTTTCTGTTCTTTGGCAATTTCACGCAGTTCCATTACCGATTTTTCCTCATATGTCATATTCTTCTCCTTTATTCTGGGGAAATAAATGAATTCAAGAATTGTACGATCCTTGTCCTCGAGATTTTGTTGATTAGACTTGAAATAGTATGACTGCCGGAGTCCAAAAGTTCTTTTGACTCCAACATCATATAATTATATTAACACATTTCCCCTGAATGTCCAAGAATTTGTTCTCGAAGTTTCCGAAGAATCTTTTTTTCCATTCTGGAGACCTGTACCTGAGAAATATGAAGCAATTTCGCGATCTCCTGCTGGGTCTTGCCTGAAAAATAGCGGTAATGAATCATTTGCTGCTCTTCTCTCGTTAAACATTTGAAAGATTCCTCCAACAGCACATGATTCAGCACTGTTTCTTCTTCATTTTCCTCCTTCGGCAGCTTTTCCATTAAAAGAATTTCTCTTCCATCTCCCTGATAGGTCGGCTGATGAAGAGATTCCACATCTTTATTTGCTTCAAGAGCCACTACAATTTCTTCTCTTGCCAGTTTCGTTGCCTGGCAAATCTCCTCCATGGTGGCCTCTCTTTGATGCTCCATAGAAAAAGCTTCCCGCGCCTGCTGAATTTTATAAGCATTTTCTTTTAAGGAACGGCTGACCTTAATCATTCCGTCATCTCTTAAAAATCTTTTGATTTCTCCTGTAATCATCGGAACCGCATAGGTTGAAAATCTTACATCATAGCTTAAATCGAATTTATCAATTGCTTTCATGAGTCCGATGCTGCCAATTTGAAACAAATCCTCCGGATCGTATCCGCGATTGGAAAATCGTTTCACTACGCTCCATATTAATCCCATGTTATCCAGAACCAATTTCTCTCTTGCAGTCTCATCTCCTTCTTTGGTAAGCTGTAGCAGTTCCCTTGTGTCATCCATGGAGCTTCTTATTTCCTCCAATGACCTTGGTCATCACAATCTTTGTTCCCTTTCCAACCACCGACTTAACTTCCACAGTATCCATAAAAGCTTCCATAAAAGAAAATCCCATTCCGGTCCTTTCCTCTTCCGGCTTTGTGGTAAACATCGGTTCCATCGCCTTTGGAATATCGGGAATTCCCACCCCGTGATCCTTGATTACAATTTTTAATACTGCTCCGTCATCGGATAAATCCAGCTGAATGACTCCGTTTGTATCTCGATAAGCATGTACAATACTATTGGTTACGGCTTCCGAGACTGCTGTTTTTACATCTGCCATCTCTTCCACGGTGGGATCAAACTTCATCATATATGCCGCCGTCACCACTCTCGCAATTCCCTCATTTTCTGATTCGCTGTTAAATTCCAAATGTATCATCTTTATCCTCCCTTTATTTTTCTCTGATAATTTGGTGCAGTCCTGCCATATGTGCAATTCTTTTGATAGAATCATTCATATGACTTACCGATACGCATCCTCCCATCGGCTGTACTTGTTTATATCTTCCAAGAATCATCCCGACTCCCGAACTATCCATAAACTCTGATTTTGCAAAATCAAATTCAATATCCTTAATCGGATAAGATTTTAAAATAATCTCACACTGGTGTTTCACCTTTTCTGCCAGATGGTGATCCAACTCTCCATCTAATTTGATATATAATGTTCGGTTCTCTACCTGATATTCTGTTGCCATTCTATTTCTCCTTCTCTATTTGTTTTTAGTTCCTATCCTTTTGTTCCAATGAAACAAAATCACCGGAAGTGTCAAAAGGCACATTCCGGGATTGCAAGCGGACGCCAAAGTCCCGGGCAAGCCCGGATTTTGACTCATCGCTATTAAAAAAAGATAAAAGAGAGGAAGACGGCGGCTTTCCATCTTCCTTCTTTTATCTTTTGTATCGTAATATTTTCTGAAACAAAAACCGTTTACACCGGTCTTCGTTCCGATTCGTTTATAAATTTTTTGCAGTTTTTTCTCCCATCGCGTCAATCTTGCTTTGTGCAGTTCTTGCGCTACTGGTAGATGGGAACTTTTTAATAATTGTCTCATACGTTTTCTTTGCATTCTTTTCATCTCCGGAAGCCTCATAAGACTGCGCAAGGAAATTATATGCATAGACATCTGTATCGCTGACTTCAATTGCTTTCTTCAAATAGGAAATTGCAGTTTTGTAATCTTTAGCGTAATAAGCGCTCTTTCCTTTGGTGTATAATCCGGAACGGGCATTTGGATACACTTTTGTCTTCAGGTCATCATAAATACTTTTCATGTTCTTTGTTGTCAGCTTATCCCGATCAATATCCAGCAAAGCCACCGCAGATTCCGTATAATTTCGATCACTGTATTCCTGAAGAGCCTTTAACAAAAGATCATAAATACCGTCTTTTTTGCTGGTTCCCACATATTCTTCCAACTCATCTTCCGCTTTTTTCTGAGCGGCCTGTGCTTCCTTAATTTTTTTCTCATTGGATTTTAACTGAGTATCTTTCGCCAAAATCTGTTCTTTATAATCCTCCACCTGAGAAGAGTTTTTGTGATTAAAACTTGCGCGAACCGTAGGATAGATCAGCACAGCAGCGACAATGACGCCGATGACAATTCCGGTAACCATATAAAACATCGGTCCTTTTCCGGAAGTATTTTCCTGGATGGAAGAAACGTGAAAAGGATTTCCTGATTTCTTTTTCGGAGTCTCAGAAACCTGTTTTGCCGGTTTTTTCTCTTTTTTCTTTTTCTCTGCTTCATCGTTTTCTGCCGGCGCTTCCGTCTCCTGAGGAAAATCAAATTCCTTCTTATATTCCTTTGCAGATTCATTTTCCGGATCAATTGTTAAAATGGTATCCAAAAAGCTGCGGGCAGCTTCCAGATTATCTCCTTTTATGGATAACAAAGCCATCAAAAGATATGCATCCACAAAGTTCGGAATTGCTGCCACAACATTCTTCAGCTGCAGCATTGCCAGATCATCATTTCCCTGTTTGGCATAATTTAATGCCTGATTATATTTTTTAATCATTTGATTGGCTTTATAAAGTTCCGTTTTATTCTTTCTGATTTCTTCTAATTCCGATCCGTAAATATTCTCTTCTGCTTCTTCCAAATCCGCACACGGCTGAAATTTCTCCAATTCTTCGTTAAAATCTAACATCTTCTTCCTCCTGACTTATCAATTCTTTCGCCATCCCTGCCAGATAAAAAGATCCTACAACAAAACAGACATCTTCTTTACCTGAACGATCTATCATCTGCCGAAAAACACTCTCAAACTCATATGGATCAATCCTTCTCCCCCGAATGGATACCGTATCAAACTGTATAATTCCCGGGAGCTTTTTCAGAATGCTTTTCATGTACTCTTCTTCATGTTTATGAGATGCTGCAAATAAAATTCTTTTCTTTCCGGGAAAATACTTTTCAGCTGTTTTTACAAAAGCTTCGATTCCCTGAACATTATGTGCAACATCAATTACAATTCCGGGCGCAATTTCTTCCATCCGTCCCGAAATCTTTACCTTTCTCAATGCCTGATAAATCTGCCCATCCCCGATTTCCGGATAAACAAGCCGTGCAGCATGGATCGCCAATGCAACATTCTCTTTCTGGAAATCTCCGGCAATATTTCTTCTCACATTCCTCTTCTTATCATACGCACTGGCATTTAAAAAATCAATATATTTTCCATGTTTTTCTTGAAAATTAAGATTATCTTCAGAAACACACTGAAAACAGGCGCCATGCGCCTTTGCCTCTGCTCTGAGAACAGTTTGCACCTCCGGTACCTGACTCGCGCTTATGACCGGTACATGATCTTTGATAATCCCTGCTTTGTGCGCCGCAATTTCGCCAAGTGTATTCCCCAGAAACTCCATATGGTCATAACTAATGGATGTAATAATGCTGACTTCCGGAACAATCACATTGGTAGCATCATATCTTCCTCCCATTCCGGTTTCCATCACGCAGACGTCCAGCTGCTCTTCCCGAAAAATCAGCAGCGCCATAAAAAATAAAATTTCAAAAAAAGATGGAGATTCTGCTCCGCCTTTTGCTGCCCTGTCAACCACTTGTTTCACCTGACTGCATGCTCTCGCAAAGACCTCATCCGAAACATCTTTCCCATTTACATGAATTCTCTCATTGATCCGAAGCAGGTGCGGAGAGGTAAAGATGCCCGTATGTACATTATGAGCCTCCAAAACAGCTTCCAAAAAGCCACAAACAGACCCTTTCCCATTAGTCCCTGCAACATGAATAAATTTTAAATGCTCCTGAGGATTTCCGAGACAGCTCAAAAAATATTTTATACGATCCGGCGGTGTTTTTTTGCCGAATCCTGCGACATGGTGCAAATATTTCACAGATTCTTTATATGTCATGATCTTCCATCCTCTGATTTTGTAACTGCGCTATCTTTTTGCACAAGTTAAAATCAATATCTCTCATAGTATTTACAATATAATCTGCTTCTGTTAACTTTTGATTTCCAAACTCTAAATTCTGAAAACCTATGACCTGCATCCCCGCCCGTTTCGCGGCTTTCACACCATTGTCAGAATCCTCAATCACCAGACAGTCCTTCGGCTCAATGGAAAGTCTCGCTGCCGCTAATAAAAAGACATCCGGAAATGGTTTTGCATTTTCACACTCATCGACTCCCGATGCAAAATGTTGAAAATATTTTCCAATCCCCATAGCTTCTGTCACTCTTTCAATTTCTTTTCTCCCGGAAGAAGATGCAATTGCCATTTTCACATTTTTCTTGTGCAGTTCTTTCATCAAAGAAATGGTTCCGTCAATTGGCTGATATCCCTCTCGATCAATTAATTTTTGTCTTTCCCGTCCCATTTCTTTTACGCATTCTTCTACTGACAAGTGAGTGAGCCCTGTCCTCTCCAGAATTGTCTTCCACGTTTGATAAGACGATGTTCCAAAGAACTGTTCAAATTGCTCCTTTTTCCACACCTTCCCATATTTTTTCAGTACGGCATTTGAAGCGTAAAAATAACTTGGCTCCGAATCTACAATCACTCCGTCCATATCAAAAATCACTGCTTTTAACATAATTCACCTCTCAGAACCGCCTTTAAAACCTGCAAAACCCCGTCCTCTTTGTTGGAAGCTGTCATGAAGTTGGCTGCCTCTTTCACCTCATCTCTTGCGTTTGCCACTGCAAAGCTGTGGCTTGCCTGATGCAGCATCTCGATGTCATTGATATTGTCTCCAAATGCCAGCGTTTCATCCGGTGAAATTCCATATTGTTCCTGAAAATGCTTCAGTGCAGACCCTTTGGTCACTCCTTTGTTGGAACAATCTACCCACATTTTTCCGGACACTGTCACATGCATAATGCGATTCCAGCTTTCAATAAACTGCCTTCCCACCGCTTTTTCTGCATTATTGTGATGAAAGATACTGATTTTGCACACATTTTGGGCATATTTTGAAATGTTATCCACAAGCTTTCCCCGATATCCATAATCGTTCACCAAATGCTGGTAAATTCCAAGGTTCTCAAAGTATCCCATATTATCCTGATTGATTCCAACCTCGCAGCCGGCAAATTTTCTGGCATCATCCAAATAAGCCTTTACAACCTCCGGCTGAATTTCATCTACATATTGATAATCCTTGGAATAAATACATGTTCCGTTTTCTGAAATAAAACTCATTTCTTCTAAAACCGGTGTAAATACTTTTTCAATGCTTGCCCTCTGTCTTCCGCTTGCCGCAAGCACCAAGACACCTCTACTTCTCAATTGACGAATCACATCAAAGTATTCCGGATTCAAATTTAATGTTCCGTCTTCTACCAATGTACCATCAATATCTGTTGCAATTAATTTTATCATCTGTTTTCCTCTTTCTTTCTGCCGCCGGTACTTCGCACCGGCAAAATACACCTTGCTCAGAAGTTTATTATAATTCGTACGGAGTTACTTGGTAAACGTAGTAATTAAGCCAATTATAATACATTGCATTGGCATGGCATCTCCACGATTTCACCGGACCTTTCCGGGGATCATCGTCTTTATAATAGTTTTTCGGAAGATCAGGATTTAATCCCCTTTTTAAATCTCTCATATACTCCAGATGAAGTGACATGACATCATATTCCGGATGACCTGTCACAAAAATCTGACTTCCTTTTTGATTTAAAATAATATACGGTCCCGTCTCATCGGACTCTGCCGCAATAATCAATTCTTTATTTTGACGGATTGCATCTCCGTCCACCCCTGTATTTCGAGAATGGGGCACAAAGAACTTATCGTCAAATCCCCGAATAATCGGCAGCTTATTATGTAAAGGATAATGCGGGTAAACCCCCGAAACCTTTTTATCCAAAATGTGCTTTTTAATTCCATAGTGATAATAAAGTCCCGCCTGCGCTGCCCAACAAATATGAAGCGTTGATGTCACATGTTTCTTTGACCACTCCATAATTTCTGCGACTTCCTCCCAATAATCTACATCTTCAAATTCTTTTAACTCTACCGGAGCACCTGTGATAATCAAACCATCGAACTTTTTATCCCGAATTTCCGAAAAATAATGATAAAATTTTTGCAAATGTGATTCCGGCACATGGGTTGGAACATAGGACTCTGTTTGTAAGAATGTAATATCCAGCTGCAGAGGCGTATTGGAGAGACTGCGGAGCAAATGCAACTCCGTATCCAGTTTGTTGGGCATTAAATTTAGTATTGCAATCCGCAGAGGACGGATATCCTGCGTACATGCCCTTTCTTTATCCATAACAAAAACATTTTCTTCCTCTAAAATTGCCCTTGCAGGCAAATCGCTATCTATTCGAATCGGCATATGCCAAATCTCCTTTCCTGTTCATTCCTTATCTGAAAATTATAAAATGCTTGTTCTTTTTATGCAATCTATTCTTTATTTTTTGATCATCTCCAAGAAATCTTCTTCGCTCAAAATCGGTATCTGCAGTTCTTTTGCTTTTTTATTTTTTGATGAAGTGGAAGCCTTATCATTATTAATTAGATAATCTGTTTTCTTTGAAACCGAACCTGTAACTTTTCCTCCAAGCTGTTCTATCTCGTCTTTTAATTGTTTGCGATTCTCAAAATGATTGAGCGAGCCCGTGACAACAAACGTTTTTCCTTCTAAAATCTGCTCTTTTGCATCCTCTTCTTTTGTCTCAAACTGAATATAAGTCAGCAAGCGATCTAACATCTCCCGTCGATGCGATGTATTGAAATAGGATACCATCGCCTCCCCAATCATAGGACCAATCTGATCAATCGCAGTAAAGTCTTCCACCTCTGCCTTTCGGACCCTTGAAAAATCATCTTCAAAATGGCGGCAGATCAGCTTTGCATTGGAAAGCCCCACATTTGGAATTCCAAGACTATAGATAAAATTAGCCAAAGGCACCTGCCTTGCAGCTTCAATGGCACAAATTAAATTGTCATAGGATTTCTCTCCAAATCCGTCCAACTCTAAAATTTCTTCTTTATGATCTTTTAATGTAAAAAGATCATAAAGCTCCTTTAACAATCCGCGATCAATCATTTTTTTCAAGGTTGCTTCTGACAATCCATCTACATTCATGGCATCTCTCGATACAAAATGTGAAAAAGATTTTATCTTTTTCGCACTGCAAAATCTATTGGGACAGACAAGCGTTTTGATGCCGTGATCTTCCGCCATCTCCGTTTTGCCTCCGCATGCCGGACAAACCTCCGGAATCTCAATCTTTCCACTCCTTGTCAGATTCTCTGCCACTTGCGGAATAATCATATTTGCTTTATACACCTTAATTTCATCATTGATTCCCAATTCTAACTCTTCCATCACACTGAGATTGTGAAGGCTTGCTCTGCTGACCGTGGTGCCTTCCAATTCCACCGGATCAAAAATTGCCACAGGATTAATCAATCCCGTCCTTGACGGACTCCACTCAATGTCTGTAAGTTTTGTTACTGCAGTTTCATCTGCCCACTTCAAAGCAATGGAATCTTTTGGAAATTTTGCGGTCCTTCCGAGACTCTTTCCGTAAGCTATATCATCGTAGGTCAAAACAAGCCCGTCGGATGGCAAATCAAAGGTTTCGATTTTTTCGGCAAATCGCTCCACAGCTTCCAAAACAGAGGTCTCATCTACCCGAACATACTCTGCCATGTCGAATCCCAGATTCTTTGCCCAGAGAATTTTTTCCTCCAGCGAATTATGGAATTCCACTCCCTCCACATCACCTATGCTGAAACCGTAAAAATGCACATTTCTCTTTGCTGTAATCTCATTGTTCAACTGACGAACAGAACCGCTGCACAGATTTCTTGGATTCTTATACTGGCTATCTACATCTTCAATCTCCTCATTCATTTTGTAAAAAACAGAATACGGAATCACCGCTTCTCCACGGATCACCAGTCTTCCCTCATAAGAAATTTTTCTGGGAATATTAACGAATACCTTTGCATTATTTGTGACAACCTCCCCGACTTCTCCGTTTCCTCTGGTAACGGCTTTTTGAAGTTCTCCGTTTTCATAGGTCATCACAATGGTAAGTCCATCCAGTTTCCACGAAAGAAGCCCGTCATGCCCCTGAAGCCATGTCCCCAATTCTCCTGCATCCTTCGTTTTATCCAGAGACAGCATCAAAGACGGATGTGTCTCTTTCTCCAGCGCCGTCATCAATTCATATCCCACATGAATCGTTGGGCTATTGGACAGAACCGTCTTTGACTCCTTTTCCAGTTCCAACAGCTCATCATACAGTTTATCATATTCTAAATTGCTGATGATCTCACGATTTTCTTGATAATATGCCTGCCCAGCCTCATTTAATATCTGTATTAATTCTTTCATTCGGTCTAAACTATTCACATTCCAGCTCCTTTTTTAACTCCCGAAGTTCTCCCGGCGTTAAGTTTCGATAGGTTCCCTCTTTTAAATCTCCCAATCGAATATTCATAACCCGGACTCTTTTCAGCTTTGTAACCCGATATCCAAGCGCTTCGCACATTCTTCTGATTTGTCGATTGAGCCCCTGTGTTAAAATAATCCGAAATTGATTGGGTCCTTCTTTTTTTACTTTACATCTGCGTGTCACCGCCCCGATCTCATCCAAATGCATCGGTTCTCTCATCTTCTGCAAAAATTCATTGGTAATTCTTTTGTGAACGGTGACTTCATATTCCTTTTCATGGTAATTGCGCGCTTTCATGATTTGATTGGCGGCTTCTCCATCATTGGTCAGCAAAATCAGCCCCTGTGAATCTTTATCCAGTCGTCCTACAGGATAAATTCTCAAAGGATAATCTATATAATCTATAATATTATCTTTCTCCGCCTTGCTCGCCGTACAAACAATCCCTCTCGGCTTATGAAAAGCCAGAAAGATCAGATCTTTCTGAATCTTTACCGGCTTTCCATCCAACGTAACTGTCTGACCGCAGAATACTTTGGTTCCGCTGACGGCAATCACACCGTCAACAGCCACTCTCTGCTCCTGAACTAAACGGTCCGCCTGTCTTCTGGAGCATATTCCCGCCTGGCTTAAATACTTATTAATCCTTACTGCTTCTTCTGTTTTTCGTCTTCTTTCTTCCATCGCTATCTTTCCCATTTATCACAGAGAGCCAAAATCTGATCTGCAAATTTCCCCAAATCCTTGTTGGTTCCGCCCTCGTTATGCTCGATGACAGACAACAGACGATCTCCCGCTGATTTCAATCTGACATATGCACTGCTTGCCTGCGGCTTTTTCTTCTTCACAAGTTTTCTTGATCCCCACTGCGTCCACTGCCCCAGCGCCAGATCAAATACATCGCCGCTATATGGCGCTCTGGCACAAAAATCATACTGTTCTCTCAAGCATTCTGAAAACAACTCGCAAACTGCATCCTCTCCATGCACTACAAAAATCTGTTCCGGTTTTTTCTCAAAATGTTGTATCCACTTTAACAATCCATTTTTATCCGCATGACCGCTCAATCCTTCCAGACGTACAATATCCGCTTCAACCTTAATGGTTTCTCCAAAAAGTCTGACCTGCTTGACGCCTTCCACCAAAGCTCTTCCAAGCGTCCCGTATGCCTGATATCCCACAAACACAATTGTATTTTCGGATTTCCAAAGATTATGCTTTAAGTGATGCCGAATTCTTCCAGCTTCACACATTCCGGATGCGGAAATAATAACTTTCGGACCCGGTTCAAAATTAATTGCTTTGGATTCTTCTGTAGTTATCGATAGCTGAAGGTTGGAAAATGTGATCGGATTAATTCCCTGTCTTACCAACTCCATCGCTTCTTCATCATAAGTTTCTTCCACATCCTGATTAAAAATTTTGGTTGCCTCCACCGCCAGAGGACTGTCCACAATCACTTTAAAATCTCCATGATTTTTAATTCTGTTTTCTGCCTTGATCTGTCGAATATAGTATAGAAGTTCCTGCGTTCTTCCTACGGCAAACGAAGGTACAACTACATTCCCTCCCCGATCAAAGGTTTCTTGAATTACCCGTGACAGCTCACTGACATAATCTTGTTTCTTTCCATGAAAACGGTCTCCGTAAGTAGATTCTACAATGACGTAATCTGCCTGTTTTGTATAATTGGGATCTTTAATTAAAGGCTGATTTATATTTCCCACATCACCGGAAAAAACCAATTTTTTTTGAACATCTTCCTCTTCCAGCCACACCTCAATACTGGAAGATCCCAGTAAATGCCCAATATCTGTGAACCGGACAGAAATTCCGTCTGCCACTGAAATTTTTTGATCGTAGGAACATTTCACAAAATATTCCATAACATTCACGGCGTCATTCATCGTATAAACCGGAACGACCTCCGGCTTTCCGGACCGTCTGGCCTTACGGTTTTTCCATTCTGCCTCAAATTCCTGTATATGAGCACTATCGCGAAGCATAATCTGACATAGATCGGTAGTCGCACTTGTTGCAAAAATCTGTCCTCGAAATCCTCTCGCGTATAATAAAGGAATCATTCCGGAATGATCAATGTGAGCATGGGTCAGCAAAATGAAATCCAGCTTTCCCGGACTCACCGGAAGTTCTGCGTTTTCATAAACGTTCAATCCCTGCTCCATTCCATAATCCACAAGAAACCTTTTCCCGCAGGCTTCCACATAATGACAGCTTCCGGTAACTTCATGATCTGCTCCGATAAACATTATTTTCATAATTTATACCTCCTCTGAAATATAAACTGGACCCACTGGTACAACCTCCGCAAGATATGGATATTTTTTTAGAAGCTCCTCTGTTTGATAGCCGAAAAAGATCTGCGTCAGCTCATCAATTCCAATCTTTTCCTCACACGCAGTTTTCGGCTCAGGCGTAATGGCAATTCTATGTTCGCGGCATTGAAACCGAAAAACTCCCTCATTTTCCTTCACCCATGGATCTTCCACGTTCAGACAAAAATCAAAATCCTTCCTGCCTTTGAGAAACTCCCCCCACACTTCCAGACATACAATTCTTGCCATAATTTTCGGAATCTCTTTCCCATCACAAAGATCCCCCCCTGTAATCTCAATTTTTTGCCCGCAATAACGTTCCTGAATTTTTTTCAGCATTCTCTCTGGTTTTTTAGAAAATGCCCAAGTGATGGACACTCCATCCCCGTCTATGGTTTCTGCAAAAATTCCCAAAATCTGTTCTTTTTCACGAAATTTATAAAGTTCTCCTCCACCGCTCTCACATTCTTGTTTTTTCTGCTTTAAATAATCCTCGTCAGGAATCGTATAAACTCCGTATTTTTTTAATCTTTCACATAAAAATAACGAGGCCTCAGGATATTCTTCTTCCTTCAGTACAGAAATCTCTCCGGACACTGATTCTTCGCTTCCCCAAAGCTTGGTTTCCTTCCAATTCATAATAAATACAAACTGAAACGGCTCATAATAAGCCTTATTCGCCGGCATCAAATACGTAAACGGCTGACGTTTTTTATACATATCCTCAAGACTTTTCACAAGCATCTTCGACATAATCCCCTGCCGCCGGTATTGTTCCTGCACTGCCACCGCAACAATATAATTTAAACAGTATTTTTTGCCTGACAGACTCACCTGATAGGGATTTAAATGTATCATTCCCTGAAATTCTTTTCCATGACATGCGAGAAGTACTTGATTTTGCGGATAAACATGCTGAAAATAATAGTCTGCAAAAGGTTCCGGATCCTGAAAAATTTCTTGATACATTCTCCGGATCTTTTCCGAAGCTTTATCTTTTTGATATACAATCTCCATCTTAATCCCTTTCTATTAAAAGACAAACAGCCTGAGCGCTGATTCCAAGTCCTTCTCCGGTAAATCCCAAATGTTCCTCCGTTGTGGCTTTAACATTGACTTGCTCTGCCTGGACTTTCAAAACTCTGCTAATATTTTCTCTCATTTCAGGAATATAATTCAGCAGTTTTGGTTTTTGAGCAACCACCGTTGCATCGACATTTCCAACTTGATATCCTGCTCCCTCTATCAATTCTACAACTTTTTCCAATAATTTCAGACTGTCTGCATTATGAAACGCAGGATCTGTGTCTGGAAAATGGCGTCCAATATCTCCAAGAGCCGCCGCCCCCAGCAATGCGTCTGAAATTGCATGGAGCAATACGTCCGCATCGGAATGCCCCAGCAAACCTTTTTCATAAGGAATCAAAACTCCGCCCAAGATCAAATCTCTGCCTTCCACTAATCGGTGAACATCATAACCCATTCCAATTCGCATTGTAATTCTCCTTTTTCTTTTATTATACCACGACTGCCCTTAGAACAAAACGGAGAACTCCCAATATCTAGGAATCTTTGAGGGCGCCGATGCTGCCTTTCTCTGCACGCGGTGTATATCCCCGCGAACCTTTTTGTCTGACAGGAACTTTTTCAAAATTTCCTGCCAAAAGAAAAAAGCGTATTCCTATCAGAATACGCCCAACTATAGTAGCGATGAGCAGATTCGAACTGCTGACACTACGGGTATGAACCGTATGCTCTAGCCAACTGAGCTACATCGCCATATATGTATGAATCATGGTTTCCCATGAAAATGGGACCAACAGGGCTCGAACCTGTGACCCTCTGCTTGTAAGGCAGATGCTCTCCCAGCTGAGCTATGATCCCGTTCTCTGTGCCGCTCTTGCCTCGCGACAAATAATAATATACTACTTCTTAAAACAAATGTCAACACCTTTTTTCATTTTTTTCTTTGTGGCAGCGATGAGCCAAAGTCCGGGCTTGCCCGAGACCTTGGCAGCCGCTTACAATCCCGGAATGTGCCTTTGGAACTTCCGGTGATCAAGGTCACTCCCTTTACTTTTTCTGACATTGAAGAATCGTCACCGTATTCCAAAAAGATCCTTTCACTGCCTTTGTCTCAATCTCTTCCACAACTTTTTCTAATTTTATATCCGACTTCAGTCGATTCCGCTGATCCATAACAGAAACAGTATCGTTAATATCCAGGGAACCAATTGTCACAAACTGTGGTTCATAAACCAAGCTTCCTTTTTTTAACGGAATTTTCAGAGGATAGTTTTTCTGAAGTACAGATTTAATATCCGCATACATTTTTTGAAAAGCTGGTGATGAAACCTTTGTCGCAAATTCCTTTTGCTGCTGTTTCTTTTTCTCTTTTTTTCTCCTGAACAGTTCCCAGCATGGTCCGCCTGCAGAAGCTGATTTCGTCTGTTCTGTCACGTCTCTCAGAGAATATTGAAATCGAGACCTCTTCCTGCTTCCCACATCTGCCACAGTAACTTGATCTTTTTCATCCACTTCAATGAAAACAATAAAATGCCCTTTTTTTGTAAAATATCCCGGTCCCATCAGAGCAACCACCGGATGTCCTTTTTTTAACGCCGCCCGGATTTTACTGACATTCCTTCCAAGCCCCTTACATTCCAGCTGATACCGTTTTGCCAAAGCAGGAATCATTTCATGCGCGGCTCCTTCCGCACTATAATAGCCATGATCATATGCCCACATTGCCGCATCAACCGGTGTTACCCAGCATTTGGTCAGAGAAGAAATACATAACGCCATAGCCGTCGGTCCGCATCCGCTGCTTTTTATTTGATAGCCATTGTCATTCCAAACGGCATCTGCCTGATTAAAGTATACAAAATTCCCTATTCTTTCTTTTTGATCTTGCATTTTTATATTTTGGCGATGATAAATTTTGGGTATGATTTGTGACTTGTTTGTTTTCTTTTTACTGTCTTTCCTCCTTTTTGCTGTTTTTCCCTTTGAGGATTTACTGTGAGTGTTCCGCTTTTTTTGATCAATTTCTACTTTCTTTTTAGAAATCGGGAATTTCTCTTTTGTTTGTGTCTGCACTGCCGTTTCTGTGGTCTGATGCTCCGATTGTTCGGTGGAAGCTGTTGTTTGCGCTGCAGCATTGTCACACTCTGTTGTTTGCAAAACAGCTTGTTCCTGCCTGCCGCCATATTCTGCCTGCACTTTTGAACCCGGACTTAAAAATACTATCACATAAAAAACCAGTACAGCTGTCACTTTGCATATTTCCCTCATTCTGATCTCCCCTTCCATCCCAGAGAATGTTTTATCTACTCATCCAATACAAGTTTTTCGATCGCATAGGCAACCCCATCCTCATTATTTGTTTTTGTAATAAAATCTGCAATTTTTTTCAATTCTTCCATTCCGTTTTCCATAACAACCCCAATTCCAGCCGCCTCAATCATTTTTGTGTCATTTCCTGCATCTCCGCATGCCATAACCTGGCTCATTGGAATGCCCAAATGCTCTGCCAGATGCATCAATCCGTCCCCCTTATCACAGCCAAATTGATTGATTTCTATATTATTTGACAATGAACTGGATACACTGGCAATATTTTTCTCACAAAGCTCCTCAAACGCAGCTTTTCGGACCTTCATATCATCAAAAAAGCTGCTGATCTTTTCAATCCCCAAAGGATTTTTATGAATGTACTCCCTTAGATTCTCTACCGGAAGCCTTGTGTCTTTTACCAGATCATAGGTATGATTGAAAACTCCGTATTCCGGCAAATGATCTAAAAATCTCGGTTCCATATATCCCTGCCCATTTTGATAAATATCATGGGTACAATGATACTTTTCTAAAATATCAAAAATATCAAAAACTGTTTGTTCTGAAAGATGATTGGTATAGAGAATCTCATCTTCATCTTTGTCATATACTGTCGCTCCATTGCAGCACAGTGCATAGCGAACTCCCTCCATATCTCTTATAAATCCGGGAATTGATTTAAAAATTCTGCCCGTGGCAGGTACAATAAAAACCCCACTGTTCATTGCCTCCCGAAGGACACGCTCTGTATATTTTGAAATTTTCTTATCATCATTTAACAACGTATGATCCAAGTCCATTGCAACCAACCGAATATCACCCATTTTTTTCTTCCTCCGTAAAAAAGTAATTTTGTATTTGAATCTGAAGACTCTCATATCCCTGAAATTCATTGAGAACCGGATAATAAGTACATGTTATATACTTCTTCGTCCCCATATTTTCTCGAAAACGGTCTTCTTCCTCGAAAATCATACCATCAATACGGGTGCCTTGGCTACTCCTCAATGATAATTTGATCACATTTTTGTGTTTCCCAAAAACCTGAACCTTCTCCACCTTTAATTTCTTATGGGCAAAAAGAGGTTTTACATTTTCTTTTCCAAATGGCTCCAAAACAGAAAGCTCCTGAATGAGTTCTTTGGAAATATAATCAATGGGCATGTTGATATCAATATGTACCTTATGGACAAAATCCTCAGGCTTCAGCCGACAATTTGCATTCACCTTTTCCCGGAATTCTGACAGCTTTTCTCTCTCCAGGGAACATCCTGCAGCCATGGGGTGTCCCCCAAATTTCGTGAAAACTTCCTGAATTTTCAACATTTCTTCAAACATAGAATATTGTTCGATGGAACGTCCGGAACCTTTGATTCCCTCTCTGGCATCTGTCAGCACAAACACCGGATGATGAAGCCGATCCTTCACCCTTCCTGCAATAATGCCTGCAATACTTTCATGGCAGTCCGGCAAGTATAAAACCAGAACCTTGTCACCTCTTGCCTCATAAAACAAGGCTTGTTTCATTCCGGCTTTCACCCCGTTTTCCGTCATCGCTTTTCGCTGATCATTTAACTCTTTTAATTCTTCCGCCGTCTGCGCCGCCCTGTCCGGATCTGTCTCCAAAAATAAATTTAACGCTCTCTCTGCTGAATCCAATCTCCCGCTGGCATTGATGCAAGGTCCAATGCGAAATCCCAAATCATAGGATTGAATGTTTTGATTTCCCAGTTGGTATGCATTCAGTAAAGCCTTCAATCCAATAATTTCTGTATTCTTGATTCTTTTTAGCCCCTCTTTCACAAAGATTCGATTTTCTCCCGTTAAATCCACCACATCACATACTGTTGCAATGGCCAAGGGCGCCAACAGCTCTTCCAAAATACGTTGATCTGCTTTCAATTCTTGATACAATGCCCGCATCAGCTGAAACGCAACTCCTGCCCCGCACAACAGAGGATATGGATATCTGCATTTCTCCTGCTTGGGATTGATCACCACGTCCGCCGGCGGAAGAATCTCTTCTCTTTTTCCATCCTCCTGTTCTAAAAACGGCACATCGTGATGATCTGTAACGATCATAGTAAGCCCCTGAGCTTTTCCAAACTCCACAGCTTCTTTCGCTGCAATCCCATTATCGCAGGTAAGAACTGTGTCGATTCCGTCTGATACTGCCCTGCATATGAGATTTTCATTGATCCCATATCCGTCTCTCATTCGGTTGGGAATTTTGAAATCAACCGTTCCCCCAACCTCATGAATGGCTTTCCATAGAATATAATTTGATACGACTCCGTCCACATCATAATCTGAGATAATCCTTATTTTTTTCTTCTCCTGTATCTTTTTTCTTAAAATCATAACGCCTTCTTTTACGCCGGCCATTTCAAAGGGATCGGAAATATCCTCCAGACTTCCATGCAGATATTCATAAATTTTCTCGTCTCCTATAATATCCCGATTGCGAATCAGACGCGCAGTGACAGGATCAATATGAAATGTATTGCCGATTTTCTGAAAATCAGCCTTTTTCTGATATAGATACCACTGTTCCATTGTTCTCTCCATCTTTCAGAAAAAGAGTACCCAGCATAATTTCTGAATACTCTTTTCTGTATTACTTTCTTTTCTTCTTTTTCTTTCTCTTGGGTTTTTCCTTTGAGTTTTGCGGCTGCTCTAACATAACTTCTGTCTCCCTCGCCTCCATACTCTTTTGCCTTTTTCCAAACCCGCTCTTCATCAAATACCAGAGCGGACCCGTCAAAAATACAGAAGAAAATGCGCCGCCAATCACTCCGACCATTAATGTCAGTGCAAATTCCCGCAGTGAAGATACTCCCATCAAAAATAGTACAAATACCATTACAAAGGTTGTCAATGTAGTATTGATTGTACGAACCAGCGTATGTGCAATACTTTCATTGACCAGCACTCTGAAATCTGCCGTTTTGGCTGTCCTCATCCTTTCGCGAATGCGGTCAAAAATAATAATGGTAGAGTTAATCGAATACCCTATAATTGTCAGCATACATGCAATAAAAGTACCTCCCACTGATAATCTGCCGATGGAGTATGCGGCAAAGACAAGAAGTACGTCGTTTAGCAGCGCTATAATGGCACTGGACCCAAATTTCATATCTTTAAACCGAATTGCAATATAGATTAACATACAAACCGCTGAAATCGCTACGGAAATGAAGGCGTCTCTCTGCATCTCACTGCTGATGGTAGAACTGATATTTTCCGTGGTCACAGATTTGGCGCCATACTTCTTCATTGTTTTTTCGATCTGTTCTCTTTGTTTCAGATTCAATTCCACACTCTTGATCACCATCTGATTTGTAGCCTTTACTTTCTGACTCTGCACCGATGCTGATTTGCTGACCTTTTCATAGGCTGAGACAACCTTCTTTTCCAGATCGTCATCTACTTTTTGTTGACTGCGAAAGGTAATTGTGGAAGCAGTTCCTCCCGAAAACTCCAAATCATAATTTAAAATGGACCCTGTTTTTCCTTTATTAAATGGCAAAGCAACAAGACCTGCAATCACAATGACCCCCGCAATGACCACATATTTCTTCCCAGCACCGACGAAATCTCTTGTTTTTATCTTTCTGAGTTTTCCATACCATTTTGGATTTCGCAGTCCAAAATGATAGGCTGTGCATACAAGAAAACGGCTGATGACCAACGCCGTGAACATTGAGATCAGCACACTCATTCCAAGAGTCTGGGCAAATCCCTTGACAGTTCCCGACCCTTTGATCCACAAAACAACCACAGCAATCAAGGTTGTCACATTCCCATCCACAATAGCCGAAGCCGCCTTGGAAAAGCCTGCCCTAATCGCTGCTGCCACACTCTTTCCGACTGCAATTTCCTCCTGAATTCTGGCATAGATAATCACATTGGCATCTACCGCCATTCCGATTCCAAGAACGATACCTGCCAGACCGGGGAGCGTCAAGGTTGCATTAAATCCGTTTAATGCAAGGAGCGTCATCAGCATATAAACAGCCAGCGCCACACATGCAATCATTCCCGGCACCGCATAAAAGACTATCATAATCACACATACAATCACAAATCCGATAACCCCTGCTTTGACGGTTGATTCAATGGCATTGACTCCAAGCTTTGCAGATACTACATTAGAGCGAAGCTCTTTCAATTCCACCGGAAGCGAACCAATCCGGATGGAGGATGCCAGATTTTCCGCTGCCTCAAAACTTTCCATCCCATCAATTGTACACTCACCTTTGGTAATAGCCTCCTGAACATTTGGCGCACTTATAATCTGATTGTCATAAATAATATAAATCGGCTTCCCAATGTTTTCCTTTGTTGCTTTTGCAAAAGCCTTCGTACCCTTTGTGTCAAACTCTAAAGCGACCAGATACTCTTTTTTCCCCGTCGTCTGATTTTGATTTGTCACAGCTTTTGCCTGCTTCACATTTTTTCCGGTTAAAATAGTATCAATTTGTGTCTGCGTCGTTGTCTTTCCATTTTTCTTTACTTTTACTTCCTTCGGTACTGCAAAGGTGAGCGTTCCGGGTTTTCCAAGCTCATCTAAAATTTTATCGGCATCCGTCACTCCCGGAATCTCAATGTTGATCCGGTTGCTGCCCTGACGGTATACTTCTGCTTCGGTACTGTATCCCTCCACACGCTTTTGAAGTTTATAGACAGTATCGTCAATATCACTGTCTGAAACATTTTTCCCTTCTACCTCATAAGTAATGCTGACTCCTCCGGCAAGATCCAAGCCTAATTCAATGTTGCTCACCCGTCCGATTTTCTGTTTGGTAATTCCCTTTGCGGCAATAAAGACTCCGAATACACAGAGCACAATCAATAAAACCAAACCTGCAATATATTTGCAGCTTTTATTCTGCTTCTTCATCTTGTGTCTCCTTTTCCAGCGCTAATGCAGCTTTTACCATCAATGCACATTCCACTCTCTTTCTCTCCAACTCACAGCCAATCTCATAAGTTCCATTGATTGTTCCGTTGAAATTGTATGAATTTGCACTGCATCCTCCGCTGCAATAAAATCTGGCAAAGCATTCCTTACAAGAGTCTTTGGAATATACACTGCATGTCTTAAATTCTTTTACAATCTCGGGCTTTTGGATTCCCTTCCAGACATCGCCCATCAAAAATTCTTCCTGTCCCACAAATTGATGGCACGGATATAAATCCCCCCACGGAGTTACTGCCAAATATTCTGTTCCTGATCCGCATCCTGACAAACGTTTTGCCACACAAGGTCCTCCGGTTAAATCAATCATAAAGTGGAAAAAAGTAAAACCCCTGCCCTCTTTTTCTCGTTGGATCATCTCTTTTGCCAAACGGTCATATTCTTCCATTATTTTCGGAAGATCCTCCTTCGTAATGGCATAATCTTCTGTATCCGGCGCCACAACCGGTTCCACAGAAATTTGTTCAAACCCCTCGTCCGCCATATGAAGCACATCGTTTGAAAAATCCAAATTGTGATGAGTAAAGGTTCCTCTCACATAATATTTCTGTTGATTGCGGCTGTCTGCAAACTTTTTGAACTTATCAATAATAAAGTCATAGCTTCCCTTCCCGTTGCGGAACGGACGCATATAGTCGTGCACTTCTTTCCGACCGTCCACACTTAACACAACATTATCCATCTCCCGGTTTGCAAATTCCATAATCTCATCATTTAACAAAACTCCGTTGGTTGTCAATGTAAAGCGAAATTTCTTGTGATAAGCTTTCTCCAGAGATCGACCGTACGCGACGATTTCTTTGACCACGTCAAAATTCATCAATGGTTCGCCCCCAAAAAAATCCACTTCCAGATTTCTTCGATTTCCGGAACTTTTTACAAGAAAATCCAGTGCTTTTTTCCCCACTTCCGCGCTCATTAATGCTCTTCTGCCTTTATATTCTCCTTCTTCTGCAAAACAATATTTACAGGCAAGATTACAATCATGTGCAATATGAAGGCATAATGCTTTTACAACCGTCGGGCGCTCTTTAAACTCACAGATATAGTCCTCATAACAATCTTGTGTAAATAAAACTCCCGCTTCTTTTAGCTCTGTTACTTCCTCATATGCCTCTTTGATGTGATCTGCATCCCATGAGGAAAGCTGCTCTACGATCTCTTTCAATGTAAGCTTCTCATACAATGCAATCACTTCATAACTTAAATCATCAACCACATGGACCGATCCACTGGCCACATCAAGAACCATATTATATCCATTATTTTTATACTGGTGAACCACGTTTCCATTCTCCCTTTTTTGTATTTCTTTATCATTCCAGCAGCATCTGTTTTCATTCATTTAAAAATGAGGCGGCCCGCAAGGAACGCCTCAAGCATAGAATCGTTGATATGCTTTATTATTTGCTGTGTTCGCAAGTCTGATTTCCTACAGTGCAAGATGTTTTACATGCTGACTGACAGGATGTCTGACACTCGCCGCATCCACCTTTTTTTACAGTATTTTGTAATGTTTTATTTGTCAGAGTTTTAATGTGCTTCATCTTATCCTCCTTTTTGATTCTCATCTTAAAATAGCTTGGAATATTATATCACATTCTCTTTTAAATGACAATGGGTGATTCTTTCTCTCCTGTTTTTTTAAGAAAACATTCCCCCCAGTGTTCCCCCGGCAGTACATAAAAGCAAAGCAGTGATTCTTTCTTTTGAAATTAAGACCTGATTTTCATAAAAGAACATGGAGATGACCAGCAAAATTAAGAAATAAAGCAGTCCGATCATGAATCCCCAGATAAATTTTCTTCTTCCCATCTTATGACCCACAAAAAATCCTGCGAATACTGATGCTAAAATGTATGTAACCGTCACTCCAATATTTGCAATTTTGATGCCTGCACTGGTTTGATACATAAAAAATGCAAGCGCACATAACACAATGCCAGTTAAAATATATGCGGCAACCAAACTTTGCACAAGATACATCCCTTTTTTTTCTGTTTTCATTGTTCATCCTCCTTTTATAATTAATCTATGAATTCCCTTTGGCTTCTATTCCTTTTTGTGCTAAACTAGCACATAGAAATCGAATCCATATCCAGCTGGTTTTCACTACACAAATTAGGAGGTCTTTATGATTGATCTGCACATACATTCTACTTGCTCAGACGGAACTTTTACCCCTGAAGAACTGGTTTCGGAAGCTGCCAAAATCGGTCTCTCTGCCTTTTCCATTACCGATCATGACACTACCGAAGGAATTCCAAGGATCCTTGCGCTCCCTCTCCCGGAAAATCTTAAGTTTCTTCCGGGAATCGAAATCTCATGTGATATCGCTCGGCAGGAAATTCATATTCTTGGTTATGGAATTCAGTGGAACCATGAACATTTAAATGATACTTTACGTTCTCTTCAGAAAAAACGAATGCAGCGTAATCTAAAAATAATCCAACGTTTTCAAAAAGACGGATATCCCATAACTTTGGAAAAATTGCAGCAAGGCAATCCAAACACAGTTATCACACGCGCTCATTTTTCCAGAGTTTTGGTTGAAGAGGGAATTTGCACTTCCACAAATCATGCTTTTTCTAAATTTTTAGGCGAGAAATGTAAATATTATATACCAAAACCATCTTTTTCTCCGGAAGACGGTATCAAAATGATTCTTAACGCCGGCGGAACACCGGTTCTTGCCCATCCGTTTCTCTATCATTTTTCCAATTTTCAATTAAAACATCTGATAGAGTCTTTGAAAGAAAACGGTCTGGAAGGAATCGAGGTCTACCACTCTTCTCATCACACAGGACAAATCATGAAGCTTCGTCAGTGGCAGAAAGAATATCATTTGCTTGCCACCGGCGGATCTGATTTTCACGGTTCCAACAAGCCGGACATCGGACTGGGGATCGGACGCGGTCCCCTCTATGTTCCCGATGAACTATTTTACCGTCTCAGAGAGAATATCAATTTGTAATATGAGAAATCCAGAAGAATTTCCCAAAATTACCGGAAGTGCCAAAAGGCACATTCCGGAATTATAAGCGATCCCCAGAGTCTTGGGCAAGCCTGGACTTTGGCTCATTTCTGTCAAAAAAAATAAAGCGGAAAATCCGCTTTATTTTTTACTCTTCCTCAGAACCGGCATTTGGCTTTTCAAGTGCCTTAACCGCTGTCTTTTCCATTGGAATACGGCAGTGTTTATCATTCCCAAACTCTACAATAATTGTAGATTCATCAATCGTATCAACTACGATACCGTAAAATCCACTATGTGTCAGTACACTGTCTCCGACTTCCAGAGCTGACAGCAGTGCTCTCATCTCTTCCTCTTGCTTTTTCTGTGGCCGAATTGTCAAAAAATACATCAATGCGAACATCACCACAAGCAGAAGAATTGTGCCTGTTGTACTCATTTCCTTCCTCCATCTATTTACTTCAAAATTATTGATTCATCATACCATCCAACTTATGCTTCTTATATTCTTTATAATTTCCATGTTCGATGGCTTCACGAATCTCACTCATCATTGTATTATAAAAATACAAGTTATGCAAGACGCATAATCGCATTCCAAGCATTTCTTTTGCTTTCAGAAGATGCCTTATATATGCTCTGCTATAACTTCTACACGCCGGGCATTGACAACCTTCCTCGATCGGACGATGATCCAGTTCATACTTTTTATTAAACATATTCAATTTTCCATGATTCGTATACACATGCCCATGACGCCCATTTCTGGTAGGATAAACACAATCAAAAAAATCTACACCACGATCCACAGCCTCTAAAATATTCGCCGGGGTCCCAACTCCCATCAAATAGGTCGGCTTATTTTCCGGCAAATGCGGCACCGTTGCCTCAATAATTCGATACATTTCCTCATGACTTTCACCAACTGCAAGCCCTCCGAGAGCATATCCATCCAGATCCAGTTTTGAAATCTCCTGTGCGTGTGCAATGCGAATGTCCTCAAAAGTGCCTCCCTGATTAATGCCAAACAGCATCTGATTTGGATTTACGGCATCCTCCAGTGAATTCAGCCGTTCCATCTCAGATTTACAGCGCTCCAACCAGCGAGTGGTGCGGTCTACAGAATTCTGCATATACTCTCTGGTAGCAGGATGCGGCGGACATTCATCAAAAGCCATCGCAATGGTTGATCCCAGGTTGGACTGAATCTGCATACTTTCTTCCGGTCCCATAAAAATTTTTCTTCCGTCAATATGAGAGGAAAAAGATACCCCTTCTTCCTTAATCTTTCGCAGTTTTGCCAGAGAAAACACTTGAAATCCACCGGAATCCGTCAGAATCGGACGATCCCAATTCATAAATTGATGAAGCCCTCCAAATTTCTTGATCAGGCGATCCCCTGTCCTTACGTGAAGATGATATGTATTCGAAAGCTCCACCTGCGTTCCAATCTCTCTCAAATCATCGGTACTCACAGCCCCTTTAATTGCCGCTGCTGTTCCAACGTTCATAAAAACCGGAGTTTCTATCACTCCATGTACTGTTTTAAGACGCCCTCGTTTTGCCATCCCATCCTTTTTCAATAATTCGTACATCTATGCCACCATCACTCATATATTTTTTTAATTTTTGTCATTGTTGATCCCAAATTCCTCAAAATACCATCTAAGACTGTAACTGCAGCCATTGATTCTACCACAACAACCGCTCTTGGAACAATCATTGGATCATGTCTTCCCTGAATCTGCAATTTTACATTTTCGCCTCTCCGGTTAACCGTATTTTGCATTTGCGCAATCGACGGCGTCGGTTTGACTGCTGCCCGAAAAGTAATTAAACTTCCGTCACTCATTCCTCCCAGCACACCTCCGGAATGATTAGTACTCTTTTGAATCTTTTCACCTTCCGAAAGAAATTCATCGTTGTTTTGAGATCCGCATAAATCTGCCGCCGCAAATCCATCTCCGATTTCAAACCCTTTGACTGCCCCAATGGACATGATTGCCTTGGAAAGCTCTGCATCCAGCTTATCAAAAACAGGTTCCCCGATTCCGGGAGTCAATCCTTTTATTACACATTCAATCACACCGCCGACAGAATCCATCTCTCGTATCATTTGATCCGCTTTTTCTCTCACCTTTTGTGCGGCAAACTGATCCGGCATATAGAAAGAATTTCTTTCTATTTCCTGTTCATCAAAACGCTCCTTTGAGATCTCAATTCCCGCAATCCTTCGGGAATATGCCATAATGCGAATGCCCAATTCTTTCAGAACCTTCGCTGCCACAGCGCCTGCCGCAACCCTTCCGATGGTTTCCCTTCCCGAAGACCTACCGCCGCCTCGATAATCCCGAAATCCATACTTCATATCATAAGTATAATCTGCATGTCCCGGCCGGTAAATATCCTGAATATTCTTATAGTCTTTGGATCTTTGATCTTTATTATATACGACCATAGAAATCGGAGTTCCGGTTGTCTTTCCCTCAAATACTCCTGACAATATTTCCACCGCATCCGTTTCTTTTCTCTGCGTTGTGTATCTCGACTGTCCGGGTTTTCTGCGATCCAAATATTTCTGCACATCTTCCTCACAAAGAGACAGTCCCGCCGGACATCCGTCAATTACAACTCCGACGCCTGCTCCATGGGTCTCGCCCCAGGTGGTAATCCGAAAATTTGTGCCAAAACTTGATCCTGCCATGTGTCATCCTTCCTACAAATTAATTTTTGCCAGCAGATCGCCAAGACTGGTTCCTGCTGCTTCCTCAGTATACTCTACACCGACTTCTTTTGCTCTCTCCGCTGCCTGTGCATCTTCTTCCAATGCCTTCATGCTCAGGCTAACTTTGCCATTGGAAACCTTGATAATCTTTACTGTAACTTTCTGTCCTTCTTTCACAACCTCTTCCGGAGTTTTCACTCTTTTCTGGCTCATTTGTGAAATATGAATCAATCCGCTGATTCCATCTCCAATCGCAACAAACGCTCCATAAGGCATCAGATTTTCCACCGTACCCTCTACAACTGTTCCGACTTTTAAATCGTTGATCTTCTTTTCGCGCTCCATACGCTCTTTCTCTCTTGCTACGGCTTTTGCGGACAATACCAGACGTTGATTTTCCGGTTCCACGGTAATAATTTTAGCCTCCACTTCTTTTTGAAGCCAGGTATTTAAATCTTCCACATATTTTGTAGATAATAAAGACGCCGGGATAAATCCGCGGATTCCCTCTACATAAACGATCACTCCGCCGTTTACAACGCCTCCCACAGTCAGAGACAAAATATCGCCGTTTTCTTTCATCTGTTCCAAATGTGCCCAAACGGCATCTTCATTTGTTTCTGCTTTTTTCAATGATTCTTCCAATTGTTCTTCAAACTGCTCCATTGTTTCTTTTACTTCTTCTGCCATAATCTTCACTCCTCCACACTATTCAAATACATACATGAACAGTATTATAGCATAGAATTCCAAAGATTATAACCTTGTTCTTTTCTTTTTTATCATTCCAACCAAAAAAATAATGGAGAAACACCCCAGCAGCCAAGCAAAATCATTTTTCTCCTGCCTGTCTTGTTTTTTTGCAGAAGCCGAGTCTGTCTTATTTAAAATCTCCTTCACCGGATCTGGAACTGCTCGGGTTACTGTAAACCTTATCCGCTGTCTCAAAACGTTTCCTGCCTCATCCACAGCTTTGATAAAGAACTTATGATCCCCCGGCTCCAGTCTCCTGAAAATCGCTTTATTGTTTGAAATCTCTGCCTCTGCGCCGTCGATTTTCACAATCCGGATACGATCTCTCCGGTTTTGCAAAGATACTTCCAGGGTGGTTCCATATTCACATGCACTCTTTTGATCCAGCCCTCGAATGACCACGGAAGGTTTCTTTCTATCATAGATTAAATGAATTGTTTCTGAAGATTTTTTTGTCCCGTTGATGTCTTTTAAATGAAGCTGTACTTTGTAGACTCCGTCATCTTTCACCGGCTGTAACGTCGTAATCTGCTTTCCTTTCCACATATATTCTACTTTTTTGCCGTTTAATAAGAAACCTGCCACCTGCACCGGCTCCAGACTTTCGACAAGAAATGTCGGCTTTAAATTATCACTGGTTACATATTTTCCCTTTTTACCTTTCTCAAGAAACTGAATTTGGATTCCCTTTTGATTTAAAGTAAAATTCCAAGATTTTTCCTTTTGATTTCCTGCCAGATCCTTTGCAGTAATTTTTAAATGATAATGCCCATCTTTACGAATTTTTTGAGGTTTCCACCTTTTGTTGTTTAGAAAAATTTCTGTCGCCTCCGAATCCAAATGGTCATCTGAAATTTTTATTTTAAGCTTCATTGCTCTTTGATAGGACATTCGATGCTTCACCCCCGCTACAAATATTTGCGGCTTTATCAAATCCGTCTCAAAATTTTTTCCTTCCTGCTTTGTCTGATTCCCTGCAGCATCCTCTGCCTGAATTTCAAGATGATGTTTTTTATTTCCTTCAAAAAAAAGTTCTGTCACATAACCGTCCCCCTGTTTTTTCCAGGAACCTTTCCTCCTTCCCGTCGTATCCATCTGAATCTGTTCTGCATTCAAATTGGCATCGAAAATCCAAATGGCTGCTTTTTGACGCTTTAATATATTGTTCTTAGGAAATGCCTTCTCATACTCGATAGAGATCCTTGGCTTTTTTGTGTCTACGCAAAAAAGATACGAAACTCTTTCAGAAGCATTGCCCGCCTGGTCAACGCTCCATGCCAAAAGTTTATAGTTTCCATCTCTTTGAATCTTTGGTATCTGATTTATTTTCGTCCACTGATCCTTGGATGATAAATCCAGCAAACGAAAATATACATCTGCCGGCGGTCCCTCCCGGTTTTTTGAAACTGTAAAAGAAAGCTCCGGATTCTCTTGATACCAATATCCTTTTTTAGCGATTTGTTTGCAAATAACCTTGGGTTTCCCTGGAGATTTTCTCCACAATTTTACCGGAATTTTTAGAAGTTCTCCCTCCCTTCCTGCTTTGGAAACCGCACGCACAGACACCAGTTCATCCATATTTTCACAGAACGAAATTTTTGCCTCTTTCATTGTGTTCCATCGTCCGCTTCCAACTTTGTACTCATATTTTTCAATTCCGGAAACCGCACATGAGCCATAAGCAGAAATACAAATCTCATCTCCACTCCAGCTTCCGGGACGATACTTCCCCAAGCTGACCTTCGGCACTATCGGATTTTTTAATTCTACGATCGCCTCCTGCAGGTATACACATGTTCCTTTATATTCTATTAGAATCTGGTATTTTCCCTCTTCCTTACAGTAAACTTTTGCACGTTCTCCATACTTCCATTCTCCTTCCCACTGTCTTTGATTCACAAAGATCTTAAGATCCCGATGTCTCACGTTCTCCTGTAACGAAATTTCGAGAATTGCACTTTCCCGAAATATATGCTCTCTGCCCTCTCCGATCCATTCCACTTTTATAGGATTCGGATTTGCAAAAGTATCTTCTTTTTGAATCCACACAGCAGAGATCAACAATATTCCAAAGACCAGTAATATCATAGCTTTCTCTTTCATAACCCTAATTTCCTCCTCAATCCTTCAGCCTGTTCCCCCATTAATTTCGTATTCTGCCTTCCCTCCTGAAACACTACTTTAGCTTTCTCCCATCGCTTTTCTCTGCACAAATAGATCACATACTCCAAATAGCACTCAGGTACATTGGAATATTTCTTTAGAAATTCCTCATAATATCTGTCGACCTTCTGATGTTTCTCATCAAAATACAATATTTTTCTCCGATATAATTGCCATGCTTCCAAAGGGTCCATTGTCTCATGCAGCGGACGGCTTGTTTCCTGAAGAAACTCCTGCGCTTCTCCCTGTTTTGCGCGGTATTCATAAAGTTCCAAACGCTCCTGCTGCCAGAGCCGTCTCTGTTTTTCGTCCTTCGCAGTCTTCTCCATTTTGCACAGAAGTTCCCATGCCCTTCTCCATGACTCTTTTTCATCCGGCATCCGATCTGCCCAAAAAATGTATTGCCCCATAAAAAAACGCATCGCCCCTATGGATTTTGCATCTTGCTCACAGTATAAAAGATCCTTCCACATCTGCTCTCCTTCTGCTATGTTTTGTCTCCGAATTCCTTGGAGAATCCGAAGGTATGCACTTTCTTTCTCATCCGGCTTTCTTATCATTGAAAAATATTGACAGGCCAGATCATAATCTGCCGGTTCTCCATTCTCCCCAAACAGATAAGAAGTTCCCTTCTTTCGCAGCACACGATTCTCCCGTTGATTTTTCACAGCCTTTTTTTCTGCAACCTCCACCCCTCGCTCCAAATGCCTGCTTTGTTCTCCCTTGTAAAAAACACACGAAGCCGCAGCAAGAATTCCTACCATTCTTCCGGTCTTCTCCAGTTCCATCCAAAAAAACCTCTTTCTCAGATCATTGATAAGCTCCCTTACTGATCCATATCTTTCACCGGCGTCCTTCCCGGTACACCGTTTTATCATCTCCCTCACTCTGCCGGAACAAGCTTTCCCTCCGCAAAATTGCATCATCTTCCCAAGGCTGTATATATCCATCCTTACATCGGCACTCACCCCTTTTTTCCTTTGCTCCGGAGCTGAAAAGTCTTTTGTGCCATAAGCTTCTATCTCCTCCCCAATTTGTGCGGAAATTCCGAAATCAATAAGAAAGATCTCTCCTTGCGGCTTTATCAGCACATTTTCCGGTTTTAAATCCATATGAACCATTCCACAGGCGTGGACGTTTCCAACAATCTCACAAATTCTCAGCATCCATAAAAATAATTGCCGTTCTCCCGGAATTCCCTTCTGCATCATCCATTGCCGGATCGATGTTCCCTGAATATACTCCATTACCAGAATCCAATATCCCAGTTCTTTTCCGCTTTTCAATATATTAGGAATTCCCGAATACTGCATCATTTTTTCCAAAACCTGTTTTTCGCGCCGCCAGTGTTTCTCTTCCGAGACCATCTTCATTACCAATTTCTGACCGGTCACACAATCCGCGCAAAGGCAAACGGTTCCCATGCCTCCTTCTGCCAGTTTCGTTAACATTTGATATCGTCCAAGCCATAAATGATTTATGATTTTTCCGGTATCTTCACCAGAATGCAGGACAGATTGTCCAACTCTCCTCTTTCTTTTACTTTTTGAAAACAATTCTGCACCCACACTTTCATCTGCTCTTTTGATGCCTCCACCTGATAAATTTCTTCCTCCTCCAAATGTCCATAAAATCCATCGGTACACAATAAAAATTCCATGCCCGGCTTTAGTCTCCCCTGATAACAGTCGACACAAATATCCTTTGTAACCCCGACACACTGAATGAGAATATGTCTTCTAGGATCAGTCCTTGCCTGCTCCTTCGTTAAATGCCCTGCCTTCACTTCGAGCTGAACCAGAGTATGATCGGTTGTTACAAATTTTCTCTGACGGTCAAACCAATAAGTTCTGGAATCTCCTACGTTTAACACAAAAAATTTCTCTCCGGCTACAAAAAGTAAAGTCAGGGTGCTTCCCATAGATTCCTCTGTTCCCTGACTCATTAATAAAAGATTATCATTTATTTTTTGAATTAATTGTATTAGATTTTTCTGAATTTCATCTATATCCTTTTCTTTGAGCCCGGCGCAAAGAGTGTCATCAAACCACTGTTTCAATACTTCAATAATATAATGACTGGCAATCTCACCTCTGCGCAGTCCTCCCATTCCGTCACAAACCGCAGCCATCAAATATAGCTTCCCCCTTTCCTCTTTCTGGCGCATTAAATATGCATCTTGATTCGATGAACGTCCATTCCCAATGTCCGTCATTCCAATTGTATCTATCATATCTTCCTCCCTGCCTTCATCTTACTGAACAAAAATTTTTCATTTCGCAGCCTTCTCCCGTACATCATGTGCATCCCACAAAGCGTTTTTATAACATAGGGAAGTCAGAACTTTCCTAGTATTATAAAGAAAGACCCTGCAGCTCATCCTGTGCAGGGTCTTCTTTCTATTCTTCTGTATCATCGTCCAGCGGTTCCTCACCGTCAATCTCTTTTTGGAGCACCTCAATATCTCCGCGAAGTTTTTCAATCAGATTAAACAAATCAATGTAATCTGCCTGTGGATAATCCATCTGGTCTTCAAAATATTTTTCTCCCACCTGGCGATACAGATCGTTCAACTGTTTTTTTGCGATCCGAAGATCATTGTGACGTTTCGCAGAATCTGCAACCTCTTTTGCCTTCTGCGCCGCTGCCTTTCCCGTGGTAGAAATTGTCTCCTCAAGCCTTCCAAAAAAATCTTTTGACATATACGCTCACTTCCAATCGTTTTTCTTTAGTATACCTTACCTGAAGATGCAAGTCCAGTGAAATTGTTATCCTTTCCTGCGACATTTTCTATAGATAAAAAATCCCATTCCCGTTCCCGAAATTGCAAAGAACAGCCACCATTTCTTCTCTCCTGAATCTCCTGTTTGAGGAGCACCTGTCGCAGAGCTGTCGGGGAGATCTGCGGAACCCTTCACCCCCTCATCTCTCTTTGCAATCTGAATGGTCTGCTGTGCTGATACCGGATCTGCGTTATCTGCTCTGGATTTTGCCGTATTTTCGACCTTTTTCCCTGCAAGCTTTTTGGATTTTACTTTCGTTTGATATTTGACCGTAATCTCCTCGTCATAAGAAAGATGTCTGTTGGTCGCAATTTGAAATGCCTGGTCAGTCAGCTGGATGGAACACTGATCTGTAATATTTTTTCCGTCCGGTCCGATGACTTTTATACCATTTCCTAAAATCTCCACTCCTTTCTGTGAAAGCTGGTCTTCGATGACCACCTTCTTTGCAACTGCATCTTTCACTGTCTGCGTCACTTTCAACTGATAATCGCACACATCACCAACCTGATAAACTGTCTGCGCAGTTTTTTTCATCATCGAGAGCCTTGGAATCACCGTTTCCATCACCACAGTACAGTCATCTCTGCACGGAGCTGTATCTTCACTGGAAGCCACTGCCGTATTTTTAATATCTCCGGTTATCATCTCTGCAAACTTCACTTGATAAACCACGATAATTTCATCTTGATCACTGAGGTCCTTTCCCGTGATAATCTGAAATTGCCGATTTCCTTCTTCCATAAGAATCTCACATTGGCTTGTGATATTCTCCCCATTATATTTAACGCGAATTCCTGAAATTTCCATCCCTTCTTTTTCAAAGGCATCCGCAATGACAACCTGATGCGCCGTCATTCCCTGATTTTTCTCTGTTACACGAAGCTCATAGGTTCCGATCTGTCCTTCTTTATATACTTTATGATCCGATGATTTCAAAAGATTCAATACTGGAGGTTTTAAAACAATGATATTTTCATCCTGATCCTGAGGAGTATTTTCACTTTGTACCACCGCTACATTTTTTACGGCACCGTCTATTTTTTTCTCAAAAAACACTCGATAGCTGACTTCTAAAATATCATTTTCACCTAAGTCCTTCCCTGTCTCGATATTAAAATGATGATTTTTTATCTCTATCTTACATTCCTTCGTAATATCCTGCTCATTAAAAAAAACTTTTAAATCCGTAATCCTCATTCCTTCTTTTTCAAAGGCGTCGGTTATCTTTACATTTTTTGCAGTTAACCCTTCTTTCTTTTGCGTAATTTGAAGTTGATAGGTTCCGGTTTCTCCCACACTGTAAATTTTTTTATCCGATTGTTTCAAAATCTGAAGCTGCGGCGCCTTCACTTTGACCGTTTCCAGTGCTTCTCCTCCTCCGGACGGAATTTCCGGGTCATCTCTGATTACGTTCTGATTGCTGTTCTTTGTTGCCTCAGCTTTTACGATATTTTCAATTACTTTTCCCTCCAGGCCTTCCTTCTCTATCACCGCCTGATAACTAACCTCAATCTTATCTGTCAGAGAAAGCTCCTCGTAGTGCCCCGTTTCCTTCCCAAAAGAAGATTCAAGAGCCGGAATTGCTCCATTTTTCAATTCCAGCGGGGTCCTGATCTTATAGCTGCGCCCGTCATCTCCAAATGTAATCTCACAATTCTTTGTGACATCCAACCCGCCGGAAACTACGCAAAGAGTTCCGGGAACTATTCGGACACCCGCTGTTTTCATTTCGTCTCTGATCACCAAATCTCTCATAAAGGTCCCTTTATTTTGATTGGTCAGCGTAATTTGGTAAGAAATAGTATCTCCCTTTTTATAAATCTTCTGAGGCGCATTTTTTACCACATCGGTTTTCGGTGAATTGATGTATACCTGTTTCTGATCTTTGGTGTCCGGAACCCCTGCTGCCCATGCGGACGCCTCATTATCTATAAGAGTTCCATTGGATAAAACGCTCCCCCTCACCGTATAGGAAATCACTACTTGGTTTCTGTAAGGCAGTGCATAATCTCCTCTGGACTTTAAAATCCATCCATTTTTCTCCTTCTTCAAAACATAATTTTCCTTCTCTATTCCGCTGACTTTCACCGAACTCAGATCCAGCTCTGCTGCTTTCGGCAGAGAAAGATCCTGAATTGTAAAATAAGCAGTCTCCGCCTTCTCATTTTCATTCTTTACTGTAACTTGATATTTCATTTGATCTTTCACCTGATATTCATAGGCTTCCACCTGTTTTTTTATCAACAGACCGGGGGAATCCCCCTTCTGTTTCGGCAGTTCTATTTCACAGACAACTTCATTGGTCGGCATATTTTTACCGTCAACGATCGTTTCTCCCTGATTTTTCTCTGTTATCACCGTTTTTACTTCATTATAATGCCCATGCTCCTGCCATTTCTTTCGCAGTACATTCAACTGCTCCTTTGTGGCATTTTCCGGAATATCCATGCGCACTTTTATGCGCAGCACATATTCTCCTCGCTGATAAAATTCTGAATCTTTCGGATTTTTAAGCGTTGCCTTCACCAGATTTCCTTCCTTGGAAATATCAAATTCTCCGCTGACATCACTGCCATCTCCATAAACTTTTGCTTCTAGAATTTCCAGACAGGATTCTACCTGATCCCGAAATATGAAATTTTCATAGTAATGAGCCTGCGGAATACCGTCAGCGATGGTCTGTCGAACTTCAAAATCCCATATTTCTGCCAAATGTTTTGCCGTATAATGTTCTGTTTCTGTCCCCTCCGGCGTTCTAATTACTTTCTCCGGAGCCGAAGTATCAAACCGCACCATATTCTGTCCTGATCCCACATATTGTTCCTGCCCGGTCGGCACCCTCTCCAGCTTTCTTCCAAACGTATACTCAAAGGAATCTGACACAAACGTAAATCCGACACAAGTAAAATCCTCACTGGAATAATTTTCATCAAAGTCCGCATAGTAAACACTGGAGGTTCCTGACTTCCCATAACTGAGCTTTGTATTTTTGGAAACATATTCTCCATGAATCTTATCTGCCTTCATACCAACATACTGTCTTGTGTCAAGATCCTTTAATGTGATATTGCTCCGAATGGTTACCGGCGTATTTGTTCCCGCTTTGTAGAAATGACTTTTCATCGTCATTTCCTCAATTCCCACATAGGCACACCCGCAGACGCCCGTTCCAATTGCAATATAGCCATCCTCCTGATGATATTTTTCAAAATCTGTTACTGTCATAACCAGATCAAGCTTCTCCCAACGCCCATTGCTTCCATCGGATTCACATTGATAAATCAGCAAATTGGTTTTACGAATTTGGATTTCTCCCGGTGTATTATTTTGTGTTTGAAACCATGTGTATTTTTTTAAAAATGCCGGCATGTTCACTGCCGGAGGTTCCTTGGAAGCCGTTCCTTTTTCAATCCTTGTTTTGGTCTGCTGCGTTTCTTGAATCTTAAATCCATACGCAGCATCCACTTTGAGCGCCTTCGTATCATCAAATGATGAAAATTTATGTGTCTCATCAGCCCATCCGCTCCCAATTGGCACTGCGTTTTGAACGCTTAATTGTGCAACTGCTTCTCTGTGACACAAGATCGAAAACAAGATCGAAAGCATCAAAGAAATCGCTGTCCAAAATAACAAAGACCCTCTTTTGATTTTCCTCATAATTTACTCTCCTTGTCTTTTCATATCCATCGGTTTCCCCTCATTCTCCAACAGACAAATTGTCTCATAGCCTCCCGGCTCCCCTCATTCTGATGACAGGCTGCACTCACCTCCATGACCATGCAGAAGTCTCATTATCATATTCTTTTATCGCTCCCCGCTGCAGATAACGGCTCCTGGCGGAATATGTCCTTTCGGAATGTATTGAAAAATGGTCTTATTCAGTTGTCAAACATATTTGGATCATCCATCGAATCATTAGAATTGGTTATAGAATCATAAAGCAGAGTTGTTTCTTTAAAATGTATTTATTTCCAATTATTTCCTATCTTAATTTTAATATAGCATGAAAACACAAAAAAAGCAACCCACTTTCATGAATTGCTTTTCTCAGAATATTTGTCAAAATTTAAATATTTAAAATTTTCTTTACTTCATCTTCCATTGCCGCAGTTTCACATACGGTCTGATGAATCACCGGAGCTGTCCTGATTTCTTCAATTGCCTTCGGGATTTCTGTTTTTGAAATCACCTGAAGCTCGTCCACCAACTGAAAATCTGTTTTTTCATCATACTTCGGATCAATTGCATTCATCACACTTCTGGTAAATTTATACGGACTGGCTGTGGATGCAATCACAGTCGGTGTCTCGTCCTTAGTTTCCTTCACATACTTATCATAGGCAACTGCTGCAACTGCCGTATGTGTATCCATGACATATCCTTCTGATTGATAAACTTCCTGAATTTTCTCTGCAGTTTCCTGTTCATCGCCATAAGCTCCGTAAAACTCTGAAAGCTCGTCTTTCATTGCCTCTGTGATCGTATAAACACCTTCTGCTGTCAGAGCCGTCATAAACTCCGCACATTGCTTCGGATCATTTCCTGCAATACGATAGATCAGGCGTTCCAGATTGCTGGAAATTAAAATGTCCATGGATGGTGAGGTTGTCACATAAAAATCACGGTTTCTGTCATAAGTTCCGTTTTGGAAAAAGTCGAACAGTACTTTATTTTTATTGGAAGCACAAATGAATTTGCCAATCGGAATTCCCATCTGCTTTGCATAAAATGCCGCAAGAATATTTCCAAAGTTTCCCGTTGGAACTACAACATTCATCGGTTCTCCTGATTTTACCGCCCCTGATTTTAATAGATCAGCATATGCTTTCACATAGTAAACAACCTGGGGAACCAGCCGTCCGATATTAATAGAATTGGCAGAAGAAAATTGATAACCGCTCTGATTCATAACCTTCGCCAGCTCTTTATTTGAAAACATCTTTTTAACGCCGGTCTGTGCATCATCAAAATTGCCATGAATTCCAATTACATATGTATTTTGACCTTTCTGCGTTACCATTTGCTTTTCCTGAATCGGACTGACACCAGATTTTGGATAAAATACAATTATTTTTGTTCCCGGCACATCAGCAAATCCTGCCAATGCCGCTTTCCCGGTATCCCCGGAGGTTGCAGTTAAAATTACGATCTCATTTTTCACCTGATTTTTTCTTGCGGAAGTTACCAGCAAATGCGGAAGAATGGATAATGCCATATCTTTGAAGGCAATGGTTGCTCCGTGAAACAGTTCAAGATAATATACATTCCCTATTTTCTTCATCGGCGCTATTTCCGACGTGTCAAACTTACTGTCATAAGCGTTCTGAATACAGGCTTTCAATTCTTCCTCTGTAAAATCTGTAAGAAATTCTTTCATCACTGCATATGCAATTTCCTGATAAGACATTTTCGTTAATTCTTCCAGCGTCACCTGAAGCTTCGGAATTTCATTGGGTACAAATAATCCTCCGTCGCTGGTCAAACCCTTTAAAATTGCTTCTGACGCAGTGGCTGTTTCTTCTCCATTTCTTGTGCTGTGGTATACTAAATTCATATTTCCCTACCTTTTCTTCTATGGTTTTATGTACTTTGTTCTCCGGTGGCGCGCCGCCACAGCAGCGCCTCCCATTTAATTTCTGATTATATCATATGTTTTTTTCTGCTACAACTGATTTTCTTGCTCTATATCTCATACATAGGCAAAAACCAACATTAGACGCAAACCTGCGACGAGAGCATCTTCATTGAAATCAAACTGCTCATGATGATTGGGATATCCTTCTCCGCCTCCCACAAAGGCAAAGCATCCGTCCATTTCCTCCAAATAATTTGCAAAATCTTCTCCCAACATCATCGCAGGAACTTTCACCCATTCCCAAGGTTCAAAAACATCCTGCGCTCCCTTTAACACTTGACTCACAACTTCCTCGGAATTTACCAACGCCGGATGACTGGACGGCTGAAAATCAACGGAAATTTCTGTCTGATACATTTTCTCTGCCGCCTGTGCAATTTCTTTCATCCGTCGCTGCACCAATTCCTGTGCTTCTATGGAAAAAGTTCGTACGGTTCCTTCCAGCAGCGCTTCCCCTGCAATTACATTTCGTGCAGTTCCCGCCGTCATCTTTCCAATGGTTAGAACTACAGGCTCCAGCGGATCCAAATTCCGACTGATAATGTTCTGTAAATTTATGACCAGAGAGGATGCAGCGACCGCTGCGTCCGCACATTCGTGAGGTTTCCCGGCATGCCCTGATTTTCCGGTAATCCGAATGGAAAACCAATTGGTTGCCGCCATTCTTCTGCCCGGCTCCAAAGAAATCCTCCCAGCCGGAATTCCGGAAAAAATATGCAGACCCAAAATTTTTTTGACATCCTCCAGCAAACCTGTTTTCAACAGCATTTTCGCGCCCTGTGCGATTTCCTCCGCCGGCTGAAACAGCAATAAAATTCTTCGGTTCAGTTCTTTCTCGTGCTGCTTTAAAATCTTTGCGGCTGCCATCAAAATCGCCGTATGTCCATCATGAGCACAGGCGTGCATACAGCCATGATTTAATGATGCGAAATCAAGACCGGTTTCCTCTTCCACTTCCAGTGCATCCATATCTGCCCGCAGCGCAATTGTTTCTTTACCTCCGCTTCCAATCGCTGCGATGATTCCTGTAGGGTCCAACAGTCGATATGAAATTCCCCATTGTTCCAGATGCTCTCTGATGTATTCCATCGTCATCATTTCATGAAAGGCAGTTTCCGGGCATTGATGCAGCGCCCGCCGAAACTCCTCCAGATCTTCCCGCATGCCATTGGCCTCTTGATTAATATCCATTGCCGCCTCCTTCTATCTTTCTCTCCAACGTCCAATTAGATAAATGACCAATCCAATTGCCAAAATTGGTCCTAAAAACATAAAAAATAATTTAAACACGACAAATAAAATCAAAAGCAATAGAATTCCCACAAGAAAACATCCTATTTTCAGACCTCTGGAATTTACCGTATAAACTCTGTTCTTTCTATATGACGTTTCTGCTTTCACATCCCCGGAAGCATCATCATAGTATGTCTGCTCTTCTGAAACTGCATCTGCCTCCGCTGCATCCACAATGGTTTTTGCAATTAATCGCGGACTTCCCAGCTCCCGAAGAATCTCCTCCTGAGATCTTCCATTCTTTTCCTGCTCCCAAATAAATTTTTCATAGTACTGTACATTTTCTTTCACCGCCTCTTCCGGTATCATACCTTCCAACGCCAGTCGAAGTTCCTCTAAAAATTGTTGTTTTGTCATATTTATCTCCGTGATCTCTAGATTGAATAGAAAATTCTTGACTCTTCTATTATGCGATACTTATGATCCGCAATTTCTACAATCGTCACTCCACAATTTAATTGTCTCGGCTCATGCCAGAAATCTTTGATTTCTCTCTGATACATATAAGTAAGCATCCCGTGAATCATAGCTCCATGAGAAAAAACTGCAATATTTTCATATTTTTTCTCATTTGGAAGGATTCTATCCTTCAAAAACTCTTTCCCTCTTAAAATGACCTCTTCGTGGTCTTCACATCCCCCTGCCTTCACAAATTGCTCCGGCGCATCAAAAAATCTCAAAACAGGATCTCCTTCTTCAATTAAATCGGCCTCTGATTTTCCCTCATAAATTCCAAAATCGACTTCCGCAATTCTCTCATCTTCATAAAGGGCAATATTTCTTCCTCCTAATACAATTTCCCCTGTCTCTCTGGCTCGTTTCAGAGGACTTGTATAAGCAATATCAAATGGAATTTTCCGCAATCCTTCTCTGGTAGAGAATGCTAGCTCCCTGCCATATTCATTTAAAGGAATATCGGAACTTCCCTGTATCCGTCTGGATTTATTCCAATCGGTCTCACCGTGTCTGATTAAATATAGCTTCAAACCATTTTACCTCCGTTTTTAGGACATTATACCATAATTTTTCAAGAATTATGAAAAAACTATGGTATTTTTATCGAACTTTGCTATACTATGGATATGATATATTATAAAAAGTTTGATTGGAGAAAAGTATATGAACATTCATGTTGGAGATGAAATTGTACTGACAGAACAGGTCGTTCCGGAAAACACTGCTGAGAAATGGGGAAGCGGCAGTCTTCCTGTCTATGCGACACCCGCTATGATTTCTCTTGTTGAACAGGCGGCTGTCAACCTGCTTGCCGGAAAACTGGATGAAGGCACAACTACCGTAGGAACAAATTTAAATATTGCTCATGTCTCTGCCACTCCGATTGGAGGCACCATTCAATGCCACTGCACCTTAACTGAAATTGACCGCAAACGTCTTGTCTTCCACGTGGAAGTCACAGATAACAAAGGCCGCGTCGGAATCGGTACACACGAGCGTTTTATCGTGGCTTCAGAACCATTTATGGAAAAAGCCAAGAAAAAATTAAATGATGCATAAGTTTTATTTTCCACTCACCAAACGTGATAAGAGGCAGATGACACCATATCATCTGCCTCTTAGATTTTTTAACGGTTGGTTCCTTTTAAAATCGGTGAGATTCTTTTGTATATAAAAAACGTAATCACAACACTGCACATTCCTTTGATAAACGTAAACGGCATATTAAACCATATGAGTGCATCCCACAAGCTGGTTACATTCTTATTGATTGCCTGATATGCACCAAGAATTGCCTCCATCGGCATAAAATTGGTGTAAACCGGATATACAATAAAATAATTGGAAAAGACACTCAGCACAGACATCAGCACCGCTCCAAACAATGCGCCAAGCATTGCTCTTTTCTGTGTCTTTTTCTTCTGATACAACAAACCGGCAGGCAACACAAAACACACGCCTAAAATAAAATTTGAAAGCTCTCCGACTCCGCCGGTCTGCGTGTGAAGCAGATTGATCGCATTCTTAATAAAGCATACTGCAATTCCCGACACCGGTCCCATAGAATATGCCGCCAACAGCGCCGGAAGTTCCGAAAAATCAAACTTAATAAACGGTGGAATCAACACCGGAATGGGAAATTCCAAAAACATCAAAATTGTCGCCAATGCCCCCAACATTCCAGTCATTGCAATGGTTCTCACATTCACCTTGTTTGTCTTCATTGTCATTGTTTCTCCTGCCATCATCATATTCTCCTTTTTAATTTATTTAAGAACAAAATGTTCTCAGAAAATGAAAAAGACCTTATCGTTTACCGAAAACGACAGGGCCCAAAACCTAGATGATGCACCATTACATCACCCGCTACTTCTTTCATCCAGACTATACTGTTGGTTCGGGATTCTAACCCAATCAGCTTGCGCTCGCGGACTTATCCTTTCAAAAGCATCACCGCCAGTCGAGAATTGATATTTGAAAATATCTCACTCTGCCCTGAAGTTGGAGAATTTTTTCTCTACTTCAATATTCAATTTTACAGAAAATGAAAGTGTTTTCTGTTTACGTTCTTATTATAGTCCTTCTTTCTTCCTTTGTAAAGCAATATTTCACATTTCCTTTCTTTACACCAACATTATAATTTGTTAAACTATAAAAAACTAAATACTTTACTTGTATGAATAAAGGAGAGAGAAACTATGGGAATGCACAGAGTTGCCAAGATGCCTTCTCCGGAGGAATTAAGGGAAGAATTTCCTCTGAGTGAAGGGGCAAAAAAAATAAAAGAACAACGAGATCTCGAAATCCGTAATATTTTTACTGGAAAGTCAGACAAATTTATCGTCATCATCGGACCTTGTTCTGCTGATAATGAATCTGCCGTTATGGATTATCTCGGACGTCTCGCAAGAGTTCAGAAGGACCTTTCCGATAAACTTTTAATAATTCCCCGCATCTATACCAATAAACCACGCACCACTGGTGACGGCTATAAAGGAATGATTCACCAGCCCGATCCTGAAAAAGCACCGGACATGGCAAGCGGTCTGCGTTCCGTCCGCAAACTCCACATGGATGCTTTGGAGGAATTTCATATGCCTGCTGCCGATGAGATGCTTTATCCAGGAAACTGGCCATATATGGAAGATATCTTATCTTACGTTGCCGTCGGCGCACGTTCCGTAGAAAATCAACAGCATCGCTTAACCGTCAGCGGATTTGACATTCCTGCCGGCATGAAAAATCCAACAGGAGGAGATCTGACCGTTATGATGAATTCCATCACTGCCGGTCAGCACCAACATGATTTTATTGCCAACGGATATGAAGTCAAAACAGATGGAAATCCTTTAACCCATGCCATTCTGCGTGGCTCTGTCAACCGCCATGGAAATAATATTCCGAACTATCACTATGAAGATCTGACTCGTGTTGCATACATGTACGAAAAATTTCAATTGAAAAATCCCGCTGTCATTGTAGACGCCAATCACTCCAATTCCGGAAAACAATGGGATCAGCAGCCGCGCATCGTTCAGGAAGTTCTTCACAGCAGAAGCTTTCTTCCGGAAATCCGCTCTCTGGTCAAAGGAATCATGATTGAGAGTTATATCGAAGACGGATGCCAGTCCATCGGAAATGGAGTTTACGGGCAGTCCATCACAGACCCTTGCCTTGGCTGGGATAAGTCTGCTGCTCTGCTCTATCGCATGGCTGATTATGTATAACAGTTAAATTTTATTTTAATAATTTCAGTACTCCGGACATGATGCTTGGATTTACAAAACTTTCCATGACACATCCAAGGACTACAAATATAATTTCAAATTGCACACTGTAATTGCGAAAGAAGGAATGTTTTTCATAATACAACATTTCTTCTTTTTCGTTATCCCGAAGATTTCTGCGAAACATTAAAATTCCGGAAACCCCATAGCACAGGAAGTGCGGAAAAAAGCTAAACAATACCAAAAGCATTCCTTTTAATCCTGTCTGAATCACCTGAAGAGACAAAATAGACCCCAAAAAAAATGCCATGCAGAACATTCCACCGTACAAAAACACCAACGGCTGCAGCAAATATCCTGCCAGAAATGCAATTCCATATTGTTTTCCCCGCTTAAATAATATGTACGGAAATAAACTGGCGCTGGAGACATAGAGATCCTGATTGCTGAGAACCAGAGAATCCATCTGTCCTCCATACGCCAGATAATCCTTATATACAAAATTAGTAAAGATGCTTCCCAAAATCAGGCCTGCCATCACAAATAACCCGGTAAAAAATTTTTTTCGATCCAACGTCCGCTCCTCTTCTTGTTTTTTATATTCCGATTTAGTTTATTCTATGCGGCGCTTGTCTCATTTATTCATTTCCCCAGAGAATACTTGTCCATATATCCCAAAATACCGGAAATTGTTTTGGCGTCTACAATTTGTCCATCAAAGATCATCTCTCTGACGATCTGAAGAGAATACTCTTTCACATCAATAAATTCATCCTCGTCCAGATGCTGATCTGACGGCTTTAAATCAGTTGCCACGTAAATAGGAATTTTCTCATTGCAGAAACCTATGGCAGTAATGATCGTCATCAAATGCTCCATGTTCCCAGCCCGATATCCTGTCTCTTCCTCAATCTCTCTCCTAACACAATCCAGCGCGGTTTCTCCAGGCTCAATTCCCCCTGCCGGAATCTCCAGCGTATCACAATCTAAAGCATTGCGGTACTGTTTCACCAGAAGCACCGTCCCTCTGTCTGTCACCGGAATCACCGCAGCAGCTCCTCTATGCTTCACCAAATCCCATGTGACGACTTTTCCATTGGGAAGCTTCACAATATCCTCGTAAAAACTGACCACCTTTCCTTGATGAACTAACTTTTGTTTGATCTTTTCATAACCCTGCATCACTGTCTTTCCTTTCTCTGATCCATCTAAAAATAATCCTGTTCACAGGACTCTGTGCCTTTGGCAGGACTCCAAAGCGGCAATCTTTCACTCCGCAGCAGCATGATCCTCACAATGCGTTTTTGCGATATGGAAAAAAAGTTTTCCTGTATCGTTAAAAAAACGATAGATTTCTCTATCGTTTTTTGTTATTTCGCATAATCTACAACTCGTGATTCTCTGATTACATTGACCTTGATCTGACCAGGATAATCCAAATTTTCTTCCACCTGATTGGAAATATCTCTGGCTAATAAGATCATATCGTCGTCACTGATTTGCTCAGGAACTACCATCACACGAATTTCCCGACCTGCCTGAATTGCAAAAGTTTTATCAACACCTTGAAATGAGTCTGCGATCTCTTCTAATTGCTTTAATCTCGTTGTATAACTCTCCAGCGTTTCGCTTCTCGCACCAGGACGAGCTGCAGAAATCGCGTCTGCCGCCTGTACAATACAAGCGATCAAAGTTTCCGGCTCAGCATCCCCATGATGAGATTCTACCGCATTGATTACCACTGGATGTTCCTTATACTTCTTACATAAATTAACACCAAGCTCCACATGAGAACCTTCTACTTCATGATCGATCGCTTTTCCTATGTCATGAAGCAGTCCTGCCCGCTTGGCAAGCCTTACGTCAACTCCGACTTCCGCCGCCAACAGACCGGAAAGCTGTGCAACTTCCATGGAATGCTTCAGCGCATTCTGCCCGTAGCTTGTCCGGAACTTCATCCTTCCAAGAAGTCTGACGAGCTCCGGATGAATTCCGTGAACGCCAAGCTCTAATGTTGCAGCTTCGCCTTCTTCGCGCATCATAGTTTCAACTTCCTTCGTGGCTTTCTCAACCATCTCTTCTATGCGCGCCGGATGAATTCTTCCGTCGACAATTAATTTTTCCAATGCAATTCTCGCAATTTCTCTGCGCACTGGATTGAAGCTTGACAGCACAACAGCTTCCGGGGTATCGTCAATAATCAATTCTACTCCGGTAATGTTCTCGATCGAACGGATGTTGCGGCCCTCTCGGCCGATAATCCTTCCTTTCATCTCATCGTTTGGAAGCTGTACAAGGGAAATTGTCGTCTCTGCCACATGATCTACCGCACATTTCTGAATGGCAGTTACCACATATTCTTTGGCTTTCTTTCTTGCCTCTTCCTTTGCCCTCGTCTCCATCTCCTTGATGTACATTGCTGTCTCGTGTTTCACATCTTCTTTTACTGCTGATAATAATTGCTCTTTTGCCTGTTCAGAGGTCAAACCAGAAATTCTCTCCAGTTCCTGTAGATGTTTTGACTGCAGTTCCTGCAGCTGAGCTTTCTCTGACTCGATATGCTTTTCTTTTGCTGTCAAAGATTGTTCTTTCCTTTCCAGCGCAGTTGATTTTTTATCTACCGCCTCTTCTTTTGAAAGAACTCTCTGCTCATACTTCTGCAGCTCTGCCCTGCGTTCCTTTGTCTCTTTTTCAAAGTCATGTCTCGCCTTTATAGTTTCTTCTTTGACTTCCAAAGAAGCTTCCCGCTTTTTCGCGTCAGCCGCTTTGATTGCTCCATCTATAATATCTCTGGCTTTATCTTCTGCATTTCCAATGGTAATTTCCATGGCTTTCTTGCTTCTTTGATTGGCAACATAAGCAGATATTGGAATTGCAATGACCAAAGTTGCGATAATGGCTATTATTATACCAAAATCCACAGGTCTCCTCCTTATTCAATTTTTTGTGCTTTTACACTTCTTTAATTTTATATGTTTTTTACTGAAAAGTCAAGAAAGGGATACCTCTTCTGTACGAATCAGCCTTGCCGTTTTGGAAGGAATCAAAAGTCCTCCTCCAAAATCTATGGTTTCTCCCGTTATCAGATCCATACCGGTCCCTGCCTGCGCATCAAAATGAGCTGTAAATGCACTCTCTCCGCAATTTACAGCAAAGATCACCCGATCTCCCTGTCCTTTTCTCTGGAACACCAGAACCTCCGGTGCAGTTGCCAGCGGAAGATAATCTCCGTATTTCAAAGCCGGACTTTCCTTTCTGATCTTTGCAAGCTTTGAAAGATATTGCGTCAACTCATTTTCTTTCAAATCCTCCACTTTCACTCTCGGACGCAGACTGTCGTCGCTTCCCTGTTCCTTTTTTCCTTCGATTCCCCACTCACTTCCATAATAAATCCCCGGAATTCCCGGCATTGCAAATTCCATAGCATAAATTAGCGGCAAGTGCTCTGCATCCTCCAGTCGCGTTGCAATTCTTTCCACATCATGGTTATCCACAAAATTATACAATGGAATGCCCCGATATAAGGCCCACTCTTCCGGTCCGAACTGCCGATTCAGAGAGTATCCGATCTCATGCATATTATGGGTGTTAAAGCTGGAATACAATCCTTTATAACACTCATAATTTGTCACTGAATCCAGAAGTTCCGGATTCGCAAGTTCGTTGTAATCTCCATGGAGCATTTCCCCGATCATAAAAAATTCAGGATTTTTACGATGCACAAACTCTGCCAGTGATTTCATAAAATTTCGATTGAGCATATACGCAACATCTAGGCGCAGCCCGTCAATTCCAAATTCATTCATCCACATACCCACCGCATTCAGAAGATAGTTGCGAACTTCCTCATGATCCAGATTTAACTTTACCAATTCGTAATGCCCTTCCCATCCTTCATACCAAAAGCCATCGTCATAAGGACTGTTTCCATCAAAATGAATATAAAACCAATCTTTATACGGGGATTCCCATTTCTTTTCCAAAACATCCTGAAATGCCCAAAACTCACGTCCCACATGATTAAACACCCCGTCTAAAAAAATGGCAATTCCTTCTTCCTTTAGTTTTTTACACACTTTCACAAAATCTTCATTTGTTCCAAGCCGTTCATCAATCCGACGAAAATCTTTTGTATCATATCCATGATTTGAAGAAGAAAATATCGGTGAAAAATAGACCGCATTCATTCCCAATTTTTTTATATGGGGAATCCATGTCTCCGCTTCCAAAATTCCATGAGATATTGTTCCGTCAGAGAAAGCTCTCAATGGGAAAATCTGATAAATCATTAATTCATTTATTTTCATAGTTTTTGTTCTTCCTTTCTACTCTGTACTTTTTAACGATTCCACCATATTAATTTTGCGCAGTTGAAAATACATCAGTATATTCACAAATACAGCAAAGCCGATGGTTAATAAAGTGCTGTAAATATAGCTTGGAACATAAATACTTCGTCCAAACATAATCAAATCCACTTCTGTGGTGAAAATAACATATCGATGCAGCGCCGTCCCCATGATAATTCCTGCCAAAATTCCCAGGACTGTGAGCAGAACATTTTCTCTGTACACATAAGCATGCACCTCTCCATCGTAGAACCCCAGAACCTTCATAGTCGCAAGTTCCGCTCTCCTTTCCGCAATATTAATATTATTCAGATTAAACAATACAACAAAGGCCAGCAGTCCGGCGGAAACAATCAATACCACGACGACAATGTTCAGGTTATCTACCATATCTGACATTGTTTTTGCCTCATCACTTGAAAACGTAACAGACGCCGCTTCCTCCCTTTCAAGAATTTCTCTCCTAATCTGATTCATTCCTTTTTTGGAACCATCCGTTTTTACACAATACATTCCGCTTGCAGAAGCTTGTTTTCCATAAAGCTTTTCATAAAGAGTCTTGGTCATATATACCTTATGCATCATATAGTTTTCAGTGACTGCACAGATTTTTACTGAAACTGTTTTTTCTCCCGATTCCCTGATCTGAATTTTGTCACCTGCTTCCACACCCAAAAGCACAGCAGCTTTTTCCGTTAACACAACGCCTTCATCGTTCATGGAAAACGAATTGCCTTTGACACGGTCTTTCAATGTAATGTATCCTGAAACGTCTGACTGTGATATTGGCACAATTCTGGATGCTTCCTGCTCCTCATTGTTTGCGCAAATTGTCACCGCAGCTTCATTTACTTCCATCGTTTTTTTAAGATCTGATCTCTCTGATATCCAATGTTTTAATTTTTCTCGATCTTTCCTGGCAGCGCCATCTTTATAGGCAACTGAAAAATCATATGTTATAATTTTTTTATATTGATTTTCAGAAATTGCCGAAATTGAATCTTTGATTCCAAATCCCACAAGAAGCAACGACATACAGCCTCCGATTCCAAAAACAGTCATAAAAAATCGCTTTTTATATCGGAAAAGATTTCGCATCGTAGCCTTCCAGATAAAGCTCATTCGATGCCAAAATACCGGTATCCGTTCCAACAAAATACGTTTTCCTTCTTTCGGTGCCGTAGGGCGCATTAACTGCGCCGGTTTCTCCCGAAGCTCTTTGTAACATGCCGATAATACTGCTGCTGTCACAACACCTACTGCCAGACATGCTGCCATGACAGAATATTCCAGATCAATTGGCGTTTGGATCACTCCAAGTCCTATATACATCATTTTATAAGCGGTTATAATAATCCACGGCAACAGCTTTTCTCCAATCACAACCCCCAGTATGCTTCCCGATACGGTTGCTGCCAATGCATAGCTTACATATTTTATTGCAATGTCCACACCACGATATCCCAAAGCTTTGAAGATGCCAATTTGGGTTCTCTGTTCTTCCACCATTCTGGTCATTGCAGTTAAACTGACCAATGCGGCAACCAAAAAGAAGATAACCGGAACTACTTTACTCAATGCCGCGATACGTTTGGCTTCCTCTCCGTACTCTACATAAGATTGTGTCTTTTCCCGATTTAAAATATACCATTTCCCGGATTTTAAATTTTGTATATCTTTTTTAGCATCTTTTATCTTTTTTTGTACTGCTGACAACTCTTTTTTTACTTTCTTCTCAGAACTCTGCAGTTTTTTTCGACCTCTCAGCCATTCTTCCTGTGCGTTTTGAATCTCTTTTTTTCCTTCTGTAAGCTGTTTCGCACCGGATTTTAATTGCTCCTCTGATCGGTTTAAATTCCTCCTTGCCTGCTTTAATTCTTTTTCTTTTAGAGCTATTGTCTCTTTTGCGGCAGCAAGACTGCTTTTCGCTGTTTTGATCTCCTTTTTTCCTCTGGAAATATTTTTCTTTTGAGAAGCCAGTTCTGTTCTTCCTGAAGACACTTGCTTTTTGGCTGCCTGCATCTTTTGATACTCCCGGTTCAGAGTTTTTTTTCCCTCCGCCATCTTCTCTTTTCCCGTCCTCAGCTGCTCTTTTAACTTCTGCACAGTCGGATGATCTGATCCAAGACTTTGTTCATAGCTTTTTATCTGATCTTGCAGGTCTTTTAATTTTTCCTCCTGCTGTTCTAGTTTCTTTTCCTCCTGTCCAAGCTTCGTTTCTGCCTCTTTGATTCGGTTTTCAGAAACAGTCAGCTTCCGATTTGTTTCTTTCCATGTTTTTTCCCCTGTTTTCAGCTTTTTTTCCTGGGCAGCAAGTTCTGTTTCAGAAGAGGATATCTGCTGTTTCGCTTTCTCCATCTCCTGTTTTCCCGACTGATACTGCTTCTTCCCACTTAAAAGTTCTCTCTTTCCTTTTTGCAGCTGATCCTCATTTTCTCTGAGCTCTTGTTTTGCAGTCTCAATTTTTTGCTTTGAAATTTTTAAATCTTTTTCCGCCTGATTTAATTTTTTTTGTGCTTTTTTTCGTTCTTTCTGATATTTTAGTTCTTGTTTATTTATTTCCCTTTCTGCCTCATTTTTCACTTCCGCAAGCCGTACCGCTTTTTGTTCCTTCTGAATGCTTTTTAACTGCTTTTCCAATCGAGAAACCTCTTTCTTATAGGCTTCTCCATAGGCTCTTTCCTCTTTAGCATTCTTTGCGGTCATATAAATTTCTGTATAAACCTCCAACCGAAATTCTTCTTTTGAAATTACCAAAAATCCATCTCGGTTTCCGGAGCCCATATCCGTACTTCCTCGGGATCTTGAAAGATATTCCGAAGACTTTCCGATTCCAACGACCTGATACACCGTATTTTTCAAAGTTTGCTTTAAAGATTCTTCCTCATCGGAAGATAATGTCAAAACATCACCGATTTTTATTTGATGTTCTTTTGCGAACATCTCGTCTACCAGACATTCCTTCCCTGACCTTGGAAGTCTCCCCTTGACAATCTCGATTTGATTCATCCTCTCCAGTGCTGACCGAACCTGTACGACATACTCCTCCTGCTTGCCCTTTATCTGACAGATTGTATCTACCGAATATCCCCCCTCTGCATCCTCTGCTGACGGAAGATTTTTCAAAGTTTTCAGATTTTCTTCAGATAATCCCAGTGTTCCCAGCAATTTCACATCCATAAGGCTGCTTTGATCAAATTGGTGATCCGCTGTTATATACATATCCTTTTCTGTCACACGAATTCCGGAAAAGAAAGCAACTCCCAGAACAACGATAAAAAAAATCGACAAAAACCGCGGCAGAGTCCTGCGGATCGTCCGACCTATATCTTTGTGCAGCGCTGTTTTTTTCATATGTATCTCCTACCATTCAATCATATCCACTGGTTGCGGGTGATCGTTGATTGTTATTCTGCTGATTTTCCCATTTTTCATTTCAATCACTCGATCTGCCATTGGTGCAATCGCCAGATTATGCGTAATCACCACAACCGTTTTTCCTTTGGTTCTGCAAGTATCCTGTAAAAGTTTTAGGATGGCTTTTCCGGTTTGATAGTCTAATGCCCCTGTGGGTTCATCACATAGTAATAACTTGGGATTTTTTGCCAACGCCCGGGCAATGGAAACTCTCTGCTGTTCTCCTCCGGATAATTGTGCCGGGAAACTATCCAGCCGATGTCCAAGACCAACATCTTTTAATACCTCATCTGCATTCAAAGGATCTCTGCTAATCTGGAGAGCCAATTCCACATTCTCTCTCGATGTAAGATTTGGAACCAAATTATAAAACTGGAACACGAACCCAATGTCATCCCTTCGATATTGGGTCAGCTGCCTCTGATTCCATTTTGAGATATCCTTTCCATCGACAAAAACGGCGCCACTGGTAGCAGTATCCATACCTCCTAAAATATTCAATACGGTGGTCTTTCCTGCTCCACTGGCGCCAATAATCAGAGCAAATTCTCCCTGTTCTACTGTAAAATCAATCCCATCTACAGCTTTTGTCAAAATCTCCCCTGACTGATATATTTTTTTTACATTTTCTAACCGAATCAATTCCATATTGCATTCTCCTTTTAAGAGAATTTTACCATAAATTCAGTCATTCGGCTAGGCAAAACAAAGCCGCTTTCGCTCTTTGATCTATCGAAATTGGTTGCTTTTCTCCTGATATTCATATCCGATCGATCGAAGCTGTTCTTTCACTCGATCCCCGTCAATCTCCAAGTCTTCACACAGCGATTTATAGTCTGCGTAAAAATCACGAAGTTGTGTATTTATATAGCTTAATAATATCACCGGATCTTTTGGCAGCATACAATTCCTCCTAAAAGATATTTTGCAGTGAATTCAAGGAAGAACCCGCACTGTTTAATAAAGATGAAAATACAAATTCTTTTAACACAAAGTAACTGACAAACGCTGAGATCAACAGGGTAATCAATGCAACATAGGCAACTGCATCTTTTTTTACTTCCGGATAACTCATCAGTGCAACGACAAAATAAATAAAGCCAAGTACAGATCCAAACAAAATGGCAAGAAGCGAAAAACTATATAATCCCAAGAGCAATCCCAAAATTCCCAAAATCCATCCAAGAGAAGCTCCTATTCCTTTGATTCCCGCAATCTGACAGCTTTGCAGCCAATTCATCCGGGCATGCCCCATCGTCCTCATAAATCCCAAAACCAAACCTGAAATCACCAACGATGTAATCATTGTCAGGACGATTCCATACATCAAAAAGCTTCCTGCGGAAGGCGCCTGAGAGGCTGCTGCAGAGGTCCCGGTAAAACTTGAAAAACCTGACATCGTGGCAGAGATCAGTTTGTTGACTAATAAATATAAATAAAGTCCGGATAGAACAGCCTCAATTCCCATCATAATCAGCCCAGTCTTACTTGTCTCATCCTTCACGGTTTCTGCCAAAGCACTGGACGGTCGTTTGATCAGATCGAAAACCGTCTGAAACAGATTCTTCGCTGCAGCAGCTGTATCCTGTTTCTTCTTCTCAGTATCTTCTTCGTACTGGACTTCTTCCCTGGTCTGTTCTTTTTCTGTTGTCTCCTCCGCGAAAGTACACGGACAAGGCTGTCCCTCAATTAATTTTCTCCCACATTTTGTACAAAAGTTTGCCATAATCTTTCCCCTTTTCTTTTTTCTAGTAATAGTAATATGAAACAGAATCAATGACCCATTTGCCATTTTGTTTCACCATTTTTGCGACACCGCTAATGGTACAAGTTTGTTTTTGGTAACTTCCTGACCATGTTTTATACTGATAATCTCTGGTTCCTGAAACAGAAATCGGAATTCCATCTGCAAAAGTCGCATAGCTGGATGTAGAAGCCACTGCCTCACACTTGGTGACATTGACACTGCCAAGACTCTTTGCGTCAGATCCTGCATAATATGTATAACGACATAAACTGGTTCCGTACGTATTTGCTTTTTGCGCAGAGCTGAAATATGAGGTCAGACCGGAATTCCCGCTGTTCTTAATTCTTGCCTCTGTAATTGCCGGCAAATATCCTCTCAATGCCTGAGCTGCTTCTGTTTTTGCTTTGCTGGAGTACTGAATTTGACTGATCAGATTATTATTTTTTGTGTCAAACAAATAACTGTCTTTTTCAAATAAACCATCCGCTCCCTCAAATGTCACTTTGTGAGTTCCAGCGAACATCTTTGTATAATATGTACTTCCCGTCGTATCGCTTGGCGCTTTTGCCTCGATTCCATCCACCTTCATCGTGATTCCTTTCACATTTGGCAGACGAACGGAAGTTGTCATAAGATCAGTGTCGGCAACACTGGTCACTTCGTATTTATCAAAAAATAAGAAGTTCTTTTTCGTCGATTTATCTACACTGATTATCACAGTTCCTGAACCCTTTTTCGCCCGGTATACATAAGGAGCTCCAGAGCTGCTGTAGGCACCGGTCTGCCCTCCTGTTGGCTCCGACAACGTCTGAATCTCACTCTGATCCATAGTTTTCTCGAAAGTCTCTTCATTAATAAAAGTATCTTCATCAAAATTATATAAATCGTAGATTTTATTCCATTCTTTATTATTATAATCTTTTACAAACTGACTGGCTGCCGACTCCGGATTGCTGCTTCTGCTTCCAAAATAGTAAAAAGCCCCGATTAATACTGCTAACACTGCCACCTGAACAGCAATAATTTTTTTTGCCTTTGGACTCATCCCCCCTGATTTTTGCTTGGATGCATGCTTATTTTTTGATAAATCCACTTCGGCGGTTTTCTTTGGCGTCTCACCTTCCGTCGCCTTTTTTTCCTGGGTCTTTGTTTGATGTTCTAATGTAATTTTTTGACCGCATTCTCCACAAAACAAATCCCCGTCGTTGATTTCTTTTCCACAATTTGGACAAAACATTTCCATTCGCTCCTTTCTATCTGGTACCTCGTTTTTTTAATTCAGATGCTAATACGTCTACATTTTTCTTTTCATACGTATTTAAGGATATACTTTCCTGATCATCTACCGCTGCACGATACCATTTCTTCTTCTCAAATCGTTCTTTATTTTCCTTTTTTGAAAATTTCAGACCGTGTCTTGCATAAATCTCATTGATCGCATATTGTAGTTCTGCAGTTGACATTTTTGATAAATCCGAAGTGATATACTCTGTATCAGAATCAGGAAACATGTATCCATCGCTGGCATCCATAACACTTTGATCCGATTTTTGGTTCTCTGCCGCCGGTTTCGATTTTGTATCCGACGACGGTTCCTGAGCAACCGTATCTGAAGAAGCCGTATCTGTTTCCCCAGACTCTGCGGCTGTGTCCGAATCTTCCAACGTTTCTTCCTCCACAGCTGCTTTCAGACGATCCTCTGTTTTTGTATCATCTCGATTTTTTATCATTGCGATGCCAAATATTACAGCAAACACTGCAATCACTGCAGAAAGCGCAAGAATCATCTGTTTTTCATTTTTTTTCATCCTTTCCTCCTTCTCTTTGGTAATATCTATCAATACCATCTGCAATACCTTTCGCAAGATGAATTTGATACTCGCTGTCACATAATTTTCGATCTTCCTTTGGATTGGACATAAATCCCATTTCTACGATTGTTACAGGGATCTTACTCCAATTGATGCCCGTCATTTCATCGGTCTCCACAATTCCTCGATTTTTTGTCCCGGTGCTGCTGCACAATCCATTTCCAATATCTTTTGCCAAGTCCATACTTTGTTTGATAATTTTCCTGCAGTATTGGTTCGTCTCTGACGGACACATTGTCAGCGCTCCAGATACCGTGGAATTCTCTGCACTGTTGCAATGAAGACGAATCAGCACATCGGCTTCACTCTCGTTTGCCATTAAGGATCTTTCTTTATTGCTTAAAAAAACATTATGAGTCTCCCGGATCATATAAACATCATATCCCCTGGCAATTAATATCTTCTTTAATTTTAATGAGACTTCCAAATTCACCTGATATTCCGGAACCTTCGTCGCAACTCCTTCGGTACCGGAGGATACCTTCTGTTTTGTCTGAGACGCTCCGGGTCCAATGGGTTCTTCCTCTGTCATCTGCTCTTTTTGATGCCCTGCATCAATGGCAATTTTTCGTTTATATTCCCGCATTTTTAGATTTTCAATTTTTTCTTCTGTCAACATTCCCTCTTTTTCTGCCGCTGTCTTTCCTCCAGAGGTTTTTTCTTTAATAATCTCCGTGCGTTTCTGGGTGGAAGCTTCCTTCCACTGGACCGCCCCCTCATCCTCACAGCCCCAAAGGCAACAACAGCAGACAAAAAACAGCAAACCTGCCATTCCAATTTTTTTCATTCTTTCATCCTCTCTCTCTTTCAGATCAACCTCTTTTATTGTATCACAGCAGATCTTACTGCTTCAATCTTTTTCAATTTTTCATAAAAAACCGAAAAAGGTACAGACAATTCTTTTACCAAGAATTTCTGTACCTTTTTTCCTTTACGGAACAACCACGGTCAACTCTCCGGTCACGGAATCCATAACATATCCGGAAATTTTTACATCATTGGGAATCAGGGGATGCTTCCGAAGCAACTCCACCGAATCCTCGACGGAACGCTCCACACAATCAAATCCTTCCAGCCATGTATCAAAATCCACTCCGCAATGACGAATTAATTCGATTTTTTCCTCATCAATTCCCCGCTCCATCATTTTCTGTATCATAATTTTGCTATTGATATGTCCAACCCCGCAGTCCGTATGCCCGATCACCATCACTTCTTCAATTCCCAGCTCAAAAATTCCCACTAGTATGCTTCGGACAACACTTCCAAAAGCGTGACTCACAACCCCTCCCGCATTTTTAATAATCTTCACGTCTCCGTTTTTTATCCCCAGGGCAGCCGGAAGAAGCTGTGTAAGACGAGTATCCATGCAGGTTAAGATCGCTATCTTTTTATCCGGATATTTACTGGTCTTATACTGTTCATACTGCTTATCATCCACAAATTTCCTATTATATTCCAGAATCTCATCAATCATTGGTCTCTCCTTTTGTCATTATAATTGCTTCCATCCTGCCATTGCAGGCTTCTAAATAATCAACCGGCGTTAATTCTATCTGAATTCCATTTTTCCCGCCGCTGACAATGATTCGGTCTTGCCTTGAAGCGCTTTGATCTAAAACCGTCGTATAATTTTTTCTCATTCCGATGGCAGTACATCCGCCTCGGATATATCCGGTAATTTTATTGATATCCTTCACATGAATCATTTCCACTGATTTCTCACCCACAGCTTTTGCTGCTCTCTTGAGATCTAATTCCTTATGAATCGGAATCACGAATACAAAATATCCTCCGCTCTTTCCAGCCGTCACCAATGTTTTAAATACTCTCTCATATGGTTCATGAAGCATATCTGCAATGGCGATTCCATCAATAAATTCCTTACATTCATAGCGATGGACCTCATATGGAATTTTCTTTTGCTCTAAAATGCGCATGGCATTGGTTTTTGGTTCTTTTTTTGCCATTCTTTGTTCCTCCTTACTATAATTTTATCAAAGAAAGCTCCGTGAGTTCAAGTAGACCCTGAAACTCTATTTTATCTGGCAGGCAAATAATAAATCAAAGAAATCGCATCTTGCCCTGCACCTTATCCAAAAGCAAACATATACTACATTAAAAGATTTCTGGAAGGTTTTTTATGCCGGAAACACCTCAAACTGATCAAATCGATCAGGGTCAGCTGAAAGTGCAAGTCACTTCCAGTCTTGCATCTGCTCCCATTGCCGATGCCAAGATTGAAATTTCTTATACCGGAGATCCTGATTCTGTGATTGAACAAATCTCAACAAATGAAAATGGCCAAACCGAAATCATTGATCTTCCTGCGCCGCCATTGGAATATAGTATGGCACCCAGTGATAATCAGCCTTACGCGGAATATACGCTTCGTATTACCGCACCGGACTACGAAACGGTCACCATTGCTGGCGCTCAAATTCTCTCTGCCGTTGAAGGACTGCAAAACGTTCAGATGCTTCCTTTGGAAACGGCACCGGCAGAGTCTCCGATTGTGATCGGACCGCATACTTTGTGGGGCGATTATCCTCCCAAAATTGCAGAAGCAGAAATAAAGCCAGTGAACGAAACCGGTGAAATTGTCCTAAGCAGAGTCGTTATTCCCGAATATATTATTGTCCACGACGGAGCCATTGGAGATACCACAGCCAGAAATTATTATATTCGATATAAGGACTATATTAAGAATGTAGCAGCCTGCGAAATCTATTCAACCTGGCCCAGGGCAACCTTAGAAGCAAATATCCTAGCCATTATGTCTTTTACCTTAAATCGAGTTTACACAGAATGGTATCGAAATAAAGGACACGATTTCACCATTACTTCCTCCACAGCCTATGATCATAAATGGATGAGCAATAAAACAACCTATGATTCCATCAATCAAATTGTGGATGAAATTTTCGCAGATTATCTGTCCAGACCCAATGTCCGACAACCTATTCTAACACAATATTGTGATGGGAAACGGGTTTCCTGTCCCGAGTGGATGACCCAGTTGCAAGAACCTATGTAGTAAAAAGCACCCGGAAAAAGGGCGTTTTTTCAGACATTTAAAAACTTTCATGGGTCTTTTTACAGGAGGATAAAGCAAAATGAACAAAAGACAAAAGATTTTAATTGCAGACAGCCGAGAAATGGAAGCAAATCAACTTGCAGATCAATTAAGAGAATATTACGACATTGTATCGGTTGTTCACGACGGTCAAAAAGCCGTGGAAAATATTCAAAAATTATGCCCAGATCTGGTTATTCTGGATGTACTTCTTCCGCTGATCGACGGTCCCGGCGTTGTAGAGCAATGCAGAAATAAATTCACCTGCGCTCCGCCGCTTTTTATTATTGTAACATGCATCGGTTCTCAAAAACTAGTGGAATTTGTAGACCCGGTTTATATTGATTACTGTATTATGCGTCCATTTCATACCGATCTGCTCATTCATCGCATGGAGCAGCTTACAAGGCTAAGCCGTCTAAACGAATCCATCCAAACTCTTTCCATTCAAAATTTATTCGGAGCGCCGGATACGTCTTCCGATTCTGAACAGATAAAGCAAAATGTCACAAAGCTGATTCACTCCCTCGGAGTACCGGCAAACATCAAGGGTTATCAATATCTTAGGGATGCCATTCTTTTATCAATTGAAGATATGAATTGTGTAAACTATATTACGAAGCTTCTTTACCCAACCATTGCCAAGAAGCACAAAACAACTTCCAGCAGCGTAGAGCGCGCGATCCGTCATGCCATTGACATTGCTTGGAATCGTGGAAATATCAAACTTTTAGACGATTTATTTGGATATAACCTGCACTCAAACAAGGGCAAGCCAACCAATTCCGAATTCATCGCTTTGCTTGCTGATAAAATGCGATTAAATTATTAAAGAAATACCGGGGAAAATCCCCGGTTTTTATTTTTCATTCATGTATTTTTCCACACAAAACGTAATAAATCCGTTTAGCGACATTCCTAGTCTTTTCGCTTCATTGGCATATCTTTCTTTATTTCCCTTTTTCACGCTGTACGAAATCTTATCATATGCTTTTGCATTATATCTATTTTTCACTTCTGCACTTGTTTTTCCCATGTTACTTTTTCCTCCTATATATTGTAATTAATACTGCAAGAATACAAATTTGTCCAACTACAACAATTTTATTTGAAGTCGAAAGAAAGATTGTACTCATAGCAATTTCCAAGGCTATAAAAGCTAATACCCATTGATTTTTTTTCATAATTCCTTATAATTGAAGATAGAAGGGAGCTTAAGCTCCCTGCTGTTAACTTTCTTGATCGTCATCATTATCTTTTTTATAAATCTTATATGCTATGTAAGTTGTGATTACAGTGCATATTGATGAGATAATGGTGGCGGTTGCATTTATCAGATCATCTATCTTCAACTTCTTTCCTCCTTTCTTAATTTCTATATTTATTATAGCATACTTGTATAAGTATGTCAATACTTTAAATAAAAAAGCCCAGAGAAATCTGGGTTTTTTTCTATTCTTTTGCTTCTAATTTTGGTTTAATATTCACGAAATCAATTTCATTTCCAAGAGGAATCTTTGATTTCATTTCAAGTTCCGTCCCCTCCATATTTATGTTGTATTCTACATTCTTTTTCAGCAAAATACCATTTTTAAACACCAGCAAGACATCTCCCGCCATATAATTCAGTTCCTCTGGGATTGTAACTTTCTGTGTTTCCTCCTGAATTTCTACACTTTCTCTATACTCCATATCCATTTGCTTTTGTATGCCTGCATACCATGTATGAAATATTTCTGTCCATTGAGCGAATAAGGTACTGGAATCTAAAAATTCTATCGCACCCGTTACCCATCCACATTTGTCCGTTCCTCGCATATCCGTGATGTTAGATTGCGTAATTGTTTCGGCTAATTTCTTCACATAAACCATAGCAAGACACAATTCGTTTTCTTCGATTTCAGGATACACCGGATCCCCCACCGCATCCTCGCCATCTTTTGCAATCAGCTCACAACTTCTTCCATTTTCATCCAATCTCACCACAATCGCTGTATACCTGTTTGTTAAAGTATCCGACTGACGAACCTCCACTTGCTGACTTTCATTTTTTACCTCAAGATATTTTCCCTTGATATACGCTTTTCCGGTTTTCACTGCAACCGCCATTCCGTCTCCCGCCGTCACCATCAAGCTATTTTCGTAACCATGTAATACACCATCATGAATGATTCCTTCGTAGTAACTGCTCATATCATCTGCATTATACGTCCGATCTCCATTGACGCTGTTAAAAAATCCGCTTCGTACCATTTTGTTCTACCTCCCACGTTTCAAATGTTGGTGTGACTTTTTCTCCTGTCTCATCCCAACTTTCTATGACTTCTATTACTCTTGTGTTCGCTCCTATCTTAAATTCATTTTCTACACTCACCTTATCTCCCATCGCATAATCTTCATTTAGTCGATACGTGGCATCGTTTTTTACATCCCCGCTCATGCCTTCCTTTATTTTATATTCCTGCATTTGCGTCTCGCCATATTCTTTCAGCATCTGTAAGTATTTCTCTTTTGTGATGATCTCTCCGTTTGATGTAACTCCTGATCCGTCAATTTTAACTTCTCTTCTGCGAATCCCGCTTTCCGTTCCTACTGCAACAATCCTTTGACTGGTCCCTTCCCCTTCTCCAAATACAAGACCGGCATTTTTATATTCTTCCTGATTGTATGTGTAATCACTGCTGTTTAAGTTGTCATACTCATTGGAAAAGACAACCGGAATATTCTCACTTTGCCCGACACTGCGGTCCACCCCCTTATATAATTGAAATATGAATTGATTTTTTGTTGTCAGAATCACTCGAAATCCTAATTTTGTCGTTTCGCAAATAGACTTTACAACATCTAACACGGTATCTCCTGCGCTTTGTATATCAAAATCTTTTAATTCCTCTGCATATCCTCCCTTCTCGTCCAGCACGAAATTTTCTATTTTCCTCTGCTCCTCTTTGGGTGAAATTATATTCTCTTCTATTAATTTTCTAATGCATTCTTCCGCATTTCCAGTCATTGTAGTTTGATTCCACACAATTCTCCTGCTTAAAATGGCGTCCGCCATTTCTGCGGTGATTTTTAAGATCGCCCCCGATTCTTGGCTGGTTGTAATTTCCTTCCCCGTTATGATTGCCACTTCACCATAACCTTCTTCTGTCATTTTATCTTCCCGGACCAAATAATAGTTCTCTCTCAACATTGCAATTGTCTCAAGATCTGCTTTAATTTGAAGCTCTGCGTCTCCTTTGTCGTAGTATCTGGTGGTCCATATTAGGCTTGGATATTCATCGACAGCGCCGATAAAATTATAATTATCATCCATAATATACAAAATCATTCTAAACCCCCTGATATGCCACTCTCCGGCGGAAAGACACATTAAGATGCTGCGCTCCTTCTTCTGCCGTTACTGTAAATAAATTATCTCCCGGCGGCAGTTGAAACCACTCTGCCGGTTTTTTTAATTTCCCGAAATAATTTTCTTCTTTCTGTTCATAAATTCTCACTGCGCTTTTTTCTCCTCTCATTGTATTTACTCTGATCCTCTCATTTTCTTCCATTTCACATAAAAAACCAATGGCTCCATGTGTTTTTGCAGAATAAACAATGGGATTCTTCACTTTTCCACCTTCTGCATAAAATTCCAGAATCATTCCTGTTTCAATCTCTCCGTCATTTTGTACATTAATCACGTCTTTTGCTTCCAGAATTGAAAGCTCAATTCCTTCTTGTGGTATCGAAAACGGAAACTCAAACATATTTTTAATTACTAAGCTGTTTTCTTCTCTTTCTTCTACCTCTAGTAAATGCGGATTCGTGCAGAGTATACTAATTTGCGCTTTCTGCGGATTCTCACCATGATCCAATTGAAATGTTTCAACGACTCCATCTATAAATACTTTCCTTGCTCCTTCCGCGTATACTCTTACCTTCCTTTTCGTTTGAAAAATCCGATATAAATTTAATCGGTTCTCCTCTATATTCCCCTGAATAACCGACGTAATTACAATGTTTCGATTGTCAAGCCTTGTTCCGTTTAATGTTGTTCCATCATAATTTCCTGCTGCCGTCGTATTAATTACGGCATTCACGGGATTGAACCCCGTGAACGTCGTTTTGTAGCGTGCTTCATCTGTGACATTTAGTTTCTCTCCTTTTTCATTTTCAACTGTGATTTTTAACATTTCCTCCCCCTATCCTTTTGCATAGCTTAACGCATTATGTGTCTGTCGATAAATTTCCAACGGAGTCAGCGCTTTTGGGCTGTAATTATTTTGCGTGAAGTTCTGGTTTACTACCTTTGTTTGATTCATATAGTTCTGCGTATTGGATGTTTTAGAAACATAACCTGCTGCTTCTCCAATCTGGCGCATCGGGATTGCCTGTACCATATCTTTTTTTAGCTTTCCAATCTCTTCCACCCACCCGTTTACATATCCGAGTCCTGAAAATTCTCCTAACTTTGCAAACCGGACCGACGGACTGTGAATTTGCAGTTCCTTTTTAAAATTATCAATCATTGCATTGGCCAAATTTCTAATTTCTGCCGACATATAACTTGTGCTTGTTTTTAACCCACTCAAAAATCCCTGCATTGCCTGTTTCCCCAGCTCCTCCAGCTGTTTCGGCAGTTCTTTCAATGCCTGGTTTACTGCATTTTCGTATTCTTTTTGTACTCCTGCAATATCATCTTTATAAAGTTCCTTTGCAAGTTCCTCGGAAATCTGCATTTTTTCTTGATAGGCTTTGTCATAGGCTTTCAGATCCTGTTGATTCATAGACAGGAGCTGATCCATAAACGCTTTCCCTTGCTCCATATCGTATGAAGCGATCTGATCAAAAAGTTCCTGCGATACCATTCCCTTGATCTGTTTTAGTGCATTGGAATATTCTTTGATTTCATTGGTTTGAGCTTTGATATCGTTGATTGTCATTACTCCTGCTGAAGATACCTCAAACAATTCTCCGGCGCTTTGCAATTTCGTGATCAGATTGTTTTGTTTCTCAATCAAAGCGTCGTATTTTGCCTGATATGTATCCGATATTCCATTCATGGTGTTCATCACCAGTTCTTCCGCCGCTGACTGATACTCGCTCATCGCACTTTGAAATTCTTCCAGCATTTTAGAAGAAGCTTCCTGGTATGCATCCTTATATTTTTCCTGATTTTTAATGAGTTGATCGTACTTTTTATTGCTATCCTTAATCTTTTGATCCAGCTTTTTCTGATATTTGTCAATATCCTTTTGGATCGCTTTTTGCTTCTTCTTATTCTTCGTTCTTTTCTTTTTATCTTTTAAGTCGTCAATTTTATCTGCCAGTTTGCTTTTAGTTTTTAGCTTCTTTTCTGCATCCGTTTTCTGTTTTTCCAGTTTTGAGATATTCGTGTCAAAAGAATTTATCTTTTGCTCATTTTGGTAGCTGATTTTTTCATTCATAAAACTGATGGTACTTTCCATCTGTTTTGTAAAAACTTGCGTTGCTGACTGCGTCACCTGGGAAAAATTAAAATTATTTAACTTTAACATTTCCTTTACGACGGCACTGACCATATTTTGGGCTGTTCTGACAGCATTTTTCTCCATGCTTGCAATTCCGTTTACAAATCCTTTGGTAAAATTTACTCCTGATTTGTACGTAACGGCAGACGGAGAATGGATTTCTAATTCTTCATCAAGCTCTTTGGATGTTTTTTGTCCCATATCTCCTGCGGTTCTTATAGCATTTCCAATCATTGAAAGAATTCCATTTACATACCCTTCTCCAAAATATCTTCCAGATTGTGTTGTTAACTTTGACGGTGATCCTTCTTTTTGCCCTTTCTTTAATCCACTCCAAGCATTTTTCGCCAAATTGTACGCCGCAGTCCATGCCTGATTTACTAAACTCCCAATTCCATTTATAAATCCATGCGAAAAGTTTTCCCCGGATGATGTTGTTTTTACTGATTCCGCCCCTGCTTTTCCTTCCTTTGCAATATTGGTTCCCGCTTTTTTGTTCTCTTTTTTAGTAGAATTTAATCCAGAAGCGTGTTCTTTTCCTTGATCTTTCCCTGTTTTTTTACCTTCTCCCCCTTCCATTCCGGAATCGCTTGCATTTTTTACATTTTCACCCGCTTTTTTATTCTCGTTTTTGGTAGAGTTTAAGCCGGAGGCGTGTTTTTTTCCTTTCTTCTTCCCTCCTTCTTCTCCTCCTTTTGTTTTTTTCAATTCATTATCTACCGTTTTCGTTAATAAACTTGCTGCCTTTTTCACACTGATTTTCCCGGACGCAATTCCCTCTCTTAAGCTCTTTGGAATCGCAATTCCGTTCTTCTTCGCTTTCTTAACAATGTCGCTGTTGTCAAATTCTGCTACTTTCTCCAGACTTTTTATTGCCTGCTTGGCGCTGATCTTCCCGCTGCTGATGCCCTGCGCCAAATTCTTCGGAATTTTTACTCCGTCTAACTTCGCTTTTTTCGCCATGTCATGAAACTGAATCAGATTTTTCATGCCCGATACCGTCTTAGGAATCTCAAACTGCCCGGACCGAATTCCATCCGATACCGCTTTGGGAATTTCTACGGATTTTTTCCTGCACTTTTCCGTAATCTCTGCCAGCCCCTGCTCGATCTGCGCCGAATTCACCATTTTCTGCGCATATTTGTCCGCATTGCCATATTCCGTATTTAATTCCTTCAGTTCGCGTTTATTTTCTTTGATTGCTTCTTGTGCTTTCTTATGAGCCTCTCCTAATTTAGTTACTTTTTGTGCAGCTTTATCGTATGCCGCCTTCTCTTTTGAATAGTTGTTCCCTAACCCTGACTCTTCCCACTTTTTACGAGCTTTTGCGGCTTCCTCCTCCGCCTTTTTCAGCTCCTTGTTTGCTTTTTCTTCCTCTTTAATTAATTTGATCTGCTCTACTTCTTTCGATGCAATATCTGAAGCAATGCTCTCCATATTTTCCTGGGATGCTTTTGCCAGTATTAGGTCTTTTTGTGCTTCTATATTCTTTTTAATGGCTTCAGTGCTTTGATTTAACTTATCTTTTTCCTCATCGTATTTTAAATTCAATTCCGGCATTACCGCATTTAATTGATCTACGACGCTTTTGATCTGGGCTTTCTGTCCCGCATCCTTTTTCTGTACTGCCAACAGCTCCGTCAGTCGTTTATACAGGTAATCTGCTTTGACCCCCTCTTCTTCCGTACTTTTTATATTGTCCTGACGGTTCTTTTTGTGTTCCTTGATTTCCTTACTAAGTTCTTTGTGCGCTTCGATTTCCTTTTCAATTGCTGCCACCTGTTTATCCGTTGCGGATGTCGCTTTTTTGGTTGTTGCAGTATACACCGCAATCCCGGCTACCGCTCCGACAATCGCCGTAATCCATCCGACCGGAGTTGTTGCCATCACAATCCCCAGCCCCTTTACGGTCAATGTTAAATTTTTCAGTACCGTAATAAATCCTGAAACGCCTCCGGTTAATGTTGCAATCGTGGTTCCGATTTTAAATACCGCAAATCCCGCTCCCAGAGAAGCAAGCAGGGATAAAATAATCGGAATGTTAGAAACAAACCAATTTAAAAAGTTATTTAATCCCGGCAAGACTTCCATTGCAATAGGCTGCAGAATATCTGTTTTAATGGTCCTGCCTAACGTTGCCAGCTGACTTTTGGCATTATCATAGCGTACAGCGTCCACCTGTTCCATTGTTCCTTTTACATTTGCAAAGGTTGTTCCCACGCTGGATAAGGATGTAATAAATTTTAAGTTTCCATCTTCTGCCATAGTTCCGAAGGCTTGTGCTGCCATATTCATGGCATCCTGTTCATTTTTACAGTCTGCAATATCTTTTACAATGGATTCAATAACTTCTTTTTGTGTAGCGCCTCCCTTTTGCCAATCTTTAAATAAATTTTGTGTATTCTTGCTGTATAACTTTAAGCTTTTCTCAATGGTTCCGTCTGCAAGGCGTGTTGTCACTTCATTGATTGCATCGTTGACCTTGTCCAGATTATAGGCTCCATTTTGTGTTCCATTTTTCAGTAACTGGAAATATTCTTTGGATGAATACCCTGCCTGTTGAAATTTTCCGGCATATTCTGCAAGGTTATCCCCCAGTTCGTCTGTATAGTTCAGCCCCTCCTGGCTTCCCTTGGCAATCAAATCAAAAGCTTCTTCTGATGTCATTCCCCACTGATACATTAAGCTGTTGGCTCCCCGTACCGTTTCATTTAAATCGGAATCAAACGTTTCTGATAATGTCATGGCATTTTTCGTCATTTCTTTCAGCTTTGACGGATCCGTTTCCTTGGTCTGCTGCTTTACTTTTGCCATTGAGTCCGCAATATCTTCAATGCTCTCCCCATAATTATTTTTATACAGGTCGTTCATTTCTTTACTAAATTCACCCATTTCAGAATTCGTCGTTCCAGTGGCGGCTTGAAACCGGTCCATTGCATCCTCTCCCTCTTGTGCAAGTTCTCGTACTCCCTGCACCAGTGCTTCTAAACCATCTTTCAATAATCCTGCAATCGCGCCTTTTACAACAGTAAAACCTCCCTCCATACTTTCAATACTGTTCCCAGCGTCCCTTGCTTCGTCTGACGTTTCCTGTAAATCTTCATTCAGCTGCTCTAACTGATTGGAATACTGCCGAAGATCCCTCTCTGTTCTCCCAACTGCCGCCTGCTGGTTTAAAATGGTAATCCTCAACCGGTCCGCTTGTCTTGCACTCTTATCCTCTTCTTTTTCAATTTCTGTCAGCACATTTTTATATGTTTTCGCTTCCTGACTGCTTGCCCCATACTGCTGTGCCGCCTGCTGATACTTCCGGCGCATCTCCTCGGCTCTCTGTGCATTTTCCCTTTGTGCGTTCTGCGCTTCTTTTAATTCTTCGTTATATGTATCTAATTTTCTTTTTTGCTCTTCTAATACTCCGTTTAGCTGCCGGATCTTTGCTTCTACGCCTTCGCTGCTCCGGCTCCAATCATCCATCCCCGCGGTTGCCGCTTTAAATTCTGCATTATGCAGCCGAACCGCCTGATTTGCCGCTTTAATATTTTTTTCAAAATCCGATATATCCAATCGGTATTTTGTCGTAATATCTTCCGCCATTTCCTACTCCTTTCTTACCACCATCCAGAATTATCACGTGCCTTTCTTTCAATGACTTTCTCTCCGGTTTCAATCTCCCGTAATTCTTTTAAATTGTCATTCATTTTGCATGTATCCACAAACAATTCAAACACCTCGACCGCTTCATCTTCATTCAGCGTCAGCGGAGTCATCGCAGGATATTCTTTGCATAAGTAGTACGAAATCTGAAATATTATAAAGTTTAAGGACGGCGGCTCCATGCCGCCGCCCTCATTTAGTTTTTTGATTTCGGTAACCCGCTGATCTGTTCTTTCACGAACCATACCATCTCTTTCATAGTTGGGACCAGATCTTCAAAAATATCAATTTCATTGATTTCTTCTTGCGTAATCCCCGGAAATGTTTTCATGAGAAATTTATCAATATTCCCTTCTGCCATAAGCTTCATTGCCATACTGCCCAGCTCTTTATCATCGTTGATCCTATCCACATCGACCAGCTTTAGAAACTCTTTTACACTTCCCCATTTAATTCTCATGGTTTTGGTTTCGTAAGTTTTGACAACATTCCCCTGCTCATCTCTAATCCTTAACTTCATTTTTCCCCCTAAAGACTCAAGCCTTCTTTCGCTCTTAATTCGTCAATCAGTGTTACTTTATCGAAAAACCCTTCTACATTCGCCAGTCCAAGACTAACATCCACGTTGATTGCCTTCGCAGTCTTCCCTGTCTTTTTATGACGGAATGCAGTATTAATTCCTGTATATGTAATCTCCTGATTTGTAGAATCGGTTCCGCTGTCCTTCGTATTATGTTCATCCTCCGGAATCGAGAACGTACCTTTGTATCTCCATACATACATCGGGCTTCCATCATCCTTTTCCGCAATGTACCCAATGGCAAAATACCGCGTTTCTCTTTCTCCTTCTACTAACATTCCGGTTGCTTCATCGTAAAACTGTCCTGTAATATCTGCCAGTGTTTCATTGTCCAGCACGGATACGGTAAGGGTTACCTCATCCGGTCCGGTTGCTTCAATTACAATTGCCGGAATATTATCATAATATTTTGTGTCAGAAGACGTTTCTGTCTTCTTGGAAATCTTCTGTGCCCCGGAAAGCGGTTTCACTTCTCCATAGGTCAAACCACCCTCTGCATTTTCATCTTTTGTCAATCTTGCATAAACTAAACCGCTGATACCTCTCCACTCTTTATATTTCATTCTTCTTCCTTCCTTTCTGCAACGCATATGCTCAACATTTTTCCAATATGTGTCTGCACGTCGCTTCCTACATCAATAAATTCCTTTTGTATTACAATATTTTTTGTCTTTTCCAGTACGTTCTTGACTTCCTGCTGCCATTTTTGCATCTCTTTTGGTGATGCATAAACATAAATCCATACATAATGCAGCATTTTAACCGAACAATTATCATAATGTATCGTTTCACAATTATGCTCCCAGAAAGTCAAAAACACTTCTGGATATTCCTGATCTATCGTCATGCTGCCCTGTCGATACACGTCCAGCCCCAGCGATTCCAATATTTCATATAATTCCTTCAAAGCAATTCCAGCCTCCTTAATTCTTCATACAATACGTTCTCTTCCGTCTCCTTGATCCGTTTTCTGGTTGAAGAACCGAAAAAATCGTTGTATAGTTTTCGGTCTGGGTCCATTTTCGGCGTTCCATAGAGCAAAAAGACAGAGGCTAATCCCTTTCCTGTTGCATTGTCTATTTGAAAACCAACTTTTACATATGCCGTCTTCCCGATCCAGTTCACCTCTGCAGTATCTGCAATCTGTTCTTCTGTCTCTCCTGTCCTGTGATGTTTCCCCATATCCGCATGGATACGCTGCGTTACATCCTCATGCACTTTGGTAAGCGCTTTACTTGTAATTTCTCTGGTATTTCCCTGCAATGCATGAATTCTTCGGAGCAATTGCCCAAGTCCTTCCATCTCTATATCAATCCTTGCCATCATCTTCCCCCTTTGATTCGCTTCACTTTCATTTTCATGAAAATGTGCCGCTCCTCAAGATCTTCCGGTTCTCCTATCACCTCATACATCTCCCCGGACTGCGCCAGCTGTATTCTGCTTTCCGAAGTCAGTTTAGGATTGTACCATGTTTCGATCTGGGCAGTGTCTTCGATCGCCAGCACTCCGTTTGAGTCTATCGGCGTACCGCCATAAGTTGCAAATGAACCGAAAAAAGAGGTCGGCTGTTCTTTATAAATTTTTACAACGCTTCCCTGTATCTTTTCTTTTCGTTCGAGTTCGTAATGGAGCAATGGAGTTGTGAATTTTTTTCTCGGTCGGTACATTTCATTCCCCCTCCGTCAAAGCCAACTGTATTGCACGCTCTTTAAAATAATCACTTAAACCGCTTTGCTCAAAATAAAGGTCGGAAACGCCACGCGCTACTGCTCCCGTAATTCTATCACTATTCATTATCTTCTCTGATACTCCTGCGTCATATAAATACCCGATTACATCATCAAAAATAGGTCTTAGAACCTCGTCGTGATAGTTACCAACAATTCCGCAAGCTGCTTTTACTGCATCAAACATTTTTTCTTTCTTTTCTGCATCCATGGCGTTCCCTCTTTCTTATTTTTTCAATTTAACAACCCCGGCATCCAAAAGCAGCATACTTCTTTCTGCGTCTGCTTCCTGTTCTTCCCCCGGTTCCATCATTTTCCCCAGCGCAAGATCCTGATATCTTTCTACTGTTACCAACCGGAATCTTTTTTCTTCTGTCTGCCCCTTGGTTTTTGTTTCTTTTTCTTCTTGTGCAGTCTTTCTCCTTGTTTCACTCATTTTGATCTCCTCCTCTTAAACCTGCAATGTTTCTGCCGCAGGGTCTCCTTTTTTAATAATTAAAAATCCATATGGATTGGCAACCTTTCCATCCGCAATCAGGATGCATTTATTTTTGATCTTGTTTGTGTCATGATCTTCCCATTTTACTGTTTTCATTTGCATATTGCTGTTAATGATATAGTTTTTCAGATCACCGAAGATCGCTACTACATCTCCTTTTTCCGCAGTATCCCACGGCTTAATGACATCATCCTCGACAATTTCAACATTTTTTCCGGCAAATCTGTATTTTTCTTCTCCGTCAATTCCGTAATTGACTCTTCCGATCGGCTGACCGTTTTTGTCCACCATTCCGTCAATGTATCCGTCAAAAGTTCCCTGCGCCATAATAAACTCACCGGCTCTGTATGATTTTTTCATCTTTGCAAATACGGCTTTTTTCCAATGGCTCCAGCTTCCCACATCTCCTTCATTCAGAGTGATAACATTTCCTTCCGGAATCCTTGTTTCTTTTGTAATTCCAAGCATCTGTCCTGATCCGGTTCCATTGACAATTCCAATGTCCAGCGCTTTGATCATTGCTTCTGCTGCCAACTGCGGAAACAACTCCTGAAACATAGATAAGGTGGTCACAGATGCAAGGAGGGTCTGTGCAATCTTGCATTCCAATCCATAGTAGCTGAAGGAAATCGTGTCGTTTGCTCCGATCTTCTGGTCTTCGGACGGTTTTGCTTCTGTAATCCACTTTGCTGTCGGAACCAGATCCAGAATCGGAATTTCTACCCCTCCCTGCACATTCAGTTTCCTTACCTTATTGTACAGATTTCCATAGCTTTTCATCTCCCGAATAATTTCATTTAAAATCGTGGTCGGGATTACCGCTCCTGCATCTGCCGTCGTGGTGATCTGATCCTCTCTATACTCTGCCGGAATCGGTACGCCGCGGCAAACATATTCCATGAACGCACTTCTGTACTCTTCTGTATCATAAGGATCGTTGCTTTTGGTTTGATTTCCCATTCCCATTCCATAAGCGCCTCTTACCTGCCCTCCTCGAAGTTCTACTGCTCCATTTTCAGGATTCGCCGCGCGTCCTTCATCTCCTGTCGGATCGTCCGGTCCTTCCGCACCTCCGTCTCCACCATTATTTTGTTCTTCCTCCTCTAGCTGCGTCTTGGCATCCTTTAATTCATCCAGTACAGAATTTAAGGTATCCCCAAGGCTTCTCACTTCGTCTGCGGTGGTTGCTTCCCTGATTAATTTTCTCAACTCTGCTGCTCTTTCTTCCTTTGCTTTAATTACATTTCTCAAATAATCTAAAATTCCCATATTCCCTCCTAAATTCCATATAAATATTTTGCTTTTTCTTTCTCCAGTTCCAGTTCATCTTCGTTCACATCCTCCGATGTTTGACCGTTGCTCCTTGCGCTCTCCAGCGCTGACCGTGCATCTTCAAGCGTCCGCTTACTGTATGCACCCTCGCTCCGTACTCCAATTTCTGTTCCTTCATATGCCGGAAATGTAACAGCGCTGACTTCCAACACCTGTCCAATCCCGGTAATGTGTCTCTTTGGATGTTCTGTTTCTAAATCTTCCCATTCCTCCGAGTCTATATTAAACATAAAGGACATTCCGGTAATGTCTCCACGTTTAATTGCACTATACAAGGCTTTTGCTTCATTATTGTTTTCTATATCCAGCGTCACCCGGATTTTCATTCCTTTTTGATCCGGTATTAGCTGCATGGTTGAATTCTGGTTATTTCTCCTTGATCTGGCAAGCGGCACCATGTCAATATTATGGTTTACCAGAAAGCGCACATCTCTTAAATCCGTTTTGTTCAACGCTCCCGGTTCTATGATTTCATCAAACCATCCAAGATCTGTCCATTCACCATACACAATGGCTCTTCCCTCAATGATGCCTGAACCATCTTCTCCCTCGCTTGCCCGAATCGAGAAACGATACTCTCTTTGCTCTATGTTATTCTTCTCCATTTTTTTCTCCTTTTTGCTGTGTCTGATAGGTATTTGCTATCTTTGTATCAACATAATTCAGCGATTGCTTCCGCATTCCTTCCAGCTCCGGCAACGGCGCCAATCCAAACAGCTTTCTTTTTTCATTTTCCAGCAATGCGCCGGAGTCTCCCAGAATCCGTGCAATTTCAATTTTTTGTGAAACCGTTACAAACATCATTTCCTCGGGGTACACTTTTATGGCATCCCCATAGCTTCTTTGCCATGGCGTAAATAATGCTTTTGTAAAACTCTGTCCGAGACGAATCGCCAGAGGTTCTAATGTTGTTTGATAAAACGCCTCATACTCTTCTTTTGTATATTCTCCAATTAAAATTTTTGTTGATGTTCCAAAATTTCTCAAGATTTTCGTATCAATAAATTCAACCGTTTTCTCGTCTAGCAATTTTATATCTTTTTTAATCGGTATGTATTCACTTTTTGCATCAATTCCCAGAATCCCGGAGGCACTTTTTCTAATTTCCTCTTCAAACAGCTTTACGTCTGCTTCTACTTTGTCTCTGGAAACAAGACTTCCGTATTTTACAATCCCATTGATTGCCATGGAAGCTTTGGTTGCTTTCCCCACTGCGTCCAGGATATTTTCATTAATCCGCAGTGTCTTCAGCAGCGTATCATTATCCGGTCTTCCAAACGCATTCCCGCCCATGTAATCATTCCAACTAAACTGCAGTCTTACATGAATGACATCTTCATACGGAAGCGTCATTTCAAATCCATTGTAAAACTTCATTTTCACAAACAAAGTTCCCGACTTGTCTTCAATAAATGTTACTTCCATCGGTTTCACCGGATAAAGTTCTTTATAGATCCGCCTTTCGTTCTTCCCTTCGTTCCAAACTTCGTATACCGGAATTAAAAACGCATTGTAATCACTGTATAGGTTCCATATCGTTTTCTCCAGTAATTCTCCTGTTGTCATAAGGTTGTTTGGATGATTTAGCATTTTTTGTACACTGCTGTTTCCTACCGGAGCCTCGTCTTTTGCGATGGTTCTTACATGAACCAGATTTAATTTTGAAACTTCCATTGCAATCCTTTGAATCGCCTGTTTTACCACATCGGATGCAAAAATGTCCTTCCCGAACATCGAATACACCGGAATGCTCCCATTTAACATCCCTGCGTAGATTCCTCCGGCATCCTTCTTTGTTCCTACGCTCATCAACTTATCAATCCAGTTCATTTTCATCCTCCGATTGCTTCTTTCAATTCCTGTCTGTGTCTGCGATACATCTCATACAAAATAATATTTGTGACCGCCCCGTCAATTTTTTCTTCCTTCGTCTTTTTTACACATAGTCCTCTCCCCTGTTCGTCAACTTTAATCGCCGCATTTTTAAAGCACCACTGATCTACCGGATTTTCATTATAGTTTACTATCCTGCTTTTTAAATCTGCCTCCAGCAACTTCATCGCATTGTCCAATGTTTGTGCATTCTGTAAGATAATCTCTAATTCCCCTGCCGCCTTCGTCCAACCATAGTCTTCCATTCTGTTAATCCATGCTTTCGCGAACTTCTGGTCATATCCGCATGCAAAAAGCGTAATATCATACTCGACTTTCAGCAAATAAAACCAGTCCGCTACAATACTCAAATCAATATCATTTCCTTCGCTGGTCGTTATATACCCCTCTTTCGTCCATTCCCGGTAGCGTGCTCCTGCATTTTTATCCTCCTCATTTTCCACCTTTGCCTCCGGCAGAAAATACATCGTATGAATATATTTTGTGCGGTCCCCCGGTTTCATCAGTAAAACTTTTGCACAGGTTAAATCTGTTGTCTCTGACAAATCCACAGCCCCAAGACAATATGCCCCTCGAAAATCTTTCAAGTCATAAGTTGCTTCATAATCATAGTCCTCCAAGTTTAACCAGCTCTCTGCGCTGTTCTGTTTGATGTTAAAATCCTTTGATAAGGTAAAAATGCGGTCTGCCTTATTGGTTTTTGCCTTGTCAATTTCTTTGTCTAAATAACTCCATTGCTTTACAATCCCCAGCGTTGGATTGGCTTTTACCCAGCTTGCCCGGTTCTGCCACACTTCTTCTTCACTGTCCTGCGTATAAAGCCATGGAAGCAATACTTCTGCTGCCGGTCCGGTTTCTTCTTTCCATAATACTTTTCTTGCAAACTCAAGCTCCTGATCTAAATATCCATCTCTTTCAAACCCTTCCGTTGTAATATTAAAAAACTTCGGAGATTCTTTTAGGGACTGACTTTGTTCGATCGCTTTCCCTATGATGTTCTCTTTCATCTCATGGGTTTCGTCCACAATGGCAAAATCAATATTTCTACCCTCTTTATTTTTTGTCTTGTCCGACAGCTTAAAAATCTTACTTCCATTATTTTTATTTTTCATAAATCGCTGGTTTTTTCCGGTATCTTGCCCCTTCGGGTCCACCAGAAGCCGCATTGTGTCAATGGCATCATATACAATACTTGCCTGATTATCATCGTTGGAGCTGCATACAATGTCTTCCCCCTCATTTCCAGTGATAAACTCGGCCAACCCTAATGCGCTGCAGGTTTCACTATTATGAGTCACTGTATTTTTTTCTCCGCACAAAAATAATCCTCTTTCATTGTCGACCGTAATACATTTTGTATCCTGATTCTCCACTCTTTCAATCTTCACAATTGACTTATATTCCATTCTTTTTGATAAATTTTGTTTTAACTTATCAATTTTTCTTTGGTATCTAAAACATGGATTGTTTTTATCCACAAAAAAACCTATATAGTTCACATATCCACAATCTTTTCCATTACATATTGCTTTCCTTTGTTTCACATTATGTTTTATTCCAAGACTTGAAAGAAGCTTGGATACATCCCTTGCTAAATTACCATCTTTTTGACTAAACATACATTGACCCGCTTTTGAACACGTTCCATCTGTATCCATCAACCCTTTTAGCAACTCCCACCTCTGTTTTACACTTGCCGTTAAATATTCCTTCGGTATTCTTTTATTTTTCCATATTCCCATTCTCCTAAATTCTTCTCTTACTGTGTTCCTTCTTGCTTTTGTTTCCCCAATCCTTACCTCATATTTATCTCCAAAGACTTTTACAGAACTAACTTTCACATTTTCTTTTTTCAGCTCTTTCAGTAATGTCTCAAGATCTTCCTTTCCTGTAGATATTCTGTTGTCATGCTTGTCTCCATCTCCGAGCCACAGCCCCAGCACATACGGACTAAATAGTTCTTTTTCCTTATATTGCACCGCTTTTGATATGGGAACCCTATATTTGTATTCTGTTCCTTTCCCGTCTTTCCTTTTTCTTTCATAATCTTTTACCATATCTGATGTTGTAATTGTTATACATCCATATGCATCAATTTCATTGTACTTTGTTCTCTTCCTTCCTGTTTTCGGAACATATTTTTTTGTACGCCTGCTTTCTTTTGTTTGCACTGTCCATTTGTGATTTTCATCAGCGACAATCTCTTCTCCATCTTCAAATATCACCTTATAACAAGTTCTATTTTTAAATACTTCCGATACAGAGAGTACCTTGATCGGAATACCTTTTTCACTAAACACATAATCTCCAACTTTTATGTCTCTTATAGTTCTGTCTCCAAATAAAGTTGGTATTCTTGTATTTAATGCAAGAGCTTTGGTATTCTTCCTGGCAATCAGTAAAATAATCTTTTGGAACTTATCGTATCCCGTTTCGCATCTCTTAAAGCTGTACGTTGCTTCAATCAGCGCCTTCTGCCAGAGCATTAACACCATCGGCTGATTATAAAAAGGACTTTTCGTCAATCGTACACAATGTTCCATAAAATTCATTCTTAAATTTGCTGTTTCCGTATCGTAATAATACCGATCATCATATTTTAAGAACTCTTCGAGGTTTTCAAGGTTCTGCCACATCTCCTGTCCGACAATGATTTTTCCGTATTCAATTTCTCCTTTATATTTGAGCAGAAAAGAATTATCCGGCGTCCAGATTGTTTTATTTTGTATTAACATCTTTTAGTTTGTTCCTACAACATATATCCCAAACTTTAATGGCGGTGTGTCCGCATAAGTACTTATACTCATAAGTTCTCCTTTAATATTTATCTTCATATCATATTGTTGTACAATATATCCATCAATCCAAAATGCAAATTCCGAAAACCCAGACCTACATTCGATTTCTATCATGATGGCTACCGTATGTCGAAATATTGATACATCCTCACTAACTATGTGGTAATTTGTCTGTGGATTCCCACTTGCTGTACATTTTACATATGTATATTTCTTTGTTTGCAGTTTTATTTGATCTGTAAGTTTTGCCAACTGATCCCATGTCATACTTGCCGTTGCTCCATTGCCAATAGCGGAGGCAAGTTTACTTTTTCCGTCATTGGCAAATTGAAAAGCTTGGTTTGCCTTTTCCATCGCTTGGTTTGTTAGACTCAATACTTCGTTGGTAGCTTCTACCAGATTTTCTTTTTGGGTTGTATCCAAAAAAGAAAAATCTCCGATTTCCCTTTTATTTTTTTTCGCATCTATTCCATATATTATGTCCCCTTTAATCCCTCTGTTGCTTATTGTCAGACTTCCTCCATTTGCAAAATCTTTGCTTTCTTTTTCTCCTTCAACCATGACTCTAAGATATAATTCATTCCCGCTCGGAATGTTAAATGTATGGCTCTCCTCAAGCATCGGCGTTGCTCCATCTACCTTCAAAAGTTTATCCTTATCATATATAAAAAACATAGCATGGATTTTCCCTGTCCCCCCTTCTTTTTTCAAAATACATTCCCCTTCACGTACTTTGATTTTTTCTTTTGTATAAAAATGCGGTGCTTCTCCTTCTTTATTTTCTCCCGGAATTCCTGTTTCTGTATCGATTGTTCCGTTTACCCAGATCGAATCCTCCCACAGTTCCATCTGCCCCATAGTTCCCTCTCCTTTCCTCTACTGATCCGTAATCCATGTACCATGCAAACACAACCATGATCCTTTCGGAACCTTGTTACTCATGGTAGTATTATTTGAATAACGATTCGCAAGACATTTTCCATCTCCCTGCACAGTTAATAAAAAACGATTGCTCCCACTTCCCTGACATATAAAATGCTTATAGCGAGACGGTCTATATCCACTCGGAATCGTAATAATGCTATTATGTCCCGTCCATTCTGTGCTGTTTGTAACAACCGCATTCAGTTCCACAACTTTTCCACATCTTCTTACTGCCCCCTGTGGATAACCGCTATATGTAGAAATTCCATTTCCATAGCTTACATTGTTCCATCCGGTATCATAACGATTCACTGCATCCGTTCCCGCCGGCAGCGATGTTGCAAATTCATTTTTTAATGCAATGGTGACATTGCTCATATATCCAAATGTTTTTTTAATATCCATAACCGTCATATATTCATAAGCCTCTGCCTTTTGAACATACAGGTCCCATGTTCCTGCTGCCGTTTTAACCATTCGGACTAAAAATGATTTTCGATTTTCATATTCAAACAAAGACAATCCGGGATCCATACTGTCCGAATTGGAAAAGCAAATAATGATACGTGTCAGATCTAAATCTCCACGCCGCAAAATTTCAAATATTATCGGAACATTTGCATACGTCGATGCAATCTTAATTGTTGCAATTTTCAGGTATCCCGCTTGTCCTGATCCGGCATTATGCCTTGATACATTGAATCCTTTTTGTAAAAACAAATTTCCACTTACAGTTCCTCCGGCTTTCGGCAGGTAATTCTCCATTTTCTCCAACAGCTCTTTTTTATCATCATCTTCTTTCTGGTAAAGTTTTCCCAACGTCATGTCCTCGTAGCATTGTCCCAGCTTATAAATTCCATTTTCTATGCGCATAAAAAGATTTTCTGTTCCCGCGAAATCTTTTTCTGTGCTAATTACAAATTCTTTACTAACCCCATTGGATGTCACAACGCATTTTTTATCACCTTTCGTTAGAATTTTATTGAGAACTTCCGCTCTATGGTCCCCTGCTTCCATCGGTACACTACTTCCATTGATTGACACTGTCGCATCATCTGAAATATTTGTAAATGTAAGATAACATTTTGCTTCTTCATTATTTACATTAGATAACAACATCAACTTCCATTGTGAAAAATCTATCTTAATGTCAATTTTCATCTCCTGCTCCCTCTTGAAGATACCTTTTATATTCCGCTGCCCACACTCTTAACGGGCTTTCTTTATCATCATTCTCCGCTTTTGTAATTCCCATGAGTATTTTTAAGGCATTGGTATACTGCTGAAAAACATCTTTATATTGCTTTGACGCCGCAGTAGCTTTTTGTCGTACCGGATTACTTTCATCCGTCTTTAAAAACGGTAATTTTTTCAATTCACACAGCCGATTTTCTAAAAAGATAACGTTTTCTACAAGATTTTTTGTCATTTCCGCAGTTTCTTCCCCATACCTTTTTATAATTTCTTCCAGCTCTTTTTTTCTCTCATGATGTTCCATTTTCTTTCACTTCTTTCAAATTTCATTTTGAAAATCTCATTTTTTTCGGTTCTGTGCAATTCCTCACCCTTCCACAGTCTTCCTTGAGTATACAAATTTGATGATCCCGGGGGTATCATCAAAACAATTGTCCAATCACAATCCCAATGAGTCCGCTGGCAATCGCCGTAACAATCGCTCTCTTTGCCGCATCCCAGCTTTCTCCCGGTTTTTGTTCCAGCTTATCCAACCGGATGCCCTGTGCTTTCAGTTCTTCCAGCATTTGAGCCATATTGATCGCCATCTCTTTGACAGAGATCACAAGGTTCTGAATCACTTCATTTTGTGCATCCTGCTTGCTCATTCGGATCTCCAAGGAACGAATGTCCTTTTTACATCCATGAATTGCCACCAATATTTCTTCATCTGTCATTATTTCCCTCTCCTTCTATTCGTTTGGTCTATATTTCTCCCACCAGCCAAGTATGAATCGTTCGTAGTCTTTTTGTTTCCTCGCATCTTCCAGACAATAAATTCTCTCAAGATTCTTTTCTTTCTCTATCTCTACATAAATACATTCAGCTCCTAACTGTTTCTCCAGTCTCTGTCTCTCTCCCTGCAACGGATACCCGCCAATGATATAAGCATTGTGCCAGAACCCTCTCCTATATTTCACATCCTCCAGAATCTTGTTCCGTACATCAAATACAACTTCTTTCAATGCATTCGGCTTATTGTATCTTTCCAAGCCACTGACACACTGCCAAATATTATCCATATCTAAAACCAAATCCCCGGCTGACATCACGCTTTTTACGTATGTCGTTTTCCCGGAAAGCGGCGGTCCGTATACGATATACACCCTTTGCTGATGGCATCCAAAACGTTCATGGATATCGTTATGGCATTTATGATGCACCAGATCAATCAGATCCGGATTCAATGATATGTCAAAGGCATTTACATTTTGTTCCGTCAACTCCACTTTGTGATGTCCGATACAATCATATTTCTTTAGAATCGGCTTCCCGCAATGTGCACATATCAACATCCCTTCTTTATTTGTTCGCTCACTTTTTAGATTCTTTACAAACTTCTGCCACGTTTTTGATTTCCTGAATGTTTCCAGTGTATACACAACTTATTCCTCCGCCTTACCAATCAAAGATTCCATGCGCTTTTGCAAGTAACTCCGATGCTCTAAGCCTGTCCCGGTCTTTTGCATTTTCATCATTCATGATTTCCGTCCAGAACTCTTTGATCTGTTCTATGGTTGCGATCCTTTCGTTGACTGTTTCTTGTGTAAGATATTCTATATAATCTCTTACACGTTTCCGTTTTATGATCTTATACGCATTTCCCCTTGCGTATCTTTTACTGTATCCTGCTTTGATTGCTGCCATCTCCGCATTCCCCAGACATTCCCCGCAATAGTACTCCGCTAAGCTTCGCTCCCTCTCGCTTAAATTAAATACTTTTCCTTTCACATATTGGTTTCCCTCCTATTTCTTCCGATTCTTGTACAATGCTTTGCAGGTCTTTTCTCCTGCGTAAGTTCCCTTTTTCCATCCAAGCTGTTTCCAATAATCTTCTAACATCTGCTGCGTCTTACTTCCCCAGATTCCGTCTGCTGCCAAATTTGAAAGTTTCCCGGTGTAACATGCATTCAATTTCTTTTGAAGCCACTGAATCGCTGTTTTTGAAGATGTTTTTTTGATTGTGTAATACGGCTGCGTACCTTCCACCTTTGCCGTTGTTACATTTTCGCCAGTGATTCCTTGCGCGATTGCTTTTGCAATCTTTTTATATCCAAGTTTTTTGTATAATTTCTCGTCGTCTTTATCATCTACAAAACACACTTCAATTAAAATTGCCTTGTTCTTCGTATGGTTCAGATAATAAAGATTTTTGGTTGTTTTAATTCCTCTGTTGGTGAATCCCAGTTTTTTCATATTTTTCAGGATTCTATCCGCCACTGTCTTCTTAATTCCTGATGCTTCTGTACACCAAATTTCACAGCCTGCAACCTTTTTATCCCCTTTTTTGTCATTTCTTCCAGAATTGAAGTGAATGGATATATCTAACTTTGCAGCCCTTTGATTGCATTTGTCGCAAATCTTTTTTAAAACATCCGTTTGACTTTTCCCGTTATTACATGTGCAGTCGTATGCTTTATGCCCTGCTGCCTTTAAAAGTCGAATCACTTCCTTGCATATCCGCCGATCTTCTTTGCTTTCATCCAAAAACCCTGTCGCTCCACAAGCTACTTTCCCGGATGGATTGTGCCCACCATGTACGTTATATACTGCCATCGCTTCTCCTTTCTATCAGCTTTATTTCTCTAATTGTTTCTTTACTTCGTTATAGTTCACTGCTGCTCCCGCTGCTAAAACCCCCTGAATAATTGCCGTAAACAGTGCTGCGGCGTTCATTCCTTCGGCTCCAAATACATATAGCAATGCTAAAGCAATGCCTAATACGTTAATCACCGTCGGAATATATTTATTCGGTACAGTTTCAGACTTTTTGATTGACTGCCCTAAAAAATATAATGCCGGAATTAATACCAACAGTTCTGGTTTGATATACTCTACAATTTGTTCCATAACGCCCTCCTAAATAAAAAAATCGTGATAGTTTCTGGTATTTCCATACCTTCTACTACCACGATACCACAAACGTTGATCCGTTTTGTACATTTTTAATGTTTCCAACTTGACAAATCTTTTTCTAAGTCAGACTTTAATTTTTTAATCCCCCTGCTTATAGCTTCTGTTCTATTCACATTTTTATTTTCGCAATATTCTTCTAATATTTGTTTATCTTCATCACTAATGCGAATGCTGAGTTTATTCGGTCTTGGATTGTTCGTTGGTCTGCCCATTTTCTTTTTTTCTTTTTCTACTTGAATCACCTCTTGACCTTGCCTTTATCCCCAATCTGTGCTATGGTTTATTTGGGTACAGGCGGTGGCAAGTACCGCCTGTTTTGTGTGTTCGGCTTTGCTTATTTATTAAGCAAAGCTTTTTTAATTTTGTTCTTTTGCCGTTGCGATTTTGTCAAGCAATTCCAATATTTCATCTCTTGTATACTCCGTTTTGTCTCCATTAGAAATAATCAATCGAAGTTGATATAACGTTGACATTTTTACTGTCTGCATTTCTTTTTCTGTCATTTCGTTCATAAGCCCTCCTTTCTGGTCTATGCTTGCCTACCTACTCGTTAAGTTCTTCCTTAACTGTAATTATATTATACACTTTTGTCTGGCATATGTCAATACTTTTGCCCGACAAATTTCAAGAGGTTTTTCATTTTTCCCACCCTACCTATGGAATTTTAAGTTGTGTTCCTCCTTTCTGGCACAAAAAAATCGTGATAGTTTCCGGTATTTTCATACCTTCTACTACCACGATATCACAAACGTTGGTCCGTTTTGTACATTTTTAATCTTTCCAACTTGACAGGTTCTTTACTTATTTTTTCGATAAACTCTTGCACTATTTTTTTAAATCATTCCTTTCATCGTACCTTATCCAATTCATTAAAAAATTTTCTTCTGTATCCATAGAATACTGTCCTTGACACTGAAATTCTCCCCAATTCCTTATCATATTCGATTTGTTCATATGGTATATTGTTTGCAACACTTTTTAAAATATATTGATAAATTTCCGGATTCGCTTTCATAGCGGCTTGCTCCATGAGCTCCAGATCTCTCCTATATTTTTCTCTATCCTTATGTCCGTTTTGTATTTTACTTCTTTTTTCATTATATTGTCGGCAAAACGCTTTTAACTCTTCCAGCCGATTTCTGCTTATGTCATAATCTTCCCAGCTGTTTCTCCATAGCGTCCGTTTTTCCCTCCTGCTGCCTTGACAGTTCATTTTTTTGCCCTCTTACTGCCTGCCTTCTGTATCATCCTATATCGTTTTAATGGGATTCCTTTCATTTTCCTTTGATTATTTCCTCTATTATAAAGAAATCTTTGTAATTTTTTTGCAGATTTTTTCTCTATGGAAATTTCAAGCGTGATCTCTTTCGGTTCTGCTGCCATCGGCTTCTCTACCTCCGGCATTTTTGGATATACTTCTCTGATCGGCATCTTCATCTCTTTGTTTGTTCGCTTCTGTATGTATTTTCTGATTCGCTCTATTATCCTCACTGTTCTTTCCTTTCTACAAACTCCTGACTTTCTACTACGACCTCTGTAGTATATACCTTGATTCCATCATCCCTTATATAGCTTCCTGTCTGTACTCTCCCTTCTACCGCAATTTTTATTCCCTTTTTCAACCATTTCTCTGCAAATTCCGCTCCTTTCCCAAACACAATGCAACTTACAAAATCCGCCGGCTGCTCTTCCTGCTTTTTGATTCTTCGATCCACCGCCAGCGTATATCTGGCAATGCATAAATTTTCTTCGTTCCAGCTAATTACCGGATCTTTGGTTAACCTGCCCATTAATATTACTTTATTCATCTCTCCTCCTAAATCTGGTAAACTTCATTTTTTTGAATTTCCATATCTTCCAACGTTGCAATCACTCCTATGATCTCCCCAGTTTCCCTGTCGCGCACCGTTATAATTTCATTCCCATTCTCAAGCTCTACCATTCCATAAAACACTTTCCCACCAAACTTTTTTAAACATTCCTGCCAAATCCACACTTTTTTCTTTTTTAGATTGATCACCGCATTTGCCGTGTGCTTTCCAAAGGTTATAGCTTCTTTTATAACCTTTGCATTTTCTTCCTTTTCTTCTAACTCCAAAGGGTCTAATTCTTTCAATCTTTCACTTTTATCATATTTTCTTTCGTCTATCAGCAATTCCCATACATATATGTAAACCCCATACATTCCATTGGTCAACAATACAACATCCTCATACTCCTCTATTTTGTAATCTTCTTTATTTTTTATTGCATCCATTTGTATTTTTTCTTTCATTGTCAATGCCATTTTATTCCTCCTTAACATCTCCTAACAAAATCCCCCTACCGCTCTAAGAGAAAGACCGGGCGAACGCCAAAAGAGAGAGAAGCGTCGCCGAAGTCCGCATTACCGAAGTTGGTGACACCGGCGAAAACGGAAGTGTGTTCCTTATGACGATTCATAAGCCAGTACCATTCCCAAGCACCCTCTTTGCCTTGAAAAGCAATACGATTTCTTTTCTTTTTCATAGACTTCCAGCGTTTGACTTTTTCCGCTTCTTCCTGTCCATAGACATTCTCTCCAAAGATTTCCCGCTCTGTAGGAATCCGAAGCATATCTCCCTCTGCGTTGACTGCCACCATGCGGCTTCTGATTTCTTCCGGGAATCTTGCGAGGATTTCTCCATTCAGCTTTTTCCGCAAATCAGAAGTCATGTAAGAGATTTCGTCCTCATCCATGCTGTCAAGGTCCTCAAACATCGGATATTCTTTTGTAAGACAGTCGACCAGCACGAACAGTATCCCTTTGGGCGTCTCTTCCACCGCCATAGCCTGTACCTTTTCGCCGTCTGTCAGCTTAAATTTGATCATATCTCCGACCTCATAAATCCTTGTATCTATTTTCATGTTTCTTATCACTTTCATTTTGACTCCTTTCTGCCCGCCGCAGAAGCGGCAGGCTCTCATGTTTGTTTCTTATGCGTTTCACAGGACTGTCAATAGTTTCATCGTGGTATATGTCCTGTAGGTGCTTTATTTAAGTTCTGCTTCTACGACTTTGCCATCAATCAATTGGTACAAAGTATCTTCTTTTATTGTTTTTCCATCAACCTGTACCATGGCTGCACATGCAAAAGTCCATGTATTTTCATCCCAACTACAACCTCCATTACTTTTCCATTCTGCAAGAACTAGCCAAGAACCTTTTACACCTTTCGCTTTGGACTCTGGCCCCCATGCGACGGCGATACTGTTTTGATGTCCAGCTCTTGCAGTTCCGCGATACCCGGTGTTACTGGACACTCCGCAGTTCCCGGTGTTACTGGA